>CAMOYC010000001.1 GCA_946629665.1 uncultured Lachnospiraceae bacterium
TTATCCGGTTTCCGGCCAGACCTATTCCAGAAAGGTGGACAGCCGGGTGCTCAATGTATTGGCCGGCATTGCCCAGTCCGCCCATAAGTTTTCCAATGATATCCGGCTTCTCCAGCATCTGAAAGAGATTGAGGAGCCCTTCGAGAAGAACCAGATCGGTTCCTCTGCCATGGCCTACAAGAGGAACCCTATGAGGAGCGAAAGGATCGCTTCTCTGGCTAACTATGTGATGGCGGACACCATAAATCCGCAGATCGTGGCTGCTACCCAGTGGTTTGAGAGGACCCTGGATGATTCCGCCAACAAGAGATTATCCATACCGGAAGGATTCCTGGCGATCGATGGGATCCTGGATCTTTATCTGAACGTGGTAGATGGGCTTGTGGTATATCCCAAAGTCATCGAGGCCCATCTGATGAAGGAGCTGCCTTTCATGGCAACCGAGAACATCATGATGGATGCCGTAAAGGCAGGCGGAGACCGTCAGGAGCTTCATGAGAGGATCCGCCAGCATTCCATGGCAGCCGGCAAGGTTGTCAAGGAAGAGGGCAAGGACAATGATCTGCTCGAGCGGATCGCAGCGGATCCGGCCTTCGGTCTGACGATCGACCAGCTGAATGCGATCATGAAACCTGAGAATTTTGTCGGCAGAGCCCCTGCCCAGACAGAAGAATTCATCAGGGAGCATGTGCAGCCGGTCCTTGATCAGAATCGGCAGATCCTCGGCCTCACCGCGGAGATCAATGTATAAAAAACAGACAGCAAAAGAAAGGTGGAGAAGTTTTGGACGAGTTTGGCAAGATGGACAGCCGGTCCGATAACAACAATGTTCTGACACAGGCGTCGATCCTGATGGTAGCGGGTATCATTACAAGGATCATCGGCGTATTATACCGCAGTCCGGTCACCAGCATCATCGGTGACGAAGGAAATGGCTATTACGGCATAGCCGTGAATATCTATACCATGATCCTGCTGATTTCTTCCTACTCGATCCCTATGGCAGTATCAAAGGTCGTGTCCGGAAAGCTGGCACTGAAACAGTACCGGGAAGCTCATAAGGTGTTCCGCTGTGCCCTCATGTACGTGTTCTTTGTGGGAGGCATTGCCAGCCTGATCACTTTCTTCGGCGCCCCCTTCTTTATCCCTGAGAGTCAGTACAAGGCGATCCCGGTTCTCCGGATCCTGGCTCCGACGGTTTTCTTCTCAGGATTTCTGGGAGTGTTAAGGGGATATTTCCAGGCACACGGGACCATGATGCCGACATCCATATCCCAGATCGTGGAACAGATTGCCAATGCGATCGTCAGCATCGGTGCGGCAATTCTCTTCATCCGGCTTTTCGCCGGCGGCGATCCGGAGAAGGTTCCGGTCTTTGGTGCGATGG
This sequence comes from uncultured Lachnospiraceae bacterium, assembly GCA_946629665.1. Classification (GTDB taxonomy): domain Bacteria; phylum Bacillota; class Clostridia; order Lachnospirales; family Lachnospiraceae; genus Anaerobutyricum. The sequence continues at coordinate 1,388 of CAMOYC010000001.1, forward strand.
GAAGTGCGGCCGGTATCGGAGCCGGTGTGCTGATCGGCCTGCTGTTTATGCTGATGTTGTACCTGTTCAACATTTCCTTCTTCCGGAAACGAAGAAACAGGGATACTTCCGGTGTGGAAAGTTCCACCGGCCAGATTTTTAAAGTGATCATCCTGATGGTGACACCGGTGATCTTAAGTACCTTTGTCTACAACATTAATCCGGTGATCGACCAGACCCTATTCATGGATGTGATGGACTTTAAGAGGGTTGGGGCCTCCTTTGCGGCAGAGCTCTATGGTGTATTTTCCGGGAAATACTGGGTGCTGATCAACGTCCCGGTAGCCCTGGCCAACTCCATGTCCACCGCTATGATCCCGGCAGTGTCCGGCAGCTACACCCTTGGAGATTATGAGAAATGCAGCGGACATGTCAGAAGCGCGATCCACTTTACCATGATGATCGCAATCCCTTCTGCGATCGGCATGGCTGTGCTTGCCCGCCCGATCATGGAGGTGCTTTTCCCGCAGAGGGCAACCATAGATATCGCGGTAGCTCTTTTGCAGACAGGCTGTATCAGCATTGTCTTTTACAGTTTATCCACGGTATCCAACGGCGTGCTCCAGGGCATCGGCAAGGTGAATATCCCTCTGCGTAATGCAGCGACATCCCTGCTGGCCCATATCCTGCTGCTGGCACCCTTGTTATATTTTACGGATCTTGATCTTTATGCACTCGTTTTTGCCAGCATGTTTTATTCTTTCATCATGTGTGTGCTTAATAATATGGCTGTCAGAAAACATATACACTACCGACAGGAATGGAAAAAGACTTTTATCATCCCCTTCCTGTCAGCCCTGGTTATGGGCGTTTTCTGCTATGTGTTCTATCAGGGAATGGACTTCATCCTGATGAAAGCCTTTGCGGCCTATCTGCCGATCCGGGTTATCATCATGGCAGGTATGCTGTGCAGTGTCGTCTTCGCGGTCATGGTTTACTTTGTGATGGAACTGAAGCTGAAAGGTGTCACGGAGGAAGAACTTCGTGGCTTCCCCAAGGGAGGAGCCCTGGTCAGACTGGCGAAAAAGTCCGGCCTTCTGTAAATGCCGGCCGGCTATGTCCGGCTTTTTGCCGGGATGGATCAGACTTTACTATTCATGCGTTTTATTATATAATTAAAATGTTGTGCAATTTTAATGTGTAGACAAGCACGAACTTACAGAGACAAAGCTAGGAGGAATCACTCATGGTAAAAGCGATTGTTGGCGCGAATTGGGGAGATGAAGGAAAAGGTAAGATCACGGATTCCCTTGCAGAGAATTCTGATATTATCATTCGTTTCCAGGGCGGTGCGAATGCCGGCCACACAATCATCAATAATTATGGTAAATTTGCTCTTCATACACTTCCTTCGGGAGTGTTTTATGACCATACAACCTGTATCATCGGAAACGGTGTGGCCCTCAATATTCCGATCCTTGTAAAGGAGATTGAGGAGATCGTCAGCCAGGGAGTTCCCAAGCCCAGGATCCTGGTTTCCGAGAGGGCTCAGATCGTCATGCCTTATCACATTTTATTCGACCAGTATGAGGAAGAACGGTTAGGAGGCAAGTCCTTCGGATCCACCAAATCCGGAATTGCTCCTTTTTATTCGGATAAATATGCCAAGATCGGTTTCCAGGTGAGCGAGCTGTTCTCCGGTGAGGAGGCCCTGAAAGAGAAGATCGAAAGAGTCCTCGTGCAGAAGAATGTTCTTCTTGACCACCTGTATCATAAACCGCAGATCGATGCGGACGAGTTATATCAGACCCTGGTGGAATACAGGGATATGATAGAGCCTTATGTATGTAATGTATCCCTCTACCTGGACCAGGCTCTGAAAGAGGGAAAGGAGATCCTGCTGGAAGGTCAGCTGGGTACTCTGAAAGACCCCGACCATGGTATCTATCCGATGGTCACATCTTCCTCCACCCTTGCTTCCTACGGAGCGATCGGTGCAGGTATCCCGCCCTACGCGATCGAGAAGATCATCACTGTAGTGAAGGCTTACTCCAGCGCAGTGGGGGCCGGTGCTTTCGTCAGCGAGATCTTCGGGGATGAGGCGCAGGAGCTTCGTGTACGAGGCGGAGATGGCGGAGAGTTCGGCGCAACCACAGGCCGTCCCAGAAGAATGGGCTGGTTTGATTGTGTTGCTTCCAAGTACGGATGCCGCCTGCAGGGTACCACTGATGTGGCATTTACCGTGGTAGATGTACTCGGATATCTCGATGAGATCCCTGTCTGCGTCGGTTATGAGATTGATGGTGAAGTTACCACTGAATTTCCTGTAACCTGGCAGCTTGAGAAGGCAAAACCAGTGCTCAAAACTCTGCCGGGATGGAAATGTGACATCCGGGGAATCAGGAACTATGAAGATCTCCCGGAGAACTGCAGAAACTATATTGAATTTATCGAGGAACAGATCGGCTATCCGATTACCATCGTTTCCAACGGACCCGGAAGAGATGAAGTGATATACAGAGGATTCGAGAAATAAGGAGGAAGTATCTATGAAACTACTCTCTATAGCGATTCCAAGCTACAATTCCATGGATTATATGAGGAACTGCATCGAAAGTTTACTTCCGGGCGGTGACGAAGTGGAGATCCTGATCGTCGACGACGGTTCCAAAGACGAAACTCCGCAGATCGCGGATGAGTATGAAGCCAGATATCCCGGGATCTGCAAGGCAGTCCACCAGGAGAATGGAGGACATGGTGAGGCAGTGAACGCCGGACTCAGGAATGCAACCGGATATTTCTATAAAGTGGTTGACAGTGATGACTGGGTTGGCGCGGAGGCCTATCAGCAGATCCTTGACTTTCTGCGGGAGGCGGTGAAGGAGGAAATCCCTCTGGATATGCTGATCTCCAACTACATCTATGATAAGGTAGGAGTTACCCGGAAAAAAGTGATCCATTATCACGGTATCCTGCCCCAGGATCGTTATTTTGGCTGGGAGGAAGTCGGTACTTTCGGTGTGTCCCAGAATATTCTGATGCATTCCGTGATCTACAGGACCCAGCTCCTGAAAGACTGTGGATTTGAACTGCCGAAACATACATTTTATGTTGACAACCTGTTTGTGTATGAACCCTTCCCCTACGTGAAGAAAATGTACTACCTGGACGTGGATTTTTACCATTATTTTATCGGCAGAGAAGACCAGTCAGTCAACGAGGCGGTAATGATCTCCAGGATCGACCAGCAGATCCGGGTGAACAAGAGAATGATCGACACCTTCGCCAAACATGAAGGATCTTTCTCCTGCGATACGCTTCGGAATTACATGCTTCATTATCTGGAGACCATCCAGACAGTCACTTCCGTCCTGCTGATGAAGAAGGATACACAGGAAGCGGACGAGATGAGGGATGACCTCTGGGAGTATCTGGAGAAACATTCACCTAATGCCCACGAAGCGATCAAGAAAACGGTCTTTGGCAAACTGATGAAATCCCACGGAAGGCTGACTCATAAGATCTCAATGGGAGGTTATAAGATTGCCCAGAAATGGATCGGATTCAACTAGGAAGAATCTGGATATCATCCTGATCCTTGTTCTTTTGGCCATTGCAGGCCTGCTGTTCGCGGCAAGGTTCCTCTATTACGGAGGAGGCGGCGGAGCAGGGGGGACCAAGGCGGTCCTTCTGGTTACTGTGGATGGAAAAGAGCAGGGCAGGTATCCTTTGGACCGGAACAACAAGATCCTGCTGGGGGATAAGGACTGGTCCAATACCCTGATGATCCGGGATGGGAAGGCTTCTGTCACGGAAGCCGACTGTCCGGATAAGATCTGTGTGCATCATGCACCGATCGGCAGGAGAGGAGAGAATATCGTCTGTCTTCCCCACAAGCTGGTCGTGGAAGTCGTGAGTCCGGACGAGGACCGGGATGGCCTTGACGGGATTACACGATGAGGAGATTCTGAATATGTTTTTAATGAGATGAGAAAAAGTGAAGACCAAGAATTGTTACCTGATTAATCGTTCTTGATTTTCGCTTTTTTTTCGTATATTATTATGATGGTCTACAGGCAACTGTAATATTTTTTTTAGATAATTTTTAAAATATGACAGCTTGTATGAATTGGAAAGAAAGAAGGTAAAGTTATGGGACTACTAACTTTTAAAGGTGGCCTCCATCCCTACGACGGGAAAGAGTTGAGCAAGGATCAGCCGATCAAGGAGTACCTGCCCCAGGGCGATCTGGTATTTCCGCTGAGCCAGCATATCGGCGCTCCGGCGAAGGCCTGCGTCAAGAAGAATGACCGGGTTCTTGTCGGACAGAAGATCGCAGAGGCAGGAGGTTTCGTATCTGCGAACATACACAGCTCTGTTTCCGGCAAGGTCAAGAAGATCGAGAACCGAATGACGGTTTCCGGCAATAAAGTGACCTGCATTGTTGTAGAGAATGACGGCGAGTACGAACAGGTACCCTTTGAACCGGTTAAGGAACTGACAAGAGACAATATTATCGCAGCCGTGAAAGATGCCGGGATCGTGGGTCTGGGCGGAGCAGGTTTCCCCACCCATGTGAAATTATCCCCCAAGGAGCCGGATAAGATCGATACCATCATCATCAACGCGGCAGAGTGTGAACCTTACATCACGGCGGATTACCGCTGCATGATGGAGATTCCGGACCAGCTGATCTCCGGCTTGAATCTGATCCTGTCCCTCTTCCCGACCGCTAAGGGTGTGATCGGAATTGAAGATAATAAGCCTGATGCGATTGCCAAGCTGAAGAAAATGTGCGAGGATGAGCCCAGGATTGAGGTTGCTTCCCTGAAGACCAAGTACCCTCAGGGAGCAGAGAGATCCCTGATCTACGCGGTGACCGGCAGGGCGATCAACTCCGGTATGCTTCCTGCAGATGCAGGCTGCATTGTTGATAACGTGGCTACCGCGATCGCCATCCATGAGGCGGTTACTTTGGGCAAGCCTCTCTACGAGAGAGTTGTCACTGTGACCGGAGATGCGATCGTCAATCCCGGCAACTTTAAGGTGAAAGCAGGAACCAACGCTGCAGAATTGGCGGAGGCAGCCGGCGGTTTTAAGACGAAACCGGAGAAAGTGATATCCGGTGGGCCCATGATGGGGATGGCTCTGGGAACCCTGGACGTTCCCTGCGGGAAGACATTTTCGTCCCTCCTGTGTTTTACCAAAGACGAGGTTGCAGCCTGCGAGCCCGGCAACTGTATCCGGTGCGGCCGTTGTGTCAGCGTCTGCCCGGCAGGTCTTATGCCGACAAAACTCTCAGAGCTTGCGGACCGTGGAGAGTTTGAACTGTTTGACCATATGAACGGATGTGAGTGTGTGGAGTGCGGATGCTGTTCTTTCATCTGCCCGGCCAAACGCAGACTCACCCAGTCCATGAAGACCGGACGCCGTGAGGCGATGGCTCTTCGCAGACGCAAAAAAGCATAAGGAGAGGTGAACGATATGAATGATTTTTATAATGTATCAGCCAATCCTCATGTGAGAGATAAGGCTACGACCCACAGCATCATGCTGGATGTGATCATCGCGCTCCTCCCGGCAACGCTGTTCGGTTTCTGGAATTTCGGAATTACCGCGATCATCAACACGGTATTATGTGTGGCGACCTGCGTGATCACGGAGTACGCATGGCAGCATTTCATGCATAAAAGGATCACCATCCACGACTGTTCTGCAGCCTTGACAGGCCTGCTGCTTGCCTTAAACCTGCCGCCCCAGGTTCCTTTCTGGATCCCGATCGTCGGCGGAGTTTTTGCGATCCTCGTCGTTAAGCAGATTTTTGGCGGCTTAGGACAGAACTTTATGAATCCTGCTCTTGGAGCCCGCTGTTTCCTGCTGATCTCCTTCGCAGGGATCATGACGAACTTCTCGGCAAAGGGATTCGGAACGGTATTTGACGCAACTACAGGAGCCACCCCCCTTGCTGCCCTCAAGGCGGGAGAAGCGGTGGACATCAAGGCCATGCTGATCGGTACAACAGCCGGTACGATCGGTGAGACTTCAGCCATCCTCCTGATCCTGGGCGGTCTTTATCTGCTCTGGAAAAAGGTGATCGACTGGAGGATCCCCTTTACCTATATTGTGACCCTGGCAATCTTCGTCCTTCTGTTCGGCGGACATGGATTTGACATGAATTATCTTGCTGCCCATCTGTTTGGCGGCGGCCTGATGCTTGGAGCCTTCTTCATGGCAACAGACTATGTCACTTCTCCGATCACACCGAACGGAAAGATCATCTTTGGTATCTGCCTGGGAATCCTGACCGGCTTATTCCGTATCTTCGGAGGTTCCTCTGAAGGTGTATCCTATGCGATCATCTTCTCCAACCTTCTGGTTCCGCTGATCGAGAAGATCACGGTTCCTGTCGCTTTCGGGAAAGGAGGGAAGAAATAGATGAATGCATTAGTGAAAGATTGTCTGAAACTTGTCGTGATCACACTGGTTGCAGGTATTGCCCTCGGGGCCATCTATGGAATAACCAAGGAGCCGATCCGGGTGCAGGAAGAGAAGAAGCAGGTGGAGGCTTACAAGAAAGTCTTCCCGGATGCAGCAGCTTTTGAAGATCTGGAAGGCTTCAGCACAAAAAGTGCTTCCAAAGTGATCGCTGCTAACGATGCCAACACCGTGGAGGACCACGGCGGTGACATGATCAATAACGTTGTTGTTGCAAAGGATTCTTCCGGAGCAGCTTTAGGCTATATATTTGATGCTACGACCTCCAAGGGCTACGGCGGAGATATCCAGCTTACCGTTGGTATCAAGACGGATGGCACGGTAACCGGCTACTCCGTTCTTTCCATCGGAGAGACTGCCGGACTTGGAATGAATGCAACCAAGGAAGAATGGGCAGCTCAGTTTGCCGACAAGAAGGTGGACTCCTTCAGCGTGGTGAAGGACGGCAGCGGGGCATCGGATGATACAAAGATCGATGCGATCTCCGGCGCGACCATCACCTCCAAGGCGGTAACCGGTCTTATGAACAACTGTATTGCTTATTTCAAGACGATAGAAGGGGGGAAATAAAAATGAAACCAAACAGCCCTTCTGAACGATTATATAACGGTATCATTAAAGAGAACCCTACCCTGGTCCTGATCCTCGGTATGTGCCCTACCCTGGCGGTAACAACTTCCGCGATCAACGGTGCGGGCATGGGACTTACGACCACAGCGGTTTTAATGTTCTCCAACCTGATCATTTCCCTGCTCCGTGATTTTATTCCGGACAGAGTCAGGATCCCGGGTTATATTGTCATCATCGCATCTCTGGTAACGATCGTGCAGTTTGCCCTGCAGGCATATCTGCCGAGTCTGAATGATGCACTTGGAGTATATATCCCTCTGATCGTTGTAAACTGTATCATCCTCGGACGTGCGGAGGCCTACGCCAACAAGAATGCAGCGATGGCATCCTTCTTTGACGGAATCGGTATGGGTCTGGGCTTTACACTGTCCCTGACCATCCTCGGTGCGGTCCGTGAACTTTTAGGTGCGGGAAGCATATTCGGATTTACGGTGCTTCCGGAATCCATCTACACTCCGGCTACCATCTTTATTCTGGCCCCCGGCGCTTTCTTTGTGCTGTCCTGGCTCGTTGCGATCCGTAACAGACTCAACAACAGGAAGCCTAAAGAGGAAAGAAAAGAGCTGCCGGAAGGCTGTGGAGATTGTTCTACCTGTGGTCAGCCCTGTGGAGCCAGCAAGAGTTTCTTTGATACCTCTGTAGATACAAAGGAAGCAGCCCCGGCAGGGGAAACTGCTCCCAAAAAAGACGTGTAATAGAAAGGAGAAGAGAACATGAAAGAATTGATCTTGATCATCATTGGCGCTGCCATCGTCAACAACGTAGTGCTCAGCCAGTTCCTGGGTCTCTGTCCTTTCCTGGGTGTCTCAAAAAAGACAGAGACGGCAGCCGGCATGGGTGGTGCGGTTATCTTCGTAATCGTCATCGCTTCCTTTGTCACGGCAGTCATCAACAAATATATCCTTGTAACTTTAGACCTTACCTATCTGCAGACGATCGTCTTCATCCTGGTCATCGCCGCGCTGGTTCAGTTTGTGGAGATGTTCCTGAAGAAGTCCATTCCGTCTCTCTATGAATCACTGGGAGTTTATCTTCCCCTGATCACTACCAACTGTGCAGTGCTTGGTGTTGCGCTGAATGCGGTTCAGTACAAGTACAGTATCCTGGAGTCTGTCATTTACGGGCTCGGTATCTCCGTTGGCTTTACGATCGCGATCGTGATCCTTGCCGGCATCCGTGAGAAGATGGAATACAATGACATCTCCGAGTCCTGGCAGGGTATGCCGATCGTCATGGCAACTGCAGGGCTGATGTCCATTGCTTTCTTTGGTTTTTCAGGTATCATTTAACAGGAGGAAAGGAAAATGAGTGTAAGTGGTATTATCCTTGCGGCAGCGGTCGTTGGAGGAACCGGACTTGTTATTTCCGTCCTTCTTGGTATCGCTTCCGAAAAGTTTAAAGTGCCGGTTGACGAGAAGGAAGTTGCCGTAAGAGAAGTCCTTCCCGGAAACAACTGCGGCGGCTGTGGCTTTGCCGGCTGTGACGCCCTGGCTAAGGCTATCGCAGCAGGCGACGCGGACGTGGGTGCCTGCCCGGTTGGCGGAGTTCCCGTTGCAGAGAAGATTGCCGAGATCATGGGCGTTGAGGCCGAGGAAGGTGACAAGATGGTTGCCTTTGTAAAGTGCGCCGGCGACTGCCAGAAGGCAAAGAGTAAATATAATTACTCCGGGATCGAGGATTGCGTCAGCGCGATCAGTGTTCCCGGCGGCGGCCCTAAGACCTGTGCTTACGGCTGTACCGGTTTTGGAAGCTGTGTAAAGGCCTGTGCCTTTGACGCGATCCATGTTGTTAACGGCATTGCTGTTGTCGATGAAGAAAAGTGTGTTGCCTGCGGCAAATGTGTGTCGACCTGTCCGAAACACCTGATCGAGCTGATCCCTTACGGCCGCAAGTACCGGGTACAGTGTTCCTCCAGGGAATTCGGTAAGCCGGTCAAGGAAGCCTGCCAGACAGGCTGTATCGGCTGCAAGATGTGCACCAAACAGTGCAAGTATGACGCGATCACTGTCGAGGACAATATTGCCCACATCGACTATGAAAAATGTGTGGAATGCGGGGCTTGCGCAGCCAAGTGCCCTGCCAAGGTGATCCTTTAGCGCAGATCATTACAAAAAGCATATATGAGATCAGAAAGCCGGATGATTCCGGCTTTCTTTCTGTAATAAAAACGCAAGAAAATATCTTGAAAATGTTCACATTTTTCGAGTATAGTCATTGGCGTGCTATTAAAAGCCTAAAAATGAAATGAAGGTGTCATATTATGCCATATCAGAAATTTACGGGATCTTTTCGAAGTTCCAATGGATCAAACCGAATACAATATTACATTTATGAACCGGAAGCCGATATCCATGCTGTGTTTTTCTTTGTTCCGGAGCTTGGAGACAGTGTGGAAGGGAATGAGCAACTGACGGAGTATCTTACCGACCGGGGAATCCTGGTATGCGGATGCGACGGGATCGGCCAGGGAAAATCAAAGGACGGAGCTCCGGAGGGGGTGTTTGCCCACAAGGAAGGCTGGCTGTGCCTGGAAAGGGACGTGCGTAAGCTGATCCGCTATGTCCGAAAAGAATATGTGGAACAGCCGCTCTTTCTCTGCGGACAGGGGATTGGTTCCCTGATCGCCCGAAGAGCTGCTTTAAAAGAACCTGTCAGCGGACTGATCCTTCTCAGTCCCGCCGGGAAGCGTAGATTCGTCCGCCGTAAAGTTATCCTTTCTGCCATAGCAAAGAGGATCCTCGGAGAGAAAACCCGGGTACTGCCGGATGAGCGTCTTTTGCCGGAGAGTGAGAGGACAGATTTTCCTATGACCATCAGTAGCAGGGAAGATATCCTTAAGCTGATCACCGTCACATCCTCCACGGTATGGTACGCATCTCTGTCCAAGGACCTGCCGGTATGTATCCTGGCGGGCAGCGAGGATCCCACGGGTGAACGGGGAAACATCAGCCGGACCATCTATGACCGCCTGAAGGCCAGCGGTCACAATACAGACCTGATCCTGTACCCCGGGATGGGACATTTTCTTCAGGATGAGGAAGAGGCTGACCGGGTTTATGAGGATATTGCCGGGTGGATCCTTGAAAAGACCTGGGGAGAAGTCCCGGAATACCTGTTTTAAAAATCTCTCATTTCTGCTATAATTAACCTGAGATAGTTGATCAGGGTTGCAGGCCCGCCGGAAAAACGGACCGGGTCATGTGACTGGCGAAAAGAGAACGGAGAGAAATATGAAGTGTCCTTTTTGTGGATTAGATAACACAAGAGTAATTGATTCCAGACCTGCGGATGATAATTCATCCATTCGGCGCCGTCGCCTGTGTGATGAGTGCAACAAGAGATTTACCACCTATGAAAGGGTGGAGATCCTTCCCCTGACGGTCATAAAAAAAGACCAGACACGGGAACCTTATGATCGGTCCAAGATCCTCTCCGGAATTATGCGGGCCTGCCATAAGCGTCCGGTATCCGTTGAGAAGATTGAGGAGACTGTGAACCAGATTGAGAATGAACTGTTTAATCTGGAATACAAGGAGATTGAGAGCCGTCAGATCGGCGAGATCGTCATGGAGCATCTGAAGAATCTGGAGCAGGTTGCCTATGTACGTTTTGCTTCCGTCTACCGGGAATTTAAAGATGTGCCGACTTTCATGAATGAATTAAAGAAAATGCTGGATAGTAACGACTGATATTTTATTCCGATCATCCTGACAGATCTTAAGAGCATAGGAACCGATTCCTCACCCTGTCGTGAGGCACCGGTCCCTGTGCTCTCTTTTTTTAATTAATACTTGAAATGCTCCTGAGGATATGATATACAATTATTACCATAAATATACATTATATGGTAATACAGTTAATAACAGGAATTTTGTAGGAAGAACAGAAACGGGGGATGTTCAGTTATGGTTGCAGAAACAGTAAGCGGTATGGTACAGGGCGTAGAGGGTACCCTGGTAGAGGTCCAGGCCGATATCAGCAGCGGCCTGCCTGTCTTTATGATGATCGGGCTCCTGTCCAGTGAAGTAAAGGAGGCAAAGGAGAGAGTCCGCACGGCGATGAAGAACTCAGGATATATCCTGCCGCCCAGGAGAGTAGCGGTAAATCTTGCGCCTGCAGATATCAAGAAGTACGGGACCGGTTTTGACCTGGCGATCACGGTGGCTCTGTTTGTATCTCTGGGCATCGTTTTCCAGGAGCGGGTAAGGGATATGGTCTTTGTTGGTGAGCTGGCGCTGGACGGAAGCCTGTCTGCTCTTCCCGGTGTTCTTCCAATCGTAAAAGAAGCCAGAGATAGGGGCTATAGCTGCTGTGTTGTGCCTGCGGAAAATGTCAGAGAGGCTTCTGTGATCGAAAATATCCGGATCGTTGGGATCACCCACATTACAGAGCTTGCTGCCTGGCTGTCCGGAGGGCAGGCACCGGAATACACGGACCGGGAGCCCGGAGAGGAGGAGGATGATACTCCTGATCCGGCTCTCTTTTCTTCATTCCGGCTGGTGGGTGACCTGTCCCGGGTCAGAGGACAGAAAAATGCCAGGAGAGCTCTGGAGATCGCTGCAGCAGGTTTTCATAATCTTTTCCTGGATGGGCCCCCTGGTGTTGGCAAGTCTATGGTGGCCTCCTGTCTGCCAGGGATCATGCCCCCTATGACGTTGGAAGAGATGATCGAAACAACTATGGTCTACAGTGTAAAAGGTCTTTTAAGCAAGAGGTTCAGTCTGATCCGGGACCGCCCCTTCCGCGCTCCCTCCCACGCGGTGACCTTTGCAGGCATGTTCGGAGGAGGGAGGATCCCAAAACCGGGAGAGATCTCACTGGCCCATCATGGAGTACTATTTCTTGATGAGCTGCCGGAATTCGGAAGAGATATGATCGAGAAGTTTCGGATCCCTCTTGAGACCAATGAGATCCAGCTGACCCGGTTCGAAAGAACGCTTACCTTTCCAGCGGATTTTCTGCTGATCGCGGCAGCTAATCCCTGCCCCTGCGGATATTATCCGGACCTGACGAGGTGCCGGTGCTTCCCGAATGAGATCATCCGTTACCGGAATAAGCTGAGCGGTCCGGTCCTGGACAGGATCGACCTGTTTGTAAGATGTGATGAAGTATCCTATGAAGACCTGTCTTCCAAAGACCTTGGAGAATCTTCAGCCAGTGTGCAAAAAAGGGTGATGCAGGCCTGGGAAAGACAGCAGGAGCGTTTTGCCGGAGCCCCGATCCATTTTAACGGAAGGATGACACAGGAGATGATCGAGCGCTATTGCCGTCTGGAACCGGAGGGGTCCAGACTGATGGGACAGGCTTTCCAGGTATTTTCCTTAAGCGGCAGGTCCTATTTCAGGATCCTCAGGATCGCCAGGACCATAGCGGACCTGGACGGATCAGATTCTATAAAACTTTGCCATCTGGAAGAGGCTTTACATTTCAGGATGGTCATGGGAGAGAAGGCGGAAAAGGAATTTGTTACTCCGTCTTCCGTAAAAAGGTTGGGGGGACAAGCCTAATGGATCTTGCTCATATCTGGTTTTGGTTTTTGAATATCCCGGGGCTGGGTCCTACCTTGAGAACCACTCTTTTGGAGGAATTCAAACATCCGCTTCACGTTTTTAAGGCAGACAGAAAAGATCTGTCCCCTTTTCTGAAAGACAGAGTTCTGGATACCCTGGTCAGGACCAGGGACCCGGAGAAGATCATGAAAAAATACAGGGAATTACAGGAGAAGGGGATTCATTTTCTTCACAGGGAGATGAACGAGTTTCCGGAAAGGCTGCGGCATATTGAAGATCCGCCCATGGGTCTTTACCTGATCGGGAAGCTTCCGGACCCGGCCAGGCCGATACTGGCAATGGTGGGTTCCCGCAGGTCTACCGTATACGGCCGGGAGATGGCTTCCCGCTATGCCGGTGAACTGGGGGCAAGAGGCGTACAGATCATCAGCGGACTTGCTCTGGGTGTGGATGCAGCCAGCCACAGAGGTGCTCTGGATGCGGGGGCTTATACCATGGGGATCGTAGGCGGAGGGATTGATACGACCTATCCCAGAGAGAATTATAATCTCTACCGCCAGCTGTATCAAAGAGGAGGAGTCCTGTCAGAATACGGACCCGGAATACCCAACCGGTCGGGCCTGTTTCCGAGAAGGAACCGGCTGATCAGCGGGATTTCTGACGGGGTGTTTGTGCTGGAAGCCGGGTGTAAGAGCGGGTCTCTGATCACTGCCAGCCACGGTCTGCTGCAGGGGAAAGATATTTTTGCGTTGCCGGGCCGGATCACAGATCCTCTGAGTGCCGGCTGCAACTACCTGATCTCCCAGGGGGCTGTGCTCGTTCAGACCCCGAGAGATATCCTGGAGGTTTTGGGCGATCGGGGCTATGGCCTGGCTGATCATGAGAAGATAAAGATCACTTCCAGCAAAAGAATGCTTGACGGACCGGAGGAAAATGTGATATACAACCTCATTGACGGGAAAAGTCCGGTATCCTTTGAACGGCTTCTTTTACTGAGTGGATATGAGGTAACAAAATTGACTTCCATTCTGCTGAAGCTGGAGATGGGAGGCTGGATCTTTCAACCAAGGCAGGATCTGTATTTACATAAATTATAAGTGCTTTCACATTTTTTCTTGCGTGGTTGAGAAAAATAGTGTATGATTGTTAAGGTTTTTATATAATCTTGTGGTTATCACTTTTTTATAAAAAACTTATAGAAGTGGAGTGTAAGAATACATGCCGACAAAAAAACTTGTGATAGTCGAGTCCCCGGCTAAGGCAAAAACCATACAGAAGTTTCTGGGTAAGACCTATAAAGTCATCGCCTCAAATGGCCATGTGAGGGATCTGCCTAAAAGCACGATGGGAATTGATGTGGATAATGATTTTGAGCCCAAGTACATCACCATCCGTGGGAAAGGGGAAATGCTTGCCCAGCTCAGAAAAGAAGTAAAAAAAGCAGATATCATCTATCTGGCTACTGACCCGGACCGGGAAGGAGAAGCGATTTCCTGGCATCTGATCTATGCGCTGAAACTGGAAGGAAAGAAATACACCAGGATCACTTTTAACGAGATCACCAAAGATGCGGTCAAGAGTGCCATAAAAAATGCCCGCGATATCGATATGAACTTAGTGGATGCCCAGCAGGCCCGAAGAGTTCTTGACCGGGTTGTGGGGTATAAACTGAGTCCGATCCTCTGGTCCAAGATCAAGAGGGGACTGTCTGCCGGACGTGTTCAGTCCGTCGCTCTTCGTATTATCAATGACCGGGAAAAGGAGATCAATGAATTCATCTCCCGGGAATACTGGACTCTGCAGGCTGACCTGCTGACCCCTTATGGCAAGAAGCCCCTTGAGGCTACTCTGGTCAGTGATAAAAAGGGGAAGATCGAGATCCGTTCCAGAGAAGAGATGGACCGGATCCTTGATGAGCTGAAAGACCAGCAGTTCCATGTGCATTCCATCCAGAAGCATGACAGAAAGATCAAGGCTCCATTGCCTTTTACAACCAGTACCCTGCAGCAGGAGGCCTCCAGAAAGCTGAACATGTCTCCTCAGAAAACCATGAGACTTGCTCAGGAACTTTATGAAGGGATCTCCTTAAAGGGCCGGGGTACCGTTGGTTTGATCACGTATCTCCGTACGGATTCCACCAGGATATCCGAAACGGCGGATGCAAACTGCAAAGCTTATATCGAAGAAAAATATGGCCTTGAATATGTTGGCCGGAAGTCAGGTTCGAAGAAGAATAACGGAAGCAGGAAGGTTCAGGATGCCCATGAGGCAATCCGGCCCACCGACCTTACCCTGCACCCGGATCTGGTAAAGACCCAGATCTCCAGAGATCTTTACCGGTTATATCAGCTGATCTGGCTCCGCTTTATCTCCAGCCGGATGGCGGAGGCGGTGCATGAGACCACATCCATCAAGATCGGGGCAGGAGAGTATACTTTTAAGGCATCCGGAACCCGAACAAAGTTTGACGGATTCCAGGCCCTTTACCGGTATGAGACGGAGAAGGACACACTGAGCGCGGTCATGAAAAAGATTGACAAGGATACTGAACTTGTCCTTCAGGAGTGGAAGCCGGAACAGCATTTTACCCAGCCTCCGGCTCATTACACGGAAGCTTCCCTGGTGAAAACATTGGAAGAACTCGGGATCGGACGTCCTTCCACTTATGCGCCTACGATCTCTACCCTGATCAGCAGAAGGTATATCGTAAAAGAAAAAAAGAACCTGCATATGACGGAGCTCGGCGAGGCAGTCAATGAGATCATGATCCATGGATTCCCGTCCATCGTTAATGTGAATTTTACTGCTAACATGGAATCGCTGCTCGACGGTGTGGAGGACGGCAAGCTGCATTGGAAGACCATTATCGAGAATTTCTATCCGGATCTGGAAGAAGCAGTGAATGTTGCGGAAAAAGAGCTGGATAAGGTAAAGATCGCTGATGAGATTTCTGAAGAAACCTGTGATGAGTGCGGAAGGAACATGGTGATCAAGTACGGTCCTCATGGTAAGTTCCTTGCCTGCCCTGGCTTTCCGGAATGCAGGTGCACCAAGCCTTATTTTGAAAAGATTGGTGTCAGCTGTCCCCGTTGCGGAAAAGATATCGTCCTGAAAAAGACCAAAAAAGGAAGAAAATATTACGGATGTATTGATAATCCAAATTGTGAATTCATGAGCTGGCAGAAACCCTCTGAAAAACGTTGCCCGGACTGCGGCAGCTACATGGTGGAGAAAGGGAAGAAGCTCGTTTGCTCAGACCAGACCTGTGGCTATGTCACAGACTTAAAATAATACCGGGAAAAGGTTCGGCCTGTTTTACAGGTCGGACCTTATTTTTTGGAATAATTTAAATTGTTCTAATTGCAGACCTAATTAGAAATAATTTCATAAAAAATTCGACAATTACCTTGTTGCAGGAGGGTGAATATGTTAAAATGTTAAATGTAGAAGACTGTTTCTGTAACAATTATTAATACGGAGGAAACAATGAGTGTTCAATTACTAGACAAGACCAGAAAGATCAATAAATTATTACACAATAATAATTCCCATAAAGTTGTGTTTAATGATATCTGTGAAGTACTTAGTGACATTCTTCAGTCCAACGTTTTGGTGATCAGCCGGAAGGGTAAGGTCCTGGGAATCAGGAACCGGCAGGATACGGTGATGATCGATGCCCTGATCACGAATGTGGTAGGTGATCATATCGACGAATTGCTGAATGAGAGGCTGCTGGGGGTTCTGTCCACAAAAGAGAATGTCAATCTGGAGACCTTGGGATTTGAGCTGGATGATCCCTACAGGTATCAGGCTATGATCACCCCCATCGACATAGCCGGCGAGCGACTGGGAACCGTGTTTATGTACCGGGAGACCAAACCCTACGAAATCGATGATATCATTCTCATTGAGTACGGGACCACCGTTGTGGGGCTGGAGATGATGCGGTCGGTCAACGAGGAGAATGCGGAGGAGATGCGAAAGATCTCCATTGTAAAATCAGCGATCTCCACATTATCCTTCTCAGAACTCGAAGCAATCCAGCATATTTTTGATGAGTTGAATGGCACCGAGGGAATCCTGGTTGCCAGCAAGATAGCCGACCGGGTCGGCATTACAAGATCGGTGATCGTGAACGCGCTCAGAAAATTCGAGAGTGCAGGGGTTATTGAATCACGGTCGTCTGGCATGAAGGGAACGTATATAAAAGTACTTAACGATGTAGTATTTGATGAACTGAAGAAAATGAAGCACTAGGTCAATGTATTGTGGAGGATGACAAATGGATAATTATAAGATCACCCAGTATTCGGTAAACAGCATACTTGGTTTTGTAGAAAGCTCTCAGATTGCGATCCCTGAGATCCAGCGCCCCTTTGTTTGGAAAGAGAAGGAAGTGAGGGATCTTATAGACTCCCTTTATGAAGGATATCCGATCGGATATCTGATCGTATGGCAGAATTCCAAGGTAAGACTCCGGGGCTTCGGCAAAGGCGGAACCAAGAAGATCCTCATAGACGGTCAGCAGAGAGTGACTGCATTGATGGCAGCCCTCATGGGCAAGGAAGTGCTGGATGACCAGTACAGGTCTCACAGGATCATCATTTCCTTCAATCCCCTTGCGGAGGACGGGGAGAACCGTTTTGCTGTCTATGATGATTCCATTGCAAAGGACCCTCGCTGGATTCCTGACATTTCCGTACTCTACCGGAAAGGTTTTTCCTACCGGAAATTCGAAAAAGAGTACATGGACCGGAATCCGGACCTGAACTTTGACGGACTGGAAACAGCGATCGATACCATGAGAGATATCGTGAAACACCAGGTAGGTGTTATTGAGCTTTCCTTCATCCTGGATATTGACGTGGTATCCGAGATCTTTATCCGGATCAACCTGCAGGGCAAGCCCCTTAACCAGGAAGATTTCGCTATGTCAAAGATCTCTGTCAATGAGAAATACGATGGTGACTATATCCGCAATACCATCGATTACTTCTGCCATCTGCAGAAGGAGCCTTCCTTTTATGCGGTGATCAACGAAAACGACCAGGAGTTTATGTCCTCCGAATACGGGCGGGAAATTTCCTGGTGCGCAAAACCCGGTCAGGGCCTCTATGTGCCGTCTTATGCAGATGTGCTGAAAGTGGTCAATATCGCTTACTTCGGCAAGAGCAGGATCGGAGATCTGGTCGGCCTGCTGTCCGGAAAGACTCCGGGCACGAGAGAGGTTTCCCAGAAGGTGGCAAAAGAATCCTTCGGATTGCTGGGAGAGGGAGTGAAAGCATTTGTCAGGGAATCCAATTTTAACGGCTTCCAGGAAGCCCTGAGGAAAGCCGGTTACTGCTGTGACAGGCTGATCTATTCCCAGTCGGTCATCAACTACTGTTATGCGATGTATCTGCTCATGGACCGGCAGGGAGTCGCAGATGAGAAGAAGCAGTCCCTGATCGGAAGATGGATGAGCATGGCCCTCATGACCGGTCATTACCAGGGATCTCCTGACGGTGTTCTGCTCAGGGATTACGAGAATATCCGAAGAGAAGGCTTTGAGGCTTATCTCAGCCAGATCGAGGACCTGCGCCTGACGGCAGACTTCTACGATGCCATCCTCCCGGACCGTTTTGCAAGCACTACTGTCCGCACAGCACCGTTCCTGACCTATATCGCATCTCTTTGCGCTTCCGGAGCAAAGTCCCTCTACAGTGCAGATGAAACAGTAGCCGACCTGTTTGCAGCAAGGGCAGAGTCCTATCAGATCCTCCCCAAGAAGTATCTGGAGAAATGTGGTTTCAAGACCAGGGAAACCTACGGTCAGGTTGCCAATATCACATATATCTCCAAGGCGGCCAAAGCGATTGTTAAGAAGGCAGAACCCAAGGCTTACAAGGATGCTTTGGAAGAAAATGTCGGCGCTGATGTGATCACAGCCAGTCTGAAGGAGAATCATCTGTCGGAAGAGATCTTCAAACTGGAAGATAAGGATGCGGCTGCTTTCCTTGCCGATCGCAGAAAATGTATGGCCCAGGCCGTTAAGGCATATTATGAAGCTCTCTGATGTCTCTTCAGACAGCCTGTAAATTGCCATAATTCCTACTTGCATGGAACATTCATTTATGATATATTAGTTCTGTTGCGTAATTATTACTCACGCAGTCGGATTCTGTCGGCCCAGTGCCTGGAAACAGGTGGCCGAGGAATAAGAAGGCTGCGGAAGAAAAACGAAAAGGAGATAGAAACATGAGTGTAATTTCAATGAAACAGTTACTCGAAGCAGGTGTACATTTCGGACATCAGACAAGAAGATGGAACCCTAAGATGGCTCCTTATATCTACACAGAGCGTAACGGCATCTACATCATCGACCTTCAGAAGTCTGTAGGCATGGTTGACGAAGCTTACGATGCAGTCCGCAAGTGCGTAGAGGAAGGCGGAAAGATCCTCTTTGTAGGAACCAAGAAGCAGGCGCAGGATTCCATCCGCAACGAAGCTGAGAGATGCGGTATGTACTACGTTAACCAGAGATGGTTAGGCGGAATGATCACAAACTTCAAGACCATCCAGAGCCGTATTGCCCAGCTCAAGAAGATTGAAGCCATGGAGGAAGACGGAACTTTCGATGTACTTCCCAAGAAGGAAGTTATCCAGCTGAAGAAGCAGCAGGAGAAGTTAGAGAAGAACCTTGGCGGAATCAAGGAGATGGAAGATGTTCCGGATATGATCTTCGTTGTTGATCCCAGAAAAGAAAGAATCTGCGTACAGGAAGCACACACACTTGGTATTCCTTTAGTAGGTATCTGTGATACAAACTGTGATCCGGAAGAGCTGGATTATGTGATCCCCGGCAATGACGATGCGATCCGTGCCGTTAAGCTGATCGTTTCCAAGATGGCAGACGCTGTTATCGAAGGAAACCAGGGCGTTGATGCAGAAGTATCCGAGGAAGCAGAAATCGAAGAGTAATTTCGTTTAGTTTCTACATAGAATAATCCCAAGGAGGAAGATAGAATGGCTATCACAGCAAAACAGGTAAAAGAGTTACGTGAGATGACAGGTGCCGGCATGATGGACTGTAAGAAGGCTCTTACAGCTACAGACGGTGATTTTGATAAAGCGATCGAGTTCTTAAGAGAAAAAGGACTTGCAACGGCTGAGAAGAAGGCCGGCAGAATTGCAGCAGAAGGTATCGTAAAGGTACTGGTATCTGATGATGCCCACAAGGCAGTAGCAGTAGAGGTTAACGCAGAGACTGACTTCGTTGCAAAGAACGACAAGTTCCAGGCATATGTAGCTCAGGTTGCTGAGCAGGCTATGGACACCAAGGCAGCTGACATCGACGCTTTCCTTGCTGAGACTTGGAAGTTTGATGAGAGCAAGACCGTGAAAGAAGCCCTGGCAGCTCAGATCGCTGTTATTGGTGAGAACATGAACATCCGTCGTTTCACCCAGATGGAAGAGGAAGCAGGATTTATCGCTTCCTACACTCATATGGGCGGAAAGATCGGCGTTTTATTAGACGTTGAAACTGACGTAGTGAACGATGAAGTTAAGGATATGGCTAAGAATCTCTGCATGCAGATCGCAGCGATGAAGCCGAAGTACACAGACCGTTCTGAGGTAGATCAGGACTACTTAAAGAAAGAGGAAGAGATCCTCACAGCAGCAGCTAAGAATGAGAAGCCCGACGCAAACGATAAGATCATCACCGGTATGGTGAAAGGACGTCTCAACAAAGAGCTGAAAGAGATCTGCCTGATGGATCAGGTATACGTTAAGGCTGAGGATGGCAAGCAGCCTGTTAACAAGTATGTTGCAGAAGTAGCGAAAGCTAACGGTGCTACCATCAAGATCAAAGGATTCGTTCGTATGGAGACAGGCGAAGGAATCGAGAAGAAGCAGGAGGACTTCGCCGCAGAAGTTGCTGCTCAGATGGCAGGAAAGTAAGAAGAACCTGCTTTTACATAAGAGTTTATAAAGGCTGTGGAACCGCCGGGTTCCACAGCCTTTTCTTTATTGTACTTTTTGCCCGGATAGATTATAATCAGAGTAAGAGAATGGTTTGCAGCGACGAGGAAAAATATGAATAGAGAATTTAAGATAGAAGCAATCACGATCTCAAGATTTGTAATTGGTATTATCATACTGACCACTGCGATCATCCTGACGATTTCATCTTTATTCAGTATTATTGTGTACAATATGCAGATTGAGAATGTATACGATGAAATGGGCAAAGCACTCGCCGGAGAAGCTTTGACTCAGGTTGACATTAAAGAAGTGAGAACTCTGGCAACGGAGTGTAATGATATATATCAGGCCTACAAAGATCCCAAGGCATCTTATGATAAAAACCCGGAGGCCTTCGAAGCAGGTTTCCGTAGTATTGCAGATTCTGCAAGATATATGGATCTCTGGAACCATCTTAACGAGTTGAGAAGAGGCAGTAACTCAACGGCATTTGACCTGGTCCTTTTCTACCCGGACGAGAATCTGGGAATCTATATTATCGATGCCAGCGACGCCAATATTCTTCCCTGCGGGAATCTGTTCACCATCAACCTGGACCGATACTTTGATCACAAAAAGAATCTGTTTCTTGGCTTTTATTCCTTTTCAAAGGTGTACGGAAAAGTGCGCACCAGTGGAAAGCCGGTCGTCATTGATCCGGCCAATGATGTCTACTGCTTTTTAACAGCGGATATACCTACCAGTATCATTAATACCCACATCATGAAATATATCATGGAAACCGGCTTTGCCGGTCTCTTGATCGGAATCCTGATCTCCATAGGATCTCTTGGCATTTTGAGAAAGCAGATCCTGAAACCTCTTAAAAAGATCACCTTTTTATCGGAACGTTTTGTGGATGGTTATGAGGCCAGGTCAGGAGTCGGGGAAGATTCCCATGTTTTCCTGGACACCGATATGGGGTCGATCCGTGAGATCAAGGAGTTGATGCGGTCCCTTCAGAGCATGGAAAGGGAGATGAACTCCTATTTAAGAAGTCTGGACGCAGCGTCCCGGGAAAGTTCGCGGATCACCACGGAGCTGGATATCGGAGCCAAGATCCAGGCAGCTGCTTTGCCGGAACTATATCCTGATTTTTCAGATCGGGCAGAGTATGAGATTGCGGCTTCTATGATGCCCGCCAAGCTGGTGGGAGGAGATTTCTTTGATTTCTTCTATATCGATCCTGACCATCTGGCTTTGGTGATCGCTGACGTGTCCGGCAAAGGAGTCCCGGCAGCCATGCTCATGATGTCCGCCAAGATCACGATCAAGGACAGGGCTTTGGGCGGAGGCACTCCGGCAGAGATCCTTGCCTACGCCAACGACCAGTTATGTAAGAATAATGCGACAGAGATGTTTGTTACGGTCTGGATGGGCATCCTGACCATATCAACCGGCAAGATCGTCGCAGCGAATGCAGGTCACGAATATCCTGCGATCAGGAAAAAGAACTTTGGCTTTGAGTTACTGAAAGACCGACATGGACTTGTGGTCGGCGCAATGGAGGGCATCCGCTATCATGATTACGAAATCCTGCTGGAACCGGGAGATGCGATCTACCTTTATACAGATGGTATCACGGAAGCCTCCAACAGTGATTACCAGCTGTTCGGAAAGGACCGGATGCTGGCCGCTCTGAATCAGAAACCGGGTGGAGACAGTAATGAGCTTATACGGGAAGTTACGGCACAGGCATCCCGGTTTACCGGAAATGAACCTCAGTTTGACGATATGACACAGCTTTGTGTGATCTACAAGGGAACAGAATCGATGAAAAAGGAAAGATATAAAGAAATTATCATAGACGCACAGATCGATAAACTGCCGCAGGTGCTTGCTTTCCTCGGTGAGATGCTTGATGAGATCGATTGTTTTCTGAAAGCCCGGATGCAGCTGGAGATCGCGGTGGAGGAGATCTTTGTGAACATCGCCAGCTATGCCTATGAAGGTGGAGAAGGGAAAGCCACGATCCGCTGTTCTTACGATGAGGAAGATGAGATGCTCAGCGTAATGTTCCGTGACAGTGGAAGTCCCTTTGATCCGATCAGTGCAAGTGATCCTGATGTCCATATTCCGATCGATGACAGACAGATTGGCGGTCTTGGCATATTCATGGTGAAAAAGAGTATGGATGAGGTAATCTATGAGCGCGAAGGCGGGGAAAATATTCTGACGATCAGGAAAAAAACGGGCCTTCCTGCTTAAAATAATGTGACGTGAACAGAAAAGACTTCGAATAGGAGGGGGTGATCCTATGTACGCTTGTCCTGCCTGTGGGGACGAATTGAAATATGATATATCAATCGGTAAATTGGTTTGCGGAGCCTGCCGGACCCAATACCAGCCCGGTGACAAAAAACTGGTACAAAATGTGACGGAAGAACAGGAATATATCAACGCCAAGATCTATACCTGTCCTATGTGCGGCGGCGAAATGTACACCACGGATATTGACGCGACTGCATTTTGCAGTTACTGCGGTGCTTCCAATGTTCTGGAGTCCCGCATGGAAGGAGTGGACAGACCCCAGAAGATCATTCCTTTTACCGTGACAAAAGAGGCCTGTGAAGATGCATTTAACCGTATGGCAAAAAAGACACTTTTTGCCCCCAGAGAATTTAAGAACGGTTCAGGGCTGCAGACAATGCGGCCCCTTTATGTGCCCTATCGACTTTACCATGTTACCCTTAATGGTCCGGCAAAGCTTTACGGGCGGGCCAACTGGATCGATGGAGTTACCGAGTACGTGGAAGACCGGGAGATCACCTGCAATCTGCATGGCGATTTTAAGGATATTTCCTATGATGCTTCCATCGCATTTGATGATACTCTGGCAAAACAGATCGGTCCTTTTTCCATGAAAGAGAGCCAACCCTTTGATTCCACTTATCTGGCAGGGGCTTATGCCAACATCCCGGATGTGGATTCTGAGATCTACCGGGAGAAGGCGCTGGAATTTGCTGCGGAAGAAACGCTGGAAACGATGCATAAAAAATCTGCTTTCGGCAGTCTGGATCTGAAGGCCTACCCGGACGGTTCTTCTTTCAAGGACCATCTGACGGTGACGGCCCGCGATGAATACACAGCTTTACTTCCAATCTGGTTTACCTCCTTCCGAAGAGGAAAGAGGATTGCCTACGCGGCGGTGAACGGGCAGAACGGGAAGGTGTATTCCGATATTCCGGTGAGCCTGCCGGCTTTCTGGCTGAGCAGTCTGCTGGTGTCTCTCCCGATCTTTTTTCTGTTTAACCTGTTTTTTACATTCCGACCCACAACGGGACTTCTGATCGCATGTCTGCTGGCCTTTGTCGCTGCGATTCTTTACACCGGCAACTCAGCCGAGATCCGCAGGAGGGAGCTGCATCTGGACGATGTTGGTTACAGGGCTTCGCAGGAAGAACTGGAAAAGGCAGGAGACAGCCCCCTGGAACAGGACTTCTTTCATCGTGTGATCCTGGGGAAAGAAAGCCGGGGAAAACCGAAGATGAAGAAAAATATTTTCGATTTTGGGCTGAAAGCTTTTTCCTACTGGCCTTATATCGTCATGGCTGTCCTGGCCATGTTCTTTTTCAGGCCCCTTCTGTGGGCGATGATTACGGTCTTTACGGCAATCTATTGTCTGAGAAAAACCGGGGGCAGGATCAATTTCCTGTCTGCCCTGCTGCTCCTTGCAGGAACTGCCGGCCTGATCATCCGGGAACTGAATCTGGTTTCTGACCTCTGGTTCTACGGAGGCAGTATCCTGATCCTCGTTCTTACGGTGATCGCTCTGAGCGGACTGCTCATCCAGTATAACCTGCTTGCAACGAGACCGCTTCCCCTGCTTTTCCGCGAGGGAAAAACAGGTAGCTCCGATGATGGTTCCGGGAAGATGAAAAAGACGGCTGCTTTTTTACTGGCTTTCCTGGTCCTGGCCGCCTCCCTTGCCGGCTTTTTCTCTCTTGATCCGATTCCGGGTAAAGCGGAAGAAACCCAGGTGGTAGATGCCTACGAGAACCCGGAAACCGGCTATCTTAAGTTTATCCAGGATGACGAGGACCTGCTGACAGCGGACGAAGAAAAGAAGCTGCTTGAGGATATGGATCCCCTGACCCGGTACGGGCACGTCATCTTTCTTACTGACAACCAGCAGGATAAAACAGCCTTACAGTATGCCAAGGATTGGTACTATCTGAATTACCAGAACCAATCCGGCTGTCTTTTCCTGATCGATATGGGAACCAGAGAGCTCGCTCTTGTCACTGCAGGGGCTGCTCATAAGGCAATCGGTGATGATGAAGGCTATCTGATCACGGATAATGTGTACAAATATGCTTCTAAAGGAGATTATTATAGTTGCGCCAGGGAGGCCTTCTCACAGTGCCGACGTCTGCTGGAAGGCTATAATATTCCCCGTCCCATGAAATATATCAACAATGTTCTCCTGGCTTTGATCCTGTCTGTGCTGATCAACTATGCGCTGATCCTGGTCCAGGCCAAAGGAAGAAAGACCGGAAGAAGCATGCTTGTCAGCGAAGTTGAGTGTGATTCACATGTAGACGAACCAAGATGGAACACGATGAAAGCCATAAGCCGGTTTTCTTTCGTAGGCCTTTGCACGATTCTGGCCCGCTTTATCCTGAGGGCCCTGATCGAATCCGCTTTAAGCGGCGGAGGAAGCGACAGCGATTCCGGAAGCGGAAGCGGCGGCGGTGGCGGCGGTTTTTCCGGCGGCGGAGGAAGCCACAGATTCTGATAATTTCGGAAATCTGTCCATAAGCTCTGTAACAGGGCAATGGACAGGTTTTCTTTTTGGCAGATGATGAAACAAACATCTAAAGGGATAAAAAATGGATACGATAGAGAGATTGAAACAAAGAGAAGAGCTGCTCTGGTTAAATCCGCACCTGCAGGCTGTGGAACCCAGAGAGAAGATCAACGGTTACGGCTTTGTATACATGAAAGCGGCCCAGAATCGGTTTATGAGATTTCTTCCCTATATCGCTTCTGTCTTTCCGGAGACGGCGGCAAAGAAGGGGATCATTGAGTCAGACCTTCTGCCTTTGGCTGCCATGAAGGATTGGATAAACAGCAGGGGTGCAGGCATTCAAGGGAAAGTTTTTTTGAAAGACGATGCCCGGCTTCCTATCGCCGGGTCCGTAAAGGCCAGAGGCGGCATCCATGAGGTGATGAAGATTGCGGAAATGCTGGCCCAGGAGAAGAAACATTTTCTTCCGACGGAAAATTACGTAAAACTGGATACCCCGGAATTCCGGGAATTATTTTCTTCCTATAAGATCCAGGTAGGTTCTACAGGTAATCTTGGGATCAGCATTGGCAGAATGGCGGCGAGGATGGGATTTCAGGCGATCGTCCACATGTCCTCAGATGCCAAAGAATGGAAAAAAGAACTCCTTCGCAGGGAGGGTGTCATCATAAAAGAATATGATGGTGATTACAGCCATGCGGTTGCTGTAGGAAGGCAGGAATCTGCCCGGGAAGAAAATAGCTTTTTTGTGGACGACGAGAATTCAAGAGACCTCTTTTTCGGCTATTCTACGGCTGCGATGCGGGTGAGTGTCCAGCTTCGCAAAAAAGGGATTCCGGTGGACGGGGACCATCCCTTGTTTTTGTACCTGCCTTGTGGGGTCGGCGGGGCCCCTGGAGGTATCACTTTCGGTTTTAAGCAAATGTTCGGAAACCATGTCCATTGCTTCTTCGCAGAGCCGGTAGAAGCTCCCTGTTTTACTTTGGGAATGGCCAGCAGAAAGAAGGAAAAGATCAGTGTCTCTGCCATCGGCCTTTCCGGGAAGACGGTTGCTGACGGACTTGCGGTAGGCAGGCCATCTGCCTTTGTCTGCGAGATGATGGAGCCTTTGGTGTCCGGTTCCTTTACGGTGTCCGACGAACATCTTATTGAGTATCAGCGGGCCCTCCTGGAAACGGAAGACATTTTCTTAGAACCCTCGGCATCTGCAGGTTTCCGTGGCCTTTTGGATGTGGGCAGACCGGACAGCGGCTGGGCAGAATACATAAAGGCCCGGGGCCTTGAGAAATCCATGGGCCGGACTACCCACATTGTCTGGGGGACCGGCGGAGGATTGATGCCCCGGGATGAATCCTGTTAGTTGATCAGTTTGTTAAGGTCATCATTGTTAACGGCGATCAGCAGACGGTCATCTGCATTGAGTGGGATGTCCGGGTCCGCAATATTGCTCAATTTATCTTCATTGACGATGGCGACCACATTGATCCTGTGTTTTTTTCTGAGCTCCAGCTCGCTGATACTGTAGCCGACCCATTCTTCTTTTGGGTACATTTCTATAATGTCGATATCCTCGGACAGGCCAAAAAACTCGATAAAGTTGGAAGCCATAAGTTTGCGGGCACATACCCGGCCGTGTTCTGCTTCAGGCTGGACAACTCTGTCAGCTCCGACTTTTTTGTAGATATCCACTGTCCGCTTGCTGGCGGCTTTGGCAATGATCTCCGGAACGCCGGCTTCCTTCGCCATGACAATGCACATGATCGTTGCCTCAATATTCTGGGACATACAGATAATGACGATATCCATATTTTTAAGGCCCAGTTCATTGATCGCTTCGGCGTCGGTCAGATCCGCTGTGACAGCGTAGGTCACTTTGGATGCGATCCTTTCCACGGTGGAAGGGTTTATGTCAGCAGCCAGAACCTGGACATTCTGCTCCATGAATTCCAGGGCCAGGCTTATGCCAAACTGACCAAGGCCAAGCACTGCTGCAGATTTTATTTTTTTCATGATAACCTCCTTTTGATCTGGTTGTGAATTTATCCGATATAGAAACGTCCTTCTGCGAAATGGATGTTGTTGCTGCTCTTATGCATAACACTGAAGAACAGTGCCATGGAGATCGGTCCGACCCGGCCGACAAACATGGCCATGATAATGGTGATCTTACCTGCGCTGTTAAGGACAGGAGTGAGAGCCCTGCTCAGGCCGACGGTGCCGGTGGCACTGAAAACTTCATAACATGCATCCAGGATCGGATAATGACCGGTTGCCAGCAGGATGGCAAGAAACAGTATGTTGAACAGGAGGCTGACGGTGATGATCGCCGTCGCCTTACTGATCATTTTATGGCTGATCCGGTGGCCGCGAAGGATCGTTTCTTCCTTCCCCTGGATATAGGAGGCCACATTGATCAGAAGAATGAAAAATGTGACTGTCTTCACACCGCCGGCAGTACCGATGGGAGAGCCTCCGATAAACATAAACAGCATGCCCAGCAGGCAGGATAAAGGCTTGAGGTGCTGTTGGGGAATGGTCGCGAAACCGGCTGTTCGAAAGGTCATGGACTGAAAGAGACTGGCCAGCAATTTATCCGGAAGACTGAAATTTCCGATTGTCAGAGGATTATTTCTTTCGATCAAAAAGATCCCGATGGTTCCGGATAAAAGCAGAAAAACAGTGAGAGTGATCACAAGTTTACTGTGTTCACCCAGACGGTTCCAGACAGTTGAAAGCCCTGACTTGCTCGACCATGTTTTCTTTACCGCATTAACCACATCAAACCAGACGACATAACCAAGTCCTCCCAGGACCACCAGGGCGGTTGTCACCAGATTGACCAGCACATTTCCGTGAAAGGCACAGAGACTGTCGATCCCTATGGTATCGATCCCCGCATTACAGAAGGCGGAAACCGCTGTAAACAGGGAAGTCCACAGTCCTTTTCCAAGACCGAATTTCGGGACAAAGACAAAAGCGTAGAAGATGGCTCCGGTCCCTTCCACGATCAGCGTTCCGACCACGACCTTCTTCAAAAAAGAAATGATTCCGCTTAAGGAGTCCAGATTGAAATAATCGTGGATAAGTATATTCATCGAAAAGCTGGAACGGCGATGGAGGAGAAGAATTCCTACAGAGTAGATCGTGATCACTCCGAGACCGCCTGCCTGGATCAGAAGCAGGATGATAAACTGGCCGAAAAGGGACCAGTGGGAAAATGTGTCCACGACCACGAGGCCGGTCACACAAGTTGAGGTTGTGGCAGTGAACAAAGCTGTCAGTATATCAGTCCCTTCCCCTGAAGCACCGGACACAGGAAGCATCAGGAGGAGAGTCCCGGCAAGGATTACCAGAAAGAAACTGAACAGGATGATCCTTGTGGAATTCAGACGTATGTGACGCTCAAAAAATGCAGTGATGGAAGATAACATAAGCTTCTCCTGTCTAAAAAATTTTTTGCTTATTTTATTATACCATCATTCCTAATGATGGTATAATAAAATATAAGCCGGAAGATCATTTTTTATCTTACCGGCCCGCAAAAACAGATAAGGATAATACAATGAAATTATATATCAATTCAGATGAAACCAGACCTGCGGAGATACCCTCCTTAAATTGTCAGGTAACGTTGGTACGTAATCTTGATGAGATTCCGAAAGGGGAGAGATATCTTCGCTGTGATGAGAGGGGCCTGGCTCTTGTCCAGGACCATATGGAGCTCCTGTGCAATTTCCGGTCTATGCTTTCCCGGGTTGGCAGAGGGCACCTTCAGCATGAGAAACTCCTGAGGGCTGTCCGCATGAAAGAAGAAGTCCCGGAACCCTTTGCAGTGGATGCCACTGCAGGTCTCGGAGAAGATTCTTTTATTCTGGCGGCTGCAGGTTTTCAGGTTCTGCTTTTTGAGTATAACCCTGTGATCGCCGGCCTGCTGCGGGATGGGCTGGAAAGGGCGCTAAAGGACCCTGAGATCGCAGATATCGCCTCGCGGATGGAACTGGTGGAAGGGGACAGTGTGGACCTGCTTGCGGGTCTGAAGAGAAGACCAAATCTGATCTATCTGGACCCTATGTTCCCTGCGAAGAAAAAAAGCGGGATCAGCACCAAGAAACTGCAGCTGTTTCAAAAACTGGAACAGCCCTGTGAGAATGAAGAGGCCCTGATGGACGCTGCAAGAGCGGTGCATCCGGACAAGATTGTGGTGAAAAGACCCATAAAGGGACCGCCTCTTGCCGGAAAAAAACCGGGATACTCGATCGACTGCAGAAATGTAAGATATGACTGCTATGTTTTCAGTAAAAACAGAAACACATAAAGGAGAAGAAGATGGATCTTTTAGATTGCGGCAGATTCGTCATACGGATCGTGATCACCGGCGGCCCCTGCGGCGGGAAGACCATATCCATAAGGCGTCTTTTAAAAGAACTTCATAAAGAGGAATTTGCCCGGGACTATGTGGTGCTTACCATGGATGAGACAGCGACCCAGCTGATCGGCTCCGGGATCAATCCTTTAAACTGCCTGACTCCATGCACCTATCAGCTGATGCAGATGAAACTGCAGTATTTCCGGGAGAAAATCTATGCGGCTGCGGCGGAGGAGATCGCCCAGACCCAGAAGAAATCAGTGATCATTTTATATGACCGCGGCATGATGGATAATAAGGCCTATATTCCTTACGAAGAATTTCTGAAAGACCTGGACATACTCGGCCTGACTGAGGATGAGTGTTTAAGCTGGTACGATGCGGTCTATCATATGATGACAGCGGCCAAGGGTGCAGAGAAGTTCTACTCGAAAGAAAATAACCGGGCCAGGATGGAGAACCCCAAGCAGGCTGCGTACCGGGATGATCGTACCCTGAAGGCCTGGGAAGACCATCCGGCCAGGAAGGTGTTTGATAATTCTACCGGTTTTCCGAGGAAAGTGGACAGGCTGGTGGAGGAGATCAAACATTTTCTTCGTGAAGAAGTACCGGAGATGACCAACCGGCTCCCGGAAATTACATTAGAAGAAGACTCGATTATATAAAACATGAGGAGAGAGATATATGAATGTTCACCTGATCGGTATTGCCGGAGGTTCCGGATCCGGAAAATCAACTTTCACAGATATGCTGAAGAACAGATTTCCGGATGATATCTCCGTGATCTACCATGACAATTATTACCGGGACCAGTCAGATGTTCCCCTGGAGGAGAGGGCGAAAGTGAATTACGATCATCCGGACGCCCTGGAAACGGATATGCTCTACGGACATCTCCTGGCGCTGAAGAGAGGAGAGGCGATCACTTGTCCGGTTTACGATTTCAGCTGCCATAACCGGTCAGACAAGCTGCTCACCGTGGAACCGAAGCCCTTTATCATTGTGGAAGGGATCCTGGTGCTCACTGACGACCGTCTTCGCGACCTGTTTGACCTGAAGATCTATGTCGACGCAGATCCTGATGAGCGGATCCTGCGACGGATCCTGAGGGATGTGAAGGAAAGAGGCAGGGACCTGGAAGGGATCATCGACCAGTATCTGACTACTGTCAAACCCATGCATTACCATTATGTGGAGCCTTATAAGAGCAAGGCAGATATTGTTTTGAACAGCGGAAAAAATGAACAGGCTTTCGCGATGGCTGAGGCCTGGATCCAAAATCACATAAAGGAGGACCAAGAACCATGAAAAAGTGGAAGAGAGCGATCGCTTTGCTCCTGAGTGCTGCCCTGATCTTTTCCCTCGTCGGCTGTGGCTCTGCGAGGACGGAGAATAAAGGGCAGTCGGAGTACCGTGTCTGTATGATCACAGACTCGGGAGATATCACAGACCAGTCATTCAATCAGATGACCTACGAGGCCTGCCGGGATTTCTGTAAGGAAAACAACATTGATTTTACTTACAAGAAACCCGACGGAGATACGGACTATGCCCGTGTGGCGATGATCGACGTGGCTGTAGCGGAAGGCTATAATATCATAGTCTGTCCGGGTTACATATTTGCTGAGGCCCTGGTCGAGACTACCAGCAAATACCCGGATATCAAGTTTGTTGCTCTGGACCTTAGCGGAAGCGATATCGCTGCCGCTGCGGTGGGTGGTATCTACTATGCGGATCCTGCAGCCTACGACCCGGCCGATTATTATAATACGGGAAATACTTACTGTGCAATCTACCAGGAGCAGATTTCCGGATTTCTGGCAGGATATTCTGCAGTTAAGCTGGGATACCGTAAACTGGGATTCCTGGGCGGAATGGCCGTTCCGGGTGTCATGCGTTACGGTTACGGCTTCGTGCAGGGAGTCAATCAGGCAGCGGACGAACTGAACTGTGAGGACGAGGTGAAATTGGAATACGCCTACGGCGGTCAATTCTACGGATCCACAGAGATCACGGCGGCTATGGATACCTGGTATTCCGGCGGCACAGAGATCGTGTTTGCTTGCGGCGGCGGCATCTTTACTTCCGTGGCGGAAGCAGCTGTCAAGAAAAACGGCAAGGTGATCGGTGTTGACAGTGACCAGTCCGGCGTCATTGATACCTACGAAGAAGGAATGACTGTCACCTCCGCGATCAAAAACCTTTCTGCTACAGTGAATACCATACTGGACTCCATCATCTTTTCCAACACCTGGGACCAGCATGTCGGCAAGATTGAGAATCTGGGACTGGTATCCGGGACAGATACATCCCTGAATTATGTGGGGATCGCGGAAGAAAGTACACAGTGGAATAAAAAATTTACCCATGAGGACTACAAAAAACTGGTGAATGAGATCTATGATGGTAAGATCAAGGTTTCCGATGCGATCGATCAGTTCCCGAAAACAGACGTGAAGGTAAATGTTCGAGAAGGAACCATCAAATAGAGAGGAGGGAAATGAATATGGATAATTATGCAATTGAAATGCGTCACATCACAAAACGCTTTCCGGGAATCATCGCCAATGATGATATCACGCTCCAGCTGAAAAAAGGAGAGATCCATGCCCTTCTCGGTGAAAACGGAGCCGGAAAATCTACTTTGATGAGCGTTCTTTTCGGTTTGTATCAACCGGAGGAAGGAGAGATCTACAAGGATGGCCGGAAGGTGGAGATCCACAATCCGAATGATGCCAATGCACTGGGAATCGGCATGGTCCACCAGCATTTTAAACTGGTGGAATGTTTTTCCGTTCTGGATAATATCATACTGGGAGTGGAACCGACAAAAGCAGGATTTCTTAAGAAGGATGAAGCCAGAAAGAAAGTTATGGAGCTCTCGGAAAAGTACCATTTAATGGTTGATCCCGATGCTCTGATCGAGGATATCACCGTTGGAATGCAGCAGAGGACCGAGATCCTGAAGATGCTTTACAGGGATAATGAAATCCTGATCTTTGATGAGCCTACCGCGGTACTGAGTATCCAGGAAATCCATGAACTGATGCAGATCATGAAAGATCTGGCCAGGGAAGGGAAGAGCATTTTGTTCATCTCACATAAATTAAATGAGATAATGGAGGTCTCGGACCGGTGTACGGTCCTCCGAAAGGGTAAATATGTGGGTACCGTGAACACGGCGGATACTACCCCGGAAGCTCTTTCTTCCATGATGGTTGGGCGAGATGTCAGTTTCAAGGTCGAAAAAGGAAAGGCAAACCCGGGTAAGGTGATCCTGGATGTCAGGAACATGTGTGTTGCCGGGAAACACGGTAAAAAGGATGTGGTCTCCAACGTGAACTTCCAGGTAAGGAGCGGAGAGATCGTCTGTATTGCCGGCATCGACGGAAACGGGCAGTCTGAGCTGATCTACGGTTTATCCGGCCTGGAGCATCTGAAGAGCGGTACCATTGTTCTTAACGGTAAAGATGTGAGCAGTGAGCCGATCCGGCAGCGCTCTGTGCTGGGAACCTCCCATATACCGGAAGACCGGCATAAATACGGGATGGTCCTGGATTATTCCCTGGAGAATAATATGGTCCTCCAGGAGTACTTCACCCCTGAATTCATCACGTCCTTTGGCTTCCTGAAACAAGCCAGCATCCGCAAGTTTGCGAAGCGACTGATCAAGGAATATGACGTCCGGTCCAGTCAGGGACCGATCACCATTGCCAGGACCATGTCCGGCGGCAATCAGCAAAAGGCAGTGATCGCCAGAGAGATTGATAAAGATCCCAGGCTTCTGATCGCAGTCCAGCCCACCAGAGGTGTGGATGTCGGAGCGATCGAATTTATCCATAAACAGCTGATCGCGCAGAGGGATGCCGGGAAAGCGGTGCTTCTGGTCAGCCTGGAACTTGATGAAGTAATGAATGTCTCTGACCGTATCCTGGTAATGTATGAAGGGGAGCTGGTCGGAGAATTCGACCCGGAGAAAGTTACTGTGGAAGAACTCGGACTTTACATGACCGGAGCCCGGAGACAGGAGGTGAAAACAGATGAAGAAAAAGAATAAATTATACTCTGTCTGGACCAACCATGGAGTGCAGAGTTTCATTGCCTCTCTGATCTGTATCTTCTTTGGCCTGCTTGTCGGTTATCTTGTGCTGTTATGTATCAACCCTGCGGGTGCCGGAAGGGCGATGCTGGCGATCCTGCAGAACTTCCTCTACTTCCCCAGACCGGAAGTAGCACTTGAGTATTTCGGCTCAACTCTGGTAAAGACAGCTCCGCTTCTCATGTGTACCTTGTCTGTTCTTTTTGCCTACAAGACCGGCCTGTTTAATATCGGTGCTTCCGGCCAGTATACGGTCGGTGTAGGCGCAGCCCTCTATCTGGCTTTAAAATACCAGATGCCCTGGTTTGTATGCCTGATCGCGGCCATGCTCGCCGGAGGCCTGCTGGGAGCAGCTGCCGGTGCTCTGAAAGCCTACAGGAATGTAAATGAAGTCATTGCCTGTATCATGTTGAACTGGCTGTCCCTTTACACTGTTAACATGGTACTGAACAAGGTAAAGGAAGCCAGCACGACTTACACCGGTCCCCTCAGAACGGAGAATCCGGCAGCCTTGCTTCCCCACATGGGCCTGAATAAGCTTTTTTCCGATAACCGCTATGTGACCATCGCAATCCTTCTGGCCGGCCTGGCAGCGGTCTTCGTATGGGTGCTCATGGAAAAGACCATGATGGGCTTTGAACTGAAAGCGACCGGTTATAATAAAAATGCAGCAAAGTATGCCGGGATGAGAGAAAAGAGAAACGTCATCCTTACCATGTTCATCTCCGGCTGTCTGGCCGGCCTGGGAGCTTCCTTCCTGTATCTGAGTGGGATCGAGCAGTGGTCATGTGCACAGACATCGGTTCCCGGCATGGGATTTAACGGAATCGCAGCTGCCTTTCTTGGAGGCCTGCACCCCATTGGGAGCATTTTTTCCTCCTTCTTTATACAGCACATTACCAGCGGCGGTTCTTATGTGGATAAGATGGTATATCCTTCCCAGATTTCCGACCTGATCTCCTCGATCATCATCTATTTCTGCAGTTTTGTTCTGCTGATCCGGTATATGATCAACGAGCGCGTGATCAACAAGATGGGGGCAGATATTTTAAACACAGAAGAAGAAAATGTTTCCGATGATGAGAAAGGGGGTGAGGACAGATGACACTGTTATTACAATACACATTGGTCTATGCATCTGTACTGACTCTTGTCGCTTTAGGCGGATGTTTTTCGGAGCACAGCGGTGTGATCAATCTTGGCCTGGAAGGGATCATGGTGGTCGGAGCCCTGGGCGGGGCCCTGGTGATGCATTTTTTACAGGGACTCGGCGCTTTCCCCATGCTGGTACTGACCTTGCTGGGAAGTATCCTGTGCGGCACGATCTTCTCCCTGCTCCTGGCGGTTGCGGCTATTAATTTTAATGCGGACCAGACTCTGGTAGGTACTGCCATGAACATGCTGGCAACAGCAGTAGCCACTGTTCTGGTGAAGGCGATCAATATGGCCCAGGATCCGAACAATGTGTCCTCCACTGTCAGATACATCCACCAGAAGAAAGTGTTTATACATAAGATTGGAGACTTCTCCCTGGATTGGTTTATGGTGCTCACTGTCCTGATCCTGATCGCTTCCGTGATCGTTCTCTATAAAACCAGGTTCGGACTTCGTCTCATGGCCTGCGGCGAGCATCCTCAGGCTGCAGATTCTGTGGGAATCAACGTTTACCTGATGCGGTATGCCGGCGTAATGATCTCCGGTGCTTTAGGAGGTCTTGGAGGTATTGCCTATATCACCGCGGGTGTCAGTGAATGGAAATTTGAGAACGGCGTGGCAGGCTTCGGTTTCCTGGCACTGGCTGTAATGATCTTTGGCCAGTGGAAACCTCTTAACATCGGGCTTGCTGCCTTACTGTTCGGACTTCTGAGAGCTTTGTCCAATGTATACAGCGGATTCGATTTCCTGGTAGCTTTGAAACTGCCAAGTACCATGTACAACATGCTTCCCTATATTATCTCCCTGCTTGTTCTGGCGATCTTTTCTCAGGATTCCAGGGCTCCGAAGGCGGAGGGTATCCCCTATGATAAGGGGCAGAGATAAGTTGTGGGTTATGATACGGAAGACTGTATGAGAAAATGTTCAGGAGGAGACCGATGCAATTTGCATTACTGATCGTGGACGACGGGGTATATGTAGGAAACCGGGAAACCCCGGCCCTGTCCCCTGTCTTAAAAACTATAGAAGAGCATGGAGACCAGGTGGTCTTCACCGGCTCTGTTCCTGAATCCCGTGATCTGGTGGAGATGGATCTGGAGAAGATCTGTGATATCGAGAAGGCGGATGTCCTTCTGACCATCGGTGGTACCGGCCTGTCAGTCAGAGACTGTGTGCCGGATGCCACCAGAGCGGTCCGGGAAGAAAACTGTCCTGTGCTGAAAAAAAAGCTCCATGATCATTGTACAGAAGCTTTGAAGCAGGGCATGCTTTACCGTGCCGAGACCGGGGTTCGCAGTGGGACCATGATCGTCAATCTGCCGGGAACCGGCGAGATGGTGATCGACTGTCTGGAAAAGCTTTATCCGGACCTGGTATCCCTGACAGAGAAATCATGAAAAGAGAATATCAAGGAGTTACTATGATCCAGGCTAAATGTCCCTGCCAGGCGCCGACCGGCATGGTGCCTCAGCAGAGGATCATTGAAAAAATGAATGAATATATGAGCAGGCGGGATTATGCCGGTGCGGAGCGCCACCTGCTCTACTGGCTGGAGGAAGCGAAAGCGAACGGGGACGAGAGGGGCCGGCTGATGCTTTATAATGAGCTGGCCGGCCACTATCGAAAGACCGGAGACAAGGAGAAGGCGATCCAAAGCGCCGAGGAAGCGCTGACCCTTCTTGCTGTGCTGGATTTTGAAGGGACAGTATCCGCCGGCACCACCTATGTGAATGCCGCCACGGTCTATAATGCTTTTGGAGAAAACAGCACTTCTATGGAACTGTTTGAAAAAGCCAGGTCGATCTACGAGGGAAGAAAAGAAACGGATCCTTCCCTGCTGGGAGGCCTCTACAACAATATGGCTCTTACCTGTACAGCCCTTGGGCGCTACCGGGAAGCGATCTCCCTTTATGAACTGGCTTTATCAGCCATGGACCAGGTTCCCGGCGGCCGCCTGGAGCAGGGGATCACTTATCTGAACATGGCAGATACCTTCCGTCAGATGGAAGGCATGGAAAAGGCGGAAGCCCGCATTTATGAGCTTTTGGATCAGGCAGAAGTCTGTCTTCTTGGTCAGCAGAAAGAGACCGGAGACCGGGAAGCAACGGAATCTCCTGGTGTCGATCCGGGTTATTACGCCTTTGTATGCGAGAAGTGTGCACCCACATTTTCTTATTATGGGTATTTTCTTACAGCAGACGAATTAAAAAACAGAGCGGAGAAAATCTATGCAGGGACTTGAACTCGCAAGAAAATATTATGAAAGCTTCGGAGATTCCATGTTAAAAGAGCAGTTTCCGGAGCTTCTTCCTTTGCTGGCCGTCGGTCTGATCGGCAGCGGATCCGAATGTTTCGGATATGATGATGCGGTCTCAACCGACCACGATTTTGAGCCGGGATTTATGATCTTCCTGCCGGATGAAGATGTGGTGGACAGAAAGACAGCTTTCCGGTTGGAAAGGGCTTACGCCAAACTTCCCAGGGAATTCGGTGGGTTCAGGAGGTCTCTTGTGCAGCCCGTTGGCGGGCCGAGACGCGGCGTGATCCGTATCCGGGATTTTCTGATGGAGAAGCTGGGCCAGGAAGATGCGGATCTTAGTCTGACAGGATGGCTTACCCTGCCGGACCAGTCCCTGGCGGAACTGACAGGCGGCAGCCTTTTTTTTGACAATTACGGTCTTTTAACGCAGATCAGAGAGAGGCTGTCCTTCTTTCCGGAGGATATCCGGAAGAAGAAAATGGCTGGCCATCTGCTCCTTATGGCTCAGGCCGGCCAGTATAATTACGAGCGCTGTATCCGCCACGGGGAAACTGCTGCGGCCCAGATCGCTGTCTATGAATTTGTAAAAAGCGCTATATCCCTGATCTTTTTGCTGAACAGAAGGTACCAGCCCTACTATAAGTGGGGATTCCGGGCCCTGCGTGAACTGCCGTGCCTGGCCCTGGAAGCAGAGCTGTTTGAATATCTTCTCACGACGGATAACGAGCCGGGGATCATGGAAGAGAAAGCAAAGGTGATCGAAGGTATTGCAGCAGATGTTATCCTGGAACTCAGAGGCCGGCATTTAAGCAATGCGGATTGCGGAGACCTGGAAAAACACGCCTGGTCTGTCAATGATTCGATCGGGGACGGCGTACTCCGCAATATGCATATTCTTGCGGCTGTCTGATCATGCCTGCGATTTACGGAACATAAACAAGAGGAAAGGAAACGATATGAAGATACACGGACTCGCAAAAATGACGCTCCTGGATTTTCCGGGCAGAGTAGCCTGCACTGTTTTTCTCGGGGCCTGCGATTTCCGCTGTCCCTACTGCCATAACTTTGAACTGGTAGACGGCAGCGCGCCCCCCGTCATGGATGAAGAGGACCTTTTTTCATTTCTGGAGAAGAGAAAGGGCCTTCTGG
The DNA here is from genome assembly GCA_946629665.1 of uncultured Lachnospiraceae bacterium. Lineage (GTDB taxonomy): Bacteria > Bacillota > Clostridia > Lachnospirales > Lachnospiraceae > Anaerobutyricum. Next base: position 39,785 of record CAMOYC010000001.1, read on the forward strand.
ACGGGGTGGCTGTCACCGGAGGGGAACCCTGTCTGAACAAGGACCTGCCCGCCCTCCTGCGGAGGATCCGGCAGATGGGATATATGACCAAGCTTGATACCAACGGGAATCATCCGGACATGCTGAAAAAACTCCTGGATGAAGATCTCCTGGATTATGTTGCTATGGATATCAAGAACAGCCCGGATAAATATGCCATAACGATTGGAAAGGATAAGATCGACCTGGCACCCATTCGGGAAAGCATTTCCCTGATCATGGGCAGTAAGATCGATTATGAATTTCGCACCACTGTTGTGGATGAGTTCCACAAGATATCGGATTTTGAAGAGATAGGAGCTATGATAGAGGGAGCAAAACGGTACTTTATCCAGCCCTTTACTGACAGGGATACCGTACCCTTCGGAAACCTGCATGCGCCGGGGAAAGCGGACCTGGAGGCTTATTTAGCCCTTGTGCGCCGGTATGTCCCGAATGCTGAACTGAGAGGGACTGACTAGGTCCTCCACAATATATAGTGGCTATTTAAATAAATTACACCATATATATTGACAACCTTCCTTGGCAATGATAATATTTATAAAGTGCCTCTGCTCAAACACGGCAGAGGATTTCATTTGTTATTCTATGAGGTTTAAGTATAGGAGGAGTTGTCCCATGTATTATGTAGTGAAAAGAGATGGAAAGATTGCTGATTTCAACATCAGTAAGATCAGTGCCGCGATCACAAAAGCATTCGAGGCTCTGAACAAGCATTTCCATCCGAGTGTGATTGACCTGATCTCTCTTCATGTTACTTCCGATTTTGAAAGCAAGATCGTGGATGACCGGATTTCCGTGGAGGAGATCCAGGACAGTGTGGAGAAGGTTCTCTCTGAGTCCGGCTATGCGGATGTAGCGAAAGCATACATCCTCTATCGCCGTCAGCGTGAGAAAGTCCGCAACATCAATTCCGCGCTCCTGAATTATAAAGATCTGGTTGATAACTATCTGAAGATCAATGACTGGCGTGTGAAAGAGAATTCGACCGTAACTTATTCTGTCGGTGGTCTGATCCTTTCCAACTCCGGCGCGATCACTGCCAACTACTGGCTGAGCGAAGTGTACGATGATGATATTGCGAATGCCCACAGGAAGGCCGAGATCCATCTTCACGACCTTTCCATGCTTACCGGATACTGCGCAGGCTGGTCCTTAAAGCAGCTGATCCAGGAAGGCCTGGGCGGCGTACCGGGCAAGATCACATCTTCCCCGGCAAGACATCTTTCCACCCTTTGCAACCAGATGGTGAATTTCCTTGGCATCATGCAGAATGAGTGGGCAGGTGCACAGGCATTTTCTTCCTTTGATACTTATCTGGCTCCTTTCGTTAAGATTGATAACCTGAGCCAGAAAGAAGTGAAGCAGTGTGTTCAGTCCTTTGTCTACGGCGTGAATACACCGAGCCGCTGGGGAACGCAGGCACCTTTCTCCAACATCACTCTTGACTGGGTTGTTCCGAACGATCTTAAGAACCTGCCGGCGATTATCGGCGGCGAGGAGATGGATTTCACTTACGGAGACTGCCAGAAGGAGATGGATATGGTCAACAAGGCATTCATTGAGATCATGATCGAGGGAGATGCCAACGGACGCGGATTCCAGTATCCGATCCCCACCTACTCCATCACCAGGGATTTTGACTGGTCCGAGACAGAGAACAACAAGCTTCTCTTTGAGATGACTGCCAAGTACGGAACTCCTTATTTCTCCAATTATATTAATTCTGACATGGAACCCAGCGATGTCCGCTCCATGTGCTGCAGACTCCGCCTTGACCTGAGAGAACTTCGGAAGAAATCCGGTGGTTTCTTCGGTTCCGGCGAATCCACCGGTTCCATTGGTGTTGTAACGATCAACATGCCACGTATCGCTTATCTTGCGAAGGATGAGAGAGACTTTTATAAGCGTCTTGATGTGCTCATGGATATTTCCGCCCGCAGCCTGAAAACGAAGCGCACCGTTATCACTAAGCTGTTAGAGCAGGGACTGTATCCTTACACCAAGAGATACCTTGGCAACTTTGATAATCATTTTTCCACCATCGGCCTGATCGGTATGAACGAGGTTGGCCTTAACGCAAGATGGCTCAGAGCTGACCTGACTGATCCGAGAGCCCAGCGTTTTACCAGGGATGTCCTGAACCATATGAGAGAGCGCTTATCCGACTACCAGGAGCTCTACGGTGACCTTTACAATCTGGAAGCAACTCCGGCAGAGTCCACCACCTACCGTTTTGCTAAGCATGACAAGGAGCAGTTCCCGGATATCATCACAGCCAACATGGACGGAACTCCTTACTACACGAATTCCTCCCATCTGCCGGTTGGATTTACTGAGGATGTTTTCTCCGCATTGGATATCCAGGATGACCTGCAGACACTCTACACTTCAGGAACCGTATTCCATGCCTTCCTGGGTGAGAAGCTCCCGGACTGGAAGGCAGCAGCGAATCTTGTCCGTAAGATCGCCGAAAACTATAAGCTGCCTTACTACACCATGTCTCCTACCTATTCCGTATGCAGAGACCATGGATATCTTACCGGCGAGCAGGCAACCTGCCCGATCTGCGGAAGGAAGACAGAGATCTACAGCCGTATCACCGGCTACTACCGTCCGGTTCAGAACTGGAATGATGGAAAAGCGCAGGAATACAAAGATAGAAAAGTATATGATCTTGGCCACTCGACCCTCACCCATGTCGGACCGAATCCGGTGATCTCTGATCAGCCGCAGGCAGAGACGGCAGTGGAAGAGACGGTTATCTACGAAGCTCCTGAGAGCGTAGAGAGCGACCAGACCGTACTTCTCTTCAAGACTCCTACCTGTCCCAACTGTAAGGCGGCAGGAGCCCTTCTGGACCGTGCAGGAGTGAATTATCAGTCCCTGAACGCGAATGAAGAGCGTGATCTTGTAAGCCGCTTTGGTGTAAAGCAGGCACCGACTCTGGTTTTGGTCAACGGTGAGGAATTTGAGAAATACCGTGGTGTATCAGACATCAAAGGATGGCTGATGAAACGCAACTAACTGACAGTACGGACCGGCGGGCAGATGTGAAGGAACTTCTGCCCGCCTTTACGCATATACAGGAGGCTCATCATGTATGATATTATCGTAGTTGGCGGGGGACCGGCCGGCATGACAGCTGCTCTCTATGCCAGACGGAACGGGAAAACCGTTCTTGTGATCGAAAAAAATGGTTTCGGGGGCCAGATCACTCATTCCCCTAAAGTAGAGAATTATCCCGGCACCCTGTCCATGAGCGGCAACGAATTCGCGGACAGTCTGCTGGACCAGATTCTTGCCCAGGGAGCGGAGATTGAGTTTGAAAATGTGATCTCTGTCAGGGAGGAGGATGGGAAGAAGGTTGTAAGAACCGAAGAAGGATCGTCCTTTTCTTCTAAGGCCGTGATACTTGCTACCGGTGTAAAACACCGTATGCTGGGCCTTCCGGGGGAGAAAGACCTTGTGGGAGAAGGGATTTCTTTCTGTGCTGTCTGTGACGGAGATTTTTATACAGACCAGGTAGTCTGTCTCGCCGGCGGAGGAAACTCTGCTCTGCAGGAGGGGATCCTCCTATCTGAAAAGTGCGCTAAGGTGATCATTCTCCAGGATCTGGATCACTTTACCGGGGAGGAAGCATTACAGAAGGTTCTGTTTTCCAGATCGAACGTAACAGCTTACACCGGAGTAAAGATCAGCGGCCTGATCACCAATGAGAAGGACGAGTTATCCGGAGTGGAGATCCGGAAAGGGAAGAGCGGAGAGATCAGTCATATTCCCTGTGACGGGCTGTTTGTTGCGATCGGACTGGTTCCGGAGAATAAGGACTTTGCCTCCCTGGCTTACCTTGACGACCGGGGCTACTTTGACAGCGGAGAAGACTGCCTCACTGTTACGGAAGGCCTGTTTGTAGCAGGAGACTGCCGCCGCAAAGAGATCCGACAGGTGACTACTGCAGCCGCCGACGGAGCAGTTGCTGCTTTAGCAGCCTGCCGCTACATCAGTATGCAGGAAGCAGATTAAGTAAAAGGTGTTCCATTTTCCGGGAGAAAGTGCTATGATAGTAGCGAAAAGAGGGCATGGTTCATGCCATCTGTATTTGAATTCACATGATATGATGATGGAGGTGCTCCTATGACAATCTTTAAAGGATCAGGCGTTGCATTGGCTACGCCGATGAAAGAGAATGGAGATATTAATTATGATTCACTGGGCAGGTTGATCGAAGCCCAGATCGAGGGAGGGACGGATGCGCTCATTGTGTGCGGTACATCCGGAGAAGCTCCGACTTTAGATGATCCCGAGCATCTTGATGCGATAAAGTTTGCAGTAGAACAGACCAAGGGAAGGATTCCTGTGATCGCAGGAACCGGTTCCAATAACACAGCCCATGCTGTTATGATGTCTGAGGAGTCAGAGAAACTTGGTGCAGACGGTCTTCTGCTGGTAACTCCCTATTATAATAAAGCGACTCAGGAAGGACTCTATAAACACTACCGCACGATTGCTTCTGCAACGAAGCTCCCCTGCATTGTTTACAATGTTCCATCCAGGACCGGCACCAACATTCTGCCGGAGACTATGGCCAGACTGGCGAAAGACCAGGAGAATATCGTAGCGATCAAGGAAGCAACAGGCAACATCAGCCAGGTTGCAAAGCTTGCGGGGCTGACAGACGGTAAGCTGGATATCTACTCCGGCAACGATGACCAGATCGTACCTCTGTGTTCCTTAGGAGGAATCGGCGTGATCTCCGTCCTGGCTAATGTGGCGCCCAGGGAGACCCATGATATCGTGATGCATTGTCTCCAGGGAAGATATGAGGAGGCAAGAGCTCTCCAGCTGAAGGCTCTGCCGCTGGTGGAACAGCTTTTCATTGAAGTGAACCCGATCCCGGTTAAGGCAGCCTTAAACATGCAGGGCTTTGAGGTCGGCTCCCCGAGGCTTCCCCTTACTGAACTGACAGATGCCCATAAGAAGACGTTAAGAGAGGCAATGGTTGCTTTTGGCTGCCTCTGATCCAAACGTTTCAGACACTGCATACAGGATAGATTGAATAAAAGCATAAGAAAAAGCCGTGTGGTTGAGGGATTGACCACACGGCTTTTATTATGGTTTTACATAGATACTGTCAGAAAACAGCAGATATTATTTCTTTGTAGCATACATGAAATATTTGTTTCCTGTTACAGTGGAATAGATTCCATCTACATTCCCTTTTTGCATATAGATATCATTGTAGTAGTAGATCGGGATAACAGCATAGGTGGACATGAGGATATCCTCTGCCTTATGCATCTTGTCAACACGGCTTGCGAAATCAGTTGTGGTACGGATGTCTTTGATAAGGGCATCATACTCTTTCCAGTTATGTTTGTCTTTATCTGCATCACGGCCTAACTGAGGATCATTGTTTCCGGAATCTGTGGTGAACATCTCAAGCATGTTGATCGGATCGTCATAGTCTGCTAACCAGCCTTCACGAGCGAAGGTGTACTTGCCGTCCTTACGATCCTGCAGGAATACATTCCAGTCTTCCTGAGCGATTGTGATCTCGATACCGATGGTGGAAAGGTCACTCTGGATGGACTCAGCAACTTTCTGGTGTCCGTCATCCTGATTCAGGATGTAAGGGATCGTGATCGCAGGGCTCACGGAGTAGGTTCCGTCACCGTTGTCGGTGAAGGAATAGCCACATTCTTCGAGAAGCTTCATAGCCTGCTCAGCGTTGGAAGGACCGGTAGTTGTTGCATCGTAGTAAGAGGTATCCTCACCCTTGAAGATGCCGCCGTTACCATCGCTCATTCCTGCAGGAATGTAGGAGTCAGCGGGAACCTGGCCGGTCTGACCTACCGCATCTACGATGTACTGACGGTCGATCATCAGGGAGATTGCTTCACGGAACTTATCACCCTGCTCAGGGGTCATATCCTTGAAAAGATCAGAGTTTACATTGAACGCAAGATAGTAGGTTCCCAGATTATCAATGATCTTGAACTCCTTGTTGTTGAGGAGTGACTGGATCTCATCGGTAGGAACGGAGTCGATAAAATCAAGATCGCCGCTGTTGTATGCAGCATAGGTAGCTGTGTTATCAGCACTTAACATGAAGTTTAAGGTAGGGATGTTAACCTTGTCAGCATTCCAGTAGTTATCATTCTTGGTGTAAACCATAGATTCGTTGTGTTTCCACTCGGTAAGAGTGTAGGCACCGTTGCTGACGAAGCCTGCTTCCTGAGCCCATGCGCCCGGCTTGGTTCCATCCGGGTTTGCCTTCTCAACATCTGCCTGGTAAACCGGGAAGAATACCGGGAAAGCGAGCAGTGACAGGAAGTAAGGGCAAGGGTTGGTAAGCTTAATCTCCAGTGTATAGTCATCCACTGCTTTGACGTCCAGCTTGTCATCGTCACGGTCGATGATATCAAAGAGATAAGCGTAGTCTGCTGCAGTAGCAGGATCAACCGCACGGTTCCAGCTGTATACGAAGTCGTTGGCGGTCAGCTTTTCACCATTGCTCCATACAGTGTCTTTCAACTTAACTGTGTAGGTACATCCATCCTCGGAAACCTCAGGAAGAGCTTCTGCGATAGCAGGAACAATTTCCTGCTTCTCATTATAAGTATAGAGACCTTCAAAAGAGTTAACGGCGAGACATGCGCCATCAACGGAGCTGTTCAGTGTAGGATCAAGGAAATCCGGCTCACTGGCAAGGTTGATATAAAGTGTGTCCTTATCTGCATTCTCAGTTGTAGCAGCAGATGTAGACTGCTCGGCACCGCCGCCTGAGCTTCCACAGCCGGCGAGACCGATTATCATGGTTGAAGCAAGCAAAATTGCTAATAACTTCTTCATATTTCTTCCTCCTCATAAAAATATAAAATCTATGTTTCATTTCCCTCAAAATTGAAACCTTATTTGTTCCAGCAGGCTACCAGATGGTCATTGCCATGATCCTGCAGAGGAGGCATGGCTATGGCACATTGCTCAGTTGCATAGCGGCACCTGGTCCGGAAAGGACAGCCGGTGGGCATATTCAAAGGACTGGGTACATCACCCTCTAAGATGATACGTTTGCTCTTTCTTGCTGTCTCCGGATCCGGGATGGGAACGGAAGAGAGCAGACTCAGAGTATATGGATGGATAGGATTGCCATTCAGCTCATCCGCATCTGCGATCTCCATGAGATGTCCCAGATACATAACGGCTATCCTGTCTGAGATATGGTGGACTACCAGCAAGTCATGAGCTATGAAAAGATAGGCAACACCCAGCTTCTCCTGGAGCTCTTCAAACATGTTGATCACCTGCGCCTGAATAGAAACATCCAGGGCCGAAACCGCCTCATCACAGACAATAAACTTCGGATTCACAGCCAGAGCGCGGGCAATACCGATACGCTGACGCTGGCCGCCGGAAAACTCATGGGCATAACGCATAGCATGCTCTGCATTCAATCCGACGATATCCATGAGTTCAAGGATCCTTTCACGTCGTTCCTGTTTGGAAGAGTAAAGTTTATGGACATCCAAAGGCTCTCCGATGATATCCTCAATGGTCATTCTCGGATTGAGAGAAGAGTAGGGATCCTGGAACACCATCTGCATCTGTCTCCGATAGGGGAGCATATCTTTATAAATCTTTTTTCCGAGAACAGGTTTACCGTTTGCATCCACGACCAGTTTACCGTTCTCATCGTATTGTTCTCCGCTGTCATAGATCACTTCGCCATCGAAGGTGATCTTTCCGCCGGTCGGTTCATAAAGTCTCAGAAGAGTACGTCCGACAGTGGTTTTTCCGCATCCGGATTCTCCGACAAGACCGAGAGTCTCGCCAGGACGAATGGTGAATGATACATCATCGACAGCTTTTAACGGTACCTTGTGAAATCCCTTCTGCACCGGGAAATACTGCTTCAGATGTTCTACTTCCAGCAGATTCTTTTTATCAGCCATATTATTTTCCCTCCTGTGCATCATATAAATCTTTAATGTTCATCCAGCAGCTTGCCAGATGGGTTTCTCCAACCCGGTATTCCTCCGGAACCTGTGTCAGGCAGATTTTCATGGCCTTATCACAGCGGGGGCAGAATGCGCATCCTTCCGGCATCTGCAGCAGGTTGATCGGCGTTCCTCCGATCGGAACAAGCTTCTCATTCATATTGTCCTTGCGCGGGATGGAACGAAGGAGACCCTTCGTATATTCATGGGCAGGACGGTAGAAAATGTCATCAGCAGTTCCGCGTTCACAAACACGTCCGCCGTACATAACAAGGATCTCGTCACACATGCTGGCGATAACACCCAGATCATGGGTAACCATGATGATCGCCATCCCCATTTTCTTCTGAAGATCCTGCATCAGTTCAAGGATCTGTGCCTGGATCGTAACATCAAGTGCGGTGGTGGGCTCGTCAGCGATCAGGATATCCGGCTCACAGCAAAGGGCCATGGCGATCATGACACGCTGTCTCATACCGCCGGAAAGCTCATGAGGATACTGTTTTACACGGCTTTCCGGTTCGTTAACACCTACCAGTTTCAACATCTCGATGGCGTGCTCACGAGCCGCTTTCTTATCTTTATCCGTATGCAGTGTGATCGCTTCCTCAAGCTGATAGCCGATGGTAAATACCGGATTCAGGGAAGTCATAGGATCCTGGAAGATGATGGAGATCTTCTTGCCACGGAAATTCTGCATTTCTTTTTCGCTGTACTTGGTAATGTCGTCCCCTTTAAAGAAGATGGAGCCGTCAACGATACGACCGGCTTCTGCCAGAATCTGCATGATCGAGTAGGAAGTTACGGATTTACCGGAACCGGACTCTCCAACAATACCGAGAGTCTTTCCTGCCTCAAGATCAAAAGAGATTCCGTTCACTGCTTTTACTTCACCGGAATCGGTAAAGAAAGAGGTATGAAGATTCCTAACAGATAATAATGGTGTATTTTGTTCACTCATAGTAACGCCTCCTTAATTCAGCTTGGAGTCAAATGCGTCACGAAGGCCGTCACCGATCAGGTTCAGGGCAAGTACGATCAGACAGATGACAATTGCAGGGATTACCAGTCTGTGGGGGTAGGACTGAAGCGCTAAGCGGGCGTCATTCGCCAGGGAACCCAGAGAGGTAAGCGGTGCGGATACACCTAATCCCAGGAAGCTTAAGTAACTCTCAGTGAAAATAGCACTCGGAACCTGGAGGGCCGTAGTGATGATGATGACTGACAGACAGTTGGGCAGGATGTGTCGGCGGAGGATCCTTCCATCCTTGGTGCCGATCGCCCTTGCTGCCAGAACATATTCATTATTCTTGATTGTAAGGATCTGCCCGCGGATCAGCCTGGCCATACCAACCCAGTAAAGCAGGGCAAACACGATAAACATGGAGATCATGTTGGAACCCAGTCTGGCCAGAGGAGTACCCGCAATGACAGGTGTAAGACGTTCATTCAGAACAACCGACAACAGGATGATGATCAGCATATCAGGAAGGGAGTAGATGATATCTACGATCCTCATCATGATCATATCCACTGTGCCGCCGAAGTATCCGGCAACAGATCCGTAGATCAGGCCGATGATCAATACCATGATCGCTGCTACAACACCGACGGAGAGGCTGACTCTTGTACCGTAGATCACACGGATGAAATAGTCACGTCCCAGGGAATCCGTCCCGAAAATATGTGGGAAGACCTTCTCACCCGAGGAATCCATATAGCGCTGCTCCATCATGGAGTATTCAAAGGGTGCCAGGTTGCTGGCTGATTTATCTTTTACCCCGTTGACCATGATCTGCTGGGCATAACCGTAAGGACAGATATGAGGTGCTATTGTGATGATAATGATAATTGCCAGAATGACGATGATGCTGCCCATTGCCAGAGGATTTTTTCTGAGCCGGCGCATACCGTCCTTAAAAAATGTAGTTGATTCGCCCATGACATCCTGCTGACGTTTTTCTTCGTCGGTTGCCAGGGTAAAATCTTTGCCGTTAAATTTACTTAAATCGATCTGGGAAGACAGGAACTGTCTTTTCTTCAGTTCGACCTGTTCGTTATTCATACTTTGCATAGATTGATATCCTTTCTTACTTGCTCTTGTTAACCGTGTCAGGCATTGATCCTAGTTAAAGGTGATCCTTGGATCCACGAGTTTGTAGGCAATATCTGTCAGAAGGTTGGCGATAACCATCAGGATTGCCAGGAACAGAGTAGTAGCCATGATCGTGGTATAGTCACGGTTTGTGATACTGGTTACAAAAGCGGTACCAAGGCCGCCGATCGTAAAGATATTCTCTACAACCATGGAGCCGGTAAGGATATAAGCAATCATCGGTCCCACGTAAGTGATAACCGGGATGAGTGCGTTTCTAAGTGCGTGCAGGAAGATGACCTTCATTCCGGAGACACCTTTTGCTTTTGCAGTACGAATGTAGTCCTGATTCAGGGAATCAAGCATACTGGTCTTGGTAAGTCGGGTAATGTAAGCCATCGGATAAACAGAAAGCGCTATGATCGGAAGCGTGTAATTCTGGTTGCTGGATGACCATACAGGCAGCCACTTCAGTTTCAGACAGAAGACCAGAAGCAGCAAGGTTGCCAGCACGAAAGATGGCATCGCTGTACCCAGTGTAGTCAGGAATACGATCAGACGATCCGGCCACTTGTTACGGGTCAGAGCAGCAATACTACCGAATATGATTCCTGCAATGATCGCCAGGATTGCCGCAGCGCCGCCAAGTCTTGCGGAGATGGAAAACTTACTGGTGATATCTGTCCAGATATCACGCCCGGTCTTCAGGGAAACGCCCCAGTCTCCGTGCAGTACACCTTTCATATACAGAATGTACTGTGTACCGATCGGCTTATCAAGATTATAACGTTCTTCCAGAACTTTCTGGACTGCCGGGTCAGTCGCCTTTTCTTTGTTGAAGGGTCCGCCCGGGATCAATTCCATTACGAAAAAGGTAATGGCGCTGACAATGATGATTGATACAATCGCCAGCAGAATACGTTTCGCAACATATCTACCCATGTTTCTTTTCACCTCTCCTGTAGATTCTTTATTCTGTGTAACATGTGCATATCAAAGAAGTAGTCATTAAAAAAGCATACCGACATCCTCCCTCAGCAGGATAAGGTAAAGAGTCCGCATACTTTAAATATTTGTGTAGTATTCCTTTCATATTACAATGTTCTTTCATATTATACTGTAATTTACCTATACAGTCAATCGAACACTTGGAGTATTCCCTATATTATTTAGCAGAAATCACGTAATAAAATGGTATATTTAAATCAAAATAGTATATTTTGAATAAAAAAGAGGATTGGCGATCAGGCCAATCCTCTTGTCTTCTGTATCTTATGTTCTATATTTGCAAATATGAGCTGGTCGATCAGGATCCCGACGATCACGATCACGATCATCACCAGCATTACCTGGTTGATATCTGCCAGATTACGGCCTGTGATCAGCGTCTGACCAAGACCGATCGAGGTAGTCATTACTTCACCGCTCATCAGGGCACGCCATGCGAAAGACCAGCCCTGTTTCATACCGGAGATCAGTTCGGGCAATGCTGCCGGGAATATGATCCTGCGGTACATCTGCCTTTTGGAGGCGCCCATGGTAAGGCCGGCCTTAATATAGATCGGAGGAACATTAGAGATAGCTCCGTCGACAGCGATTGCGATACTGAATGCTGACCCCATGATGACCACGAAGATGATCGCAGTCTGCGAAAGCCCGAACCAGAGGATGGAAAAGGGCACCCAGCAGATGCTGGGAAGTGTCTGGATCCCCATGATCAGCGGTCTTAAGTTCCTGTGCAGGAAAGGGAAATGATTGATCAGGATCCCTACGATCCCGCCGATGACCAGAGAGATCAGGTAGCCGATCCCTCCTCGTAGGAGGCTTCTTCCGGTTGCTTCCGCCAAAGATCCGTCCATGATCATTTTATAAAAGGACTGGAAGACACCGGAAGGAGAGGGCATGGAGTAGGATTTCCATATGCCCAACTGGTCCACTCCCACAAAATAGACCAGCTGCCATAGTAGGATGACGCCAAAGAGGAAAAGGACCTCCTCCAGCGCAGACCCCCTGAGCCGGCCTTTTTTATTATCCGTCGTTCTATCTGTCTGCATGAGTTTCCTCCCCCTGTATCTGATCCAATAAATGTCTGCGGTAATCGATAAATTTCTCGTCATATACATGTCTTGGCCGGTCAAGATCGACCGATATCACATTCTGAATGGTTCCGCCCTCGGCCATGACAACGACCCGGTCACCCAGGTAGATCGCTTCCTCCACACTGTGGGTGATGAAGAAAATGGTCTGGTGAGTTTCCATCCAGATCTGCTGTAATTCTTTTCGCAGACGGTTGGAAGTCTGTTTGTCAAGAGCGGAGAAAGGCTCGTCCATCAGAAGGACTTTCGAGTCCATGGTAAAAGCCCTCGCGAGGGCAACACGCTGCTTCATACCCCCGGAAAGCTGGTGAATCGCGTAGTGATGATAAGATTCCAATCCCATCATCTTCAGATATTTTTCCGCCCGGGCCATCTGTTCTTCCTTCGGCACGGAAGCCAGCTCCATACCGAAAGTGACGTTGTCGATCACGTTCAACCAGGGGAAAAGAGCATGTTCCTGGAACATTACGATCCGGTCAGGCCCCGGACCGGTGACTGGCTGACCATCCAGGATGATCTGGCCGGAAGTAGGTTTCAGCAGGCCGGCGATCAGGTTTAAAAGGGTACTTTTGCCGCATCCGCTCTTGCCGACACAGCAGATGAATTCGCCTTTTTCGATCTTGAGATTGATATCATTGATCGTTGCCTGTTTTGTATCAGAAAATGTTTTGTTCACACCGATCAGTTCAAGTGACATTTTTTAAGATCCTTTCTCATTTCACTTCCGTAATGATGTTTTCCGGAAGCTTGTCAATAAATTTCTGGTCCAGAGAAATCTGAGCAAAATCATCGATCGCATCAGGATTCACCTCGTCGGTGATCGTCAGCTTGGAGAAAGCGGAAGTAAGAATATCCGGTTCCAGGGATTTACCGGTAGCGGCGTTGATCTCAGCATTGATCACCCCGGCTGCCCCCTCAATATCCTCGTTGATCTGGGTCGTAGCATTCTGGTGGGCTTCCAGGAAGACTTTCACATAATCAGGATGCTCCTCCAGAAATTCGTTTCTGACAACAACAACGGCAACCGGATAGTTTCCTTCTAGATAGAGCTTATCATAATCAAGCACGATCTCGGCACCGGCTTTTACCAAGGTTGACCCCCAGGGTTCCGGAACAACGGCAGCATCGATGTTTCCATTCTCCATCATATTGAGCACATCTGCGTTCTCGACAGCGGTAACCGTCACATCACCCCCGTTTTCTACTGTATCAAGTCCGTTTTCCTTCATCAGCTGAAGCAGGCAGAGATGCTGGGTGTTTCCAATCTGAGGGATCGCAACCGTCTTGCCGGCAAGATCTTTGATCGATGTGATCTTAGCACCCTTTGCCCGAATCAGTTCCGCACCCGCCATGGATGCGCCGGAGATGATGGACACGTCGCCGTCAGACTTTACGTTCGCGCTGATGGCCGGAACCGGTCCGATATAACCGATATCAATATCACCTGCGAAGAGGGCCTCAACTTCTGCGGGACCTGCATTAAAACCGGTCCATGTAACCGTTACGTCATCCCCATAAGCATTGTCAAGAACGCCTTCGGCCTTCATCAAAAGAGCCTGGGCATGGGTTACATTGTTAAAATAACCGATATGAACTTCCTTGCTGTCGGAAGCTTTTCCGGATCCACAGCCGGAAAGGCCTGCCAGGCAGACGATTCCAAGAAGACCTGCAGCGAAACATTTCATGAAACGATTTCTTAATCTCATAGTATAATCCTTTCCATCATAATAAACAGCATAAAAAACAGTTTGTTCATATTAATAATAATAAAAAATACTTGAAAACACAAAGAAAATAATGCAAACGTTTACATTAATAATTTACTTAAAAATATACCGGAATTGTGATATACTAATATAAAATTATATTAAAAGCTATTAATTCATGTAAACGATTACAGTTGATTATACAGGAGGAGATCATGTCATTGAAAAGAATTGCCGACATGGCCGGCACTTCGGTTGCAACGGTTTCCAGAGTTCTGAATCAGCCGGAATACCACTGTAGGGATAAAGCTCTGGAAAACAGGATCTGGCAGGCAGTCAGAGAAATCAGCTATACCCCCAACAATGCAGCCAGAATGCTCAAGAAAGGAAATGAAAAGGATAAAGAACAGGATTCTCTCTGTTTCGATGTCTTTTTGACAAGATCGATGCATATCAGCCAGGACCTCTTTTTCTCCGAGATCTATGATGAATTAAAAAAGGAGATGGTAAAAGAACATGTGATTCCCGGCAGGATCCTGACTCTGCTGGAAATGACAGAAATCCTGGAAATGCCGGAGGAGGGAAGATTTGCTTCGCGGAGGGAGAAACACCATGCGGATGGGCTAATCCTCCTGGGGAAATGTCCGGAGGCCCTGATCGATCCTCTAAAACAAAAATACGGGAACCTGGTGGGAATCGACAGAAATCCGACAAATTTTGCCTACGATGAAGTGATCTGCAATGGAGAGGAGGCCTCGGTAAAAGCCATGAATTATCTGATTGGCCTTGGCCACAGGAAGATCGCCTACATCGGAGACTGTTCCTACGAAGCCCGCTATATCGGATATTACCAGACCCTCCATGCCCACAGGATCCCTCTGGATTACCATAATATCTATCCTACCGGTCAGACCAGACAGGAAGGAGAGGAGAGTATGGAAGCTATCCTGGCAGGAAAAAATAAACCGACCGCCATATTCTGTGCGAATGACAGTACGGCGATCGGTGTCCTGGCTGCCCTGAAACGGTCAAGGCAGCGTAAATATATGCCTTCTGTAATCTCCATGGATAATGTGAAGGAGGCGGCTAAAACAGTGCCGGCTCTCACAACGGTAGACATTCCGAAGAACGGGCTGGCCCACCAGGCCGTCCGGCTGATTCTGGACCGGGCAAAAGGAGGCCATCAGGAAAGTATCCGGGTTGAGCTTCCCTCAAGACTGATTGAAAGAGAGAGTTGTTACCTTTGCATTTAAAAGAAAATGCTACTGCTTATCCGCAGAGATTTTCTTCACTTTACCGGCTGGCATCTTACACTTGATGTATCCGCCTGCGGTGGAGGTGCCGGGCCAGCAATAGGTATAGTGTCTTGAAGTGCAGGGAATCATATATTTGATCACTTTGTTGAGCTTTTCTTCTTTGATCCTCAGGTTGCCCATATGATTTTCCTGGGCGGAATCCCCGATGATGGCAATCCCGTCCCGCTTAAGTCCAAGGAGGATCATGGAATGGTGCTTATGGGTCCACAGGTCTTCCTTGCCGGATTTCACGGTGACTACTACCTGGCCTCCCTTTTTCAGCCAATCCTTGATATCTTCCCGGGCCCGGGCTTTGGAGAACCTGGGAATAAAGCGGGAGTAAAGGTGGTATTTTTTTAATATTTTATGCATGCCGTAAAGTTTGATTGGCATGGAAGTAGCCCGTCTGCCAAGTTTCCGGGGAATCAGTTTTTTATGGACATAGGCGGGCGTAAAACGGTAACCCTTATAACTGTTCAGCAAAGTAGTCAGGATGCATGTGGTACATCCGTGATCCCGCAGAAAGGTATAATCCTCTTTCTGTCCGGTCTGCTTGTAGATCAAAAATGTTCTTTGCCTGTCATTTACGGTAAGCTTGATCCTGCATGTCAGGCCGGAAATATTCTTTATGGAGTCCACGCTGGCATACCCTTTCCCTGCAGCGAAAGCCTGTCTTGCCGGACTCAAAAGACTAAGAACCAGAATAAGAAGGACAAATGATCGAATTCTCTTCATGAAACAGCTCCTTATCATTAACTTAAAAAGAATGCAGCTTTCACAACCAGAATGAAAGCTGCATCTGTTATGGCCTTATTTAGTTCATAATGATCAGAGGAAGGAAGGTCTTCTCAAAATGGATGATCATGTCAATCATATCATCCACCGTCTCAAAGGTCTTTCTGGAGAGGATCATCTGGTGGTCCATCAGTACTGCCATGGCCATGGCGGTCTTCCTGAGCTCAGGATCTTCGATATTCATGTATTCCGGAAGACCAAAGATGTCTGTGGTGCGACACCAGTTAGTGATCGCCGTGTAGCCGGCAGCGTCCTGTAACACATCTCTGAGGATCAGCTGCAGGAATCCATCCTGGTTCTTATATTCTTCCTTGGCATCCTTGTTCCAGCAGTCCGTGAAAGTCTTGTTATACTTGTCGAACAGCATCTTGATGGTGGAAAGAAGATAAGCTTTGCACTGGGTCCTGTCCTCCTCGGTAGGATAGGGCTTGAAGCAGGCTGCACAGTAGGCAGCGATCAGTGAACCTGTAAAATATCCCAGGTCATAGCCGAAAGGCCCCATGAAAGAAAATTCAAAATCAAGCATCTTGATGCCGTCATCAGAAAGAAATACGTTGGAGGTATGGAAGTCACTGTGGATCAGACAGTCCGAATGGGTCATAAAGGTTCTTCGCAATTCCAGACGGTTGGTCTGGCAGGAAGGGTCATCACTGACCGCACGGAACCGTTCCCAGTTACCGTATTCATCCGGGTCAAGATCCGCGCCGAAGCGGGTGAGGAAGATGCCATCCTCCATGATCTGACGCAGCTCTGTGTTCTCAAATGCGGATTGCATTTTTCTGAACTCGGACCGGGGCAGATAGTATTCCGAAGTATAGAAAGAGGATCGGGCAAGAAATCTGCCTGTCTCGGGACCCAGCTCCGGAATCTGATTCTCCTTGATCAGCTGGAAACGGACAGCCTTCAGATTCTCGATAAACTCCATCATGAAAACATGGTTTTCCGGATCTTCAAATACAATATAAGGCACATATTCAGGAACGATCTTTTCAAGGATCTTTAAGGTCTTTACCTCAATATTGTTGCGGTAAGCTGCCACGGTTCTCTTGGAGTGCAGGTTTCTGGGATCTTCCAGTCCCTGTTTTAAAACAAAATTGCCGGAAGGACTGAGGATCTTGAAGACATAATTAATATGTCCGTCCCCTTCCCCTTCATCCGCCTGAGGATCTTCCCCCATGATGGTTACGGTAGCCGGCTTCGTATCATCGAAAGCAGGATAATGTTCTTTGATATAGGGTATAATGTTATCTTTTGTGATGATGATCATAGTCTACCTCAGCTTGTCTGATATAATAAAATATAAACTTTAAAATAGTAAAATACATTCTTTATTATTATAGATCATTTTTTATTCTTTATCAATGCGGATATCTTGTTCCCTGAAGGTAAAACTATGTTATAATTATGTTATAATTAAGAAAAAGTCCGAGAACAACCCACAGGAGGGTAGTAATTATGAAGATATGGATAACCAGACACGGACAGACCAGACTGAATAAGGCAAGAAGAATGCAGGGACAGATTGATGAACCTTTAAATAAGACCGGAGTAATGCAGGCCAAGGAAGCACGTAAGCGGATCGGCCGGGTGAATTTTGATGCGGTTTATTCCAGCCCGCTCAAAAGGGCCATCATCACCGGTGCCTATGTCGGCGGGGTCCGGCCGGAGAAGGTCATAGTAGACCAGAGGCTGATCGAGGTCGATTTTGGACGTTATGATCTGAAAAAGTATTATCTGCTCGGACCGGCTATGAGTTTATACTGGGCCTGCCCTGAACTGTTCCCTTGCCCAAAGACGGTAGAACCAATCGAATCCATGGTGGAAAGAAGCAGTTCTTTTCTCAAGGAAATAGAGAGCATGGATTACGAGAACGTACTGATATCCTGTCACGGCGGTATCATGAGGGCTCTCTGTGGCTATATGATGGATAAACCCAATGGGGTCTGCTGGCGGCCAAAACCCAGAAACTGTGAGATCCGCGTGTTTGACGGGCATGGGGAATATACAAGAATTCTTTGAAATTATACTGGCATATTTCAAGGTTTAGTGCTATAATATGTCAGTACGCGGGTGTGGTTCAATGGTAGAACATCAGCTTCCCAAGCTGAGGACGCGGGTTCGATTCCCGTCATCCGCTTAAAAAAGACCCTATAACCTTTATTTAAAGGCTGTAAGGGTCTTTCTTTTTGTCTTGTGGTACTAGTATGGTACTATTCTTTTTCAAATAGTTTTTGTAACTTGTCTGTCACCTGGCTTTGTTTCGATGGGAACAAGTGACTATATGTATCAAGGGTTGTCGATACGTTTTCATGGCCTAGTCTTTCCGCAACCAGCAAGGCGGAAAAACCTAGTTCAATCAATAAGCTGGCGTGAGAGTGCCGGAGATCGTGAATCCTGATTGGCTTGACTCCGGCAATGGCAGCATGGTTTTCCAAGTGCCGTTTAAAAGTAGATCTGCCGTAATTAAATAGCATGTAATCATCCTTCAGATCATAGATCCTATTCTCGAAATCCCGGATCACGTCGCACAGGAACGGCGGTATAAGGATTGTACGGTTTGATTTCGGTGTTTTAGGTGGCAAGACGTACTCTTTACCGTCTACCAGCTTGAAGGTCTTAGAAACGCTCACAGAGCCCCCAGAAAGGTCTATATCTGCCGGAGTAAGTGCCTGTAATTCGCCTTTACGCATACCGGTATAGTACAGGATCATAAACATCGTATAATATGGATCTGCATGGTCGAAGGTACTGATAAATTTATCAAATTCTTCCTTAGTCCAGAAATTAACACTCTTGTTTTTCTTTCCGATCATGTTTCCGGCAACGTGACAGGGATTA
>CAMOYC010000002.1 GCA_946629665.1 uncultured Lachnospiraceae bacterium
CCTTAATAATTGACATAATATAACAATTATAGTAATATATAGAAATATGAAAAGGCCAGTATTTCTGCTCTTTGCCGGTCTTGTTTGTGGGGAGGTCCTGATGCTCCCGGTGTTTATGCATATTTCCGGAAGCGGAGAACGGCTTGCCCTGGCTGCAGTTTTTGTTCTCCTGATCATTTTCTTCTTTCAGCTGATAAAACCCATGCGAAAGAGACTGATCTCATTGGGTTTTACAGTAGATACCCCGGGTTTTCAGGAAAGCTGCTGGCTGATACTTGCCGGGCTCTTATTGGGAGTAGTCCTTTTGACAGCTGCCTTCCTAAGAGGCAGGGCTGACCGTGCTTATATTTTTTTGAAAGAGAAGCAGGCAGTTTACGGGCAGATCAGGGGAGAAGTGGATACGGTTCGTGAAACTGCTCAGGGGACTTATCAGATCACCTTGAAAAAGGGGGCGGTCTTTCGTTTTATGACATCCCGCTATCCTTGTTCCTACGGCTGTCGCATCCTGGGTCTGACCCTTGAGGATCCCGGACTGAGGGGGAAGCCTTTATTTCCGGGAGATAACCTTGCTTGTGAAGGGAAGCTCAGCTTGCTTGCCGGCCCGACCAACCCGGGTGAATTCAACGGAAGACTTTACTATTATTCAAAGGGTGTGCATTACCAGATGCAGGCAGATTCCGTAAGGCGGCAGGGGAGGGACGCTTCCATGTCGATCAAGAGAGCCGGTTCCATGATCGGCAGAAGAATAAGCGCTTTCTATCAGGCGGCGCTTAGTCAGGAGGAGGCAGCCCTGTTCCAGGCTATGGTACTGGGGGATAAATCCGGGCTTAGTGATGAGAGAAGAAGCCTATATCAGGAAAACGGTGTCGCCCATCTGCTGGCAGTTTCGGGTTTACATGTTTCCATTGTGGGCGGGCAGATATTCCGTTTTCTGAGGAGGAGGAGACGGAGTTATGGTTTCTCCTGCAGCTGCGGGGCCCTGATGATCCTGTTTTACGGTACATTGACAGGTATGGGAAACTCCACTCTGCGGGCTGGGATCATGTACTGCTGTTATCTGCTGGCCCAGTTTGCGGGCTTGGAATATGATCTGGCTTCATCCATGGGCCTGGCCGGGATTCTGATGCTAATTGACTGTCCCTGGAGGATCGCAGAAAGCGGATGTATCATTTCTTTTGCATCCATTATCGGGATCGGAATGGTGCTGCCGGTGGTCCGCGACCGGATTCCCCAGGAGCGGAAGAAGAATGACCGGCTCCTGGCAGGACCGGTTCTTTTTATGACCACCCTGCCCCTGCTGATGAGATTCTATTATGAATGGTCCCCCTGGAGTCTGATCCTGAATATGATCGTCATTCCGATGATGACACCCTTGATGCTGTCTGCGGTTTTGGGAGGGGCAGCGGGGACCTTAGCCTATGGAGCCGGCTGGATCCTCTGCCTTCCTGCCAGATTTTTGCTGGTTTCCCAGAACCTCTTGTTAGCACTGGCCTCCCGGCTGCCCTGGTCGGTGGTCGTGACCGGCCGGATCAGTTGGGGGAGAGTTGTTCTGATCTATCTCTTTGAATATGTCCTGTACAGGCTGATCTGCCACCGTCGCTTGACGGAGGCCCTCGCCCTGGTCTGCCTGATGGGGGCTTTGATCCTGTTTAGCCGGGAGACCTGCTTCCGGGCTGCCATGCTGGACATCGGCCAGGGAGACTGCATTTTGTTATTGCTGCCGGATGGGCAGACCATGATGATTGACGGAGGCAGTACTTCCCAGCAGAAGATCGGAAAATATAAGATCATTCCCGCCTTAAAGTATTACGGGAGAGACCACCTGGATCATGTATCGGTCAGCCACATGGATGATGATCACATATCAGGAGTCAGGGAACTTTTGGAATCCGGCTACCGGATCGACCATCTGGTCCTGCCTGATCTGGACCGGAAGGACCAGGCTTATCAGGATATGGAAGATCTGGCAAAAGAGAATGGAACGCCTGTCGCAAGGATAAGCCGGGGTGACCGGATACTGCTCTCCGGGGCAGAATTTTTATGTATGCATCCTTACTCCGGGCTATCCACCGGTGACCGTAATGATGCCTCTACCGTTCTCTATATGAGCTATCAGGGCATAGACGCTCTATTTACCGGAGACCTGGGAGAGGGCCAGGATCCGGCCTTATGCAAGTACAGCCGGGAGAATCCTTTCGTGACAGAAGGACTTGCAGATGGACTGGATCTTTTGAAATGTGCCCACCATGGCTCAAAGTCTTCGACAACAGAGGAATTCCTTGACCTCTGCAAGCCTGCTGTAACCATCATATCCGCAGGAAAGGATAACCGCTATGGTCATCCCAGTCCTGAGCTGGTTCAAAGACTGCCCTGCAAGCCATATGTTACAGCCTGGGGCGGAGCAATCGAAACAGAGATCCGAGGGGGCCGGATCCGGACCGGCTATTATCTGGACAGGCTAAGCCTGATATTCTGATAAAAAAGTTGAAATGTTCACTGAAAAGTATGCTATAATATGAGATGATTTTCGTTATGCTTACTGCCTGGCAACGGTAAGCAACATATAAAAAATATAATTCAAATAGATATGATCTAGGAGGTAGAATGATGCGAAAGATGAACAAGTCAATGATTGGCAAGATATTTTCCGGTCTTCTGTTTGCAGGGGCCTTAGCGTTCCTGATCCCGTCCGGAGCGAAAGCTGCCCTGGTACACGCTTCCGGAGTGAGAGGATCACAGGACCGCAAGAATATTGAGGAAACACTTACAGTGAAAGGCAGCGCAACCTTTGAGTCGGGCAAGACCTATTATCTTGATTATCCGATTGAGCTGAGCAGCGGAGATAAGATCTATGCGAAAGGAGCTACGATCATCTGTTATGGCGGAATCGCTTATAATGCACCGATAACTACCGGCTACAGTGCTGTGAAGAATGCATCCATCACCGGCGGAACCTGGAAGTGCTCAGGCAGCAACGGCTATAGCGGAAGTGCCATCAAACTTGCCCATTGCAGCAACATCACATTGAGCAATATGAATATCAGAGTTTCGAACTATGACAGCCATAACATCGAGTTGGTTGCCTGCAAGAATGTGCATATCTACGGATGTACCATCAGCGGCGTCGGCAAGAGCAGAAAGAACAGCATCGAGGAGCAGATCCAGCTTGACGTTGCCAGCCCCAGGACCGCTACTTATTTAAAGCAGCTTTACCGTTACAGGGCCAGCTGTATGAACGGGGCACCTTGCCAGAACATCTATATCCAGAATTGTAAGATCACCGGCAACCGGGGAATCTGTGCGAATTACAGTAAAGATAGCGCAGGCAAGTATCATAAGTTCCATAAAAACATCGTTGTAAAGAACAGCACGATCCTTGGCAGAAGTGCAGAAGGCGTGGCCTTATTCAATACCATGAGCGGCAAGGTCATCAACAACAAGATTACGAGCAAGAGCTCCCGCACCGGCACAGCTTATTCCGTAGGCTGCCATATCGCCCAGATGTACAAGGCGCCGGCTGCGATCAGGAAAGCCAAGATCGTCGTTCGGGGAAACAAGATCCACGGCGGAAGACAGGCCCTTAATTTTGAGACCCATAAGAACACCAAGTACGGGACGATCATTGTGAAGAATAACAAGCTTTTCTGCAAGAAGGGAGCTAAGAATGCCCTTCACATCAATACTTCCAAGACGGTAAGACACTATAAGGAAGCCGGGAACAAAATGAAGAAGTGGTAAAGGCTGTTACAGATTAGATACGATTTGAAAAGGGTTAAGAAGATGCCATTGCTATCGGTTGTGCTGCCGGCCTACAATGAGGAAGCGATGCTTCCGGTCGCAGCAAAGACACTAAAAGATATTTTAGAAGAAAATGCAATCGAATATGAGCTCGTCTTTGTGAATGACGGTTCCCGGGACAGGACCTGGGAGATCATCCGGGAGGAGGCAGACAGGAATCCTCATGTAAGAGGTATTCATTTTTCCCGTAATTTCGGGAAGGAGGCAGCAATCGCTGCCGGTCTTGCCTGCTCGGCAGGGGATTGTGTTGCCGTGATGGATTCCGACCTCCAGCACCCGCCGGAAATCCTGGTGGCCATGTACCATCTCTGGGAAGAAGGATACGAGGTCGTGGAAGGGGTCAAGAAGAACCGAGGCAAGGAAAGCCTTCCCCACCGTGCCAGTGCGAGGATCTTCTATAGCCTGATGACCCGGCTGGCCCACCTGGATATGGAGAGGGCTTCGGATTTTAAACTTCTTGACCGGAGAGCGGTCGATGCCATTTTATCCATGCCGGAGAAGAATGCTTTCTTCCGGGCCATGTCATCCTGGGTAGGGTTTAAGAAAACTTCCCTGGAATTTGACGTGAGGGAGAGAAAGGCAGGCACTTCCAAGTGGTCTGCATGGACCCTGGCCAAATATGCCCTTACCAATATTGTCAGTTATTCCTCTGCGCCGATGCAGCTCGTCACAGCAGCAGGCTTTCTGGTCTTTCTGCTTGCGATCGTGCTGGGGGTCCAGACTCTGGTGAAGTATTTTAATGGGACTGCGGTTGAGGGATTTACTACGGTGATTCTTCTGATCCTTCTGATCGGCAGTGTGATCATGGTCAGCCTTGGCATCATTGGTTACTATATTGCGAAGATCTATGAAGAAGTGAAGGGACGGCCCCGCTACATTATTTCCAAGAGGATATGAGGAGGCCCGGCTCATGAGAAACCTGATAAAACATCTGAAAACAGGAGAATTCGCCAGAGTCTATCTCTTTACCGGCGATGAACCTTATCGTATCGCCCAGGCCCTCCAGCTCTTAAAAGACAAGCTGGTCCGGGAAGGGGACGATATGAATTATACAGAATATGCCTCCCCGAATCCGGATCTGGATCAGATCAAGGACTTTGCCTGGTCATTTCCTTTCTTCAGTGATAAAAGGATGATCGTACTGAAAGGTACCAACATATTAAAGACCGGACCTGATGAATTCCTTGAGATCATGAAGGAACTTCCGGAAACCACCTGCATGGTGATCTGCGAAGAATCTGTTGATAAAAAGCGGAAAGGATATAAGTGGATCCAGAAGAATGGTTATGTGGCGGAATTTCTGAAGAAGAACCTCACAGAAAAAGAACTGATCCGGTTTGTCGTGATGATTCTGAAAAAAAATGAAAAGATGATCCGGGAATCAGATGCAGCATACCTGGTCGGAAGAATCGGTCCGGACCTGTTCCTGCTGAAGAATGAGACGGAGAAACTGGTATCCTATGTGGGAGATGAACAGGAGGTAAAACGCGAAGATATCGATGCGTCCCTGTCTGTGGAGGTAGAAGACAGGATCTATGATATGGTCAGGATGGTATCCGGAAAAAACCGGAATAAAGTTCTGGAGATCTACAATGATCTGATCCTGCTAAAAGAATCCCCCCTGCGCATCCTCGCTCTGCTTATGAATGAATATCGTACACTTCTCAAGGTGGAGGATATGAAGAGGGCGTACCGGCCGAACGATGAGATCGCCCGTATCGCAAAGATCCCCAGGTTCGCCATACGTCGTTATGAGAGCCTGCTGGCAGGATATACGGAAGCGGAGGTCCTGCAGTGCATCAGTCACTGTATTGACATGGAAACGCAGATCAAGACCGGAGGGATCGGTGCGAGGATCGGAGTGGAGACCATGCTGATCGAACTGACCGACCGGAAAAAAGCATAAGAGACAAAAAACCCGGGAGGCAGCCGCTCCTCCCGGGTTTCATATTCGCTAAAATCAGTCAAATACGATGATTCGTATGTAATTAAGCAAGCTTGTTCACAGCCTGTGTAAGACGGGAAATCTTGCGGGAAACAGTATTCTTATGGAATACGCCCTTGGAAGCAGCCTTGTTGAGCTCACTTGTTGCCTTGTTTAATGCAGCAACTGCAGCAGCCTTGTCGCCTTCAGCGATCGCAAGGTCAACTTTCTTGATGCTTGTCTTAACTCTGGATCTGATAGCCTTGTTTCTTAATGTCTTGGTCTGGATAACTAAGATTCTCTTCTTAGCGGACTTGATGTTAGCCAATGTGTACACCTCCAAATAAACTGTATTAATAATTTCTAAAACACTTTCCATTATTTCGGACACGGACAATCTAATGGAAACATACCCATATATTTTATGTAGAAACGAAAGGTTTGTCAATAGCCTATCTTGAAAAAAGATATGAAATATGAAGAAAAAGATGCGTGTTTTGTATTTTCATGGTAGAATAGATTGATTTATTCAATAGAATTGTTTAACGGAGGGATAATCTTGGCTTCTATAGATCAGAATAAAATAAGAAACTTTTGTATTATAGCCCACATAGATCATGGAAAATCAACCCTGGCTGACCGGATCATCCAGAAAACCGGCCTGCTCACCGACCGTGAGATGCAGGATCAGGTCCTCGATAACATGGACCTGGAAAGGGAGCGCGGTATCACCATCAAGTCCCAGGCAGTGCGCACGGTTTACAAGGCAGAGGACGGAGAGGAGTATATATTTAATCTGATCGATACTCCCGGCCATGTCGACTTCAATTACGAGGTGAGCCGAAGCCTGGCCGCCTGTGAAGGGGCGATCCTGGTGGTAGACGCAGCCCAGGGCATAGAAGCCCAGACTCTGGCTAATGTTTATCTGGCCCTGGATCATGACCTGGAGATCATGCCGGTGATCAATAAGATCGATCTGCCCAGCGCAGAGCCGGAGAGAGTCATAGAGGAGATCGAGGATGTGATCGGCATCGAGGCTGAAGATGCCCCGCTGATCTCCGCCAAGAACGGCATTAACATTGATCAGGTGCTGGAGCAGATCGTCACCAAGATCCCGGCTCCCGGCGGAAGTCCTGAGAATCCGCTGCAGGCTCTGATCTTCGACAGCCTTTATGATTCCTACAAGGGAGTGATCATCTTTGCCAGGATCATGGAAGGAAGGATCCGCAAGGGAACCAACATGAAGATGATGGCAACCGGAGCGGTGGCGGAAGTGGTTGAGGTCGGTACTTTCGGCGCCGGCCAGTTTATTCCCTGTGAAGAACTTTCCGCCGGCATGGTTGGCTATATCACTGCCAGCCTGAAAAATGTTAAGGATACCCGGGTAGGAGATACCGTGACCGATGCGGATAATCCCTGTGCGGAACCGCTGCCGGGCTATAAAAAAGTCCTGCCTATGGTTTACACCGGTATCTATCCGGCGGATGGAGCCAAGTATCCTGATCTGAGAGATGCATTAGAGAAACTGCAGCTGAATGATGCTGCCCTCCAGTATGAGCCGGAGACCTCGGTTGCCCTTGGTTTCGGATTCCGATGCGGTTTCCTGGGCCTGCTCCATCTGGAGATCATCCAGGAAAGACTGGAAAGAGAATACGACCTGGACCTGGTAACCACTGCGCCCAGTGTTATCTATAAGGTTCATCTGACAGACGGAACATCCTTTGACCTGACCAACCCGACCAATCTGCCGGATCCCTCCACCATCGAATATATGGAGGAGCCGATCGTATCTGCGGAGATCATGGTGACCAAGGATTATGTGGGGCCGATCATGACCCTCTGCCAGGAAAGGCGGGGAACCTATATCTCCATGGAATATATGGAAGAAACCAGGGCCCTGCTCAAATATGAGCTGCCTTTGAATGAGATCATCTACGATTTCTTTGATGCCCTGAAATCCCGGTCCAGAGGATATGCTTCCTTTGACTACGAGCTGAAGGGTTATGAGCGGTCTGAGCTTGTGAAGCTGGATATCCTGATCAACCGGGAAGGCGTGGACGCCCTGTCCTTCATTGTCCATTCCTCCACCGCCTACGAGCGCGGCCGGAAGATCTGCGAGACCCTGAAGGAGGAGATCCCGAGACATCTTTTTGAGATCCCGATCCAGGCGGCGATCGGCAGCAAGATCATCGCCCGGGAGACAGTCAAGGCGGTCCGCAAGGATGTCCTTGCAAAATGTTACGGCGGTGACATTACCCGTAAGAAAAAACTTCTGGAGAAGCAGAAGGAAGGTAAAAAGAGAATGCGCCAGGTCGGCAGCGTAGAGATTCCGCAGAAAGCCTTCATGAGCGTACTGAAATTAAACGAAGACTAGATAAGGTATGATCGATCAAAATCAGGATTTGGAACTGTATATCCACATTCCCTTCTGTATCAGAAAATGTAATTACTGCGACTTTCTTTCTTTTCCTTCCGACGAGAAGACCAGAGACTCCTACGTGCAAGCCCTGGCTGATGAGATCAGGCAGGCCGGCAACTGGCTGGCTGATGGACTCCCGGAGAGGAGAGTGAGCAGTATTTTCTTCGGAGGCGGGACTCCTTCTATATTAAAAGGAGACCAGGTCCGGCGGATCATGGAGGAAGTGAGGGAACATTTTCTTCTGAAAGAGGATGCAGAGATCAGTATCGAGGCCAATCCGGGTACCATGGACAGGGAGAAACTCCTTGCCTGGAAAACCGCAGGGATCAACCGGCTTTCCATGGGTCTGCAGACGACGGATGACCGGCTGCTTTCTGAACTGGGCAGGATCCATTCCTTTGAGGAATTCCTGGCTAATTACCGGGAATCGCGGGAAGCCGGCTTTGCCAATATCAACGTGGACCTGATGTCCGGTCTGCCAGGCCAGTCTGTCCGGGATTATGAAGACAGTCTTCGGAAGATCTGCGGGATGAAGCCGGAGCACATTTCCTCCTACAGTCTGATCCTGGAGGAGGGAACCCCCTTTTACGAGTCCCCGGGAATCCGGGAAAGACTTCCGGATGAAGAGTTGGAAAGAGAACTCTATGAGATGACCGGGCGAGTCCTTTCAGAGTATGGTTATGAGCAGTATGAGATCTCCAATTATGCCCTTCCCGGCAGGGAGTGCCGGCATAATATCGGCTACTGGACCGGAGTTCCCTATCTGGGTCTAGGCCTGGGAGCCTCTTCTTATTTAAATGGTGCACGTTTTGTCAATGAGTCAGACCTGGGAGCCTGGCTGGAACACCCTTTCCTTGTCCCGGATGAGAGGGAGAGCTATGAGCTGCTGACGCGGCAGGACCTGCTGGAAGAGTTCCTTTTCCTCGGCCTGCGTATGAGACGGGGAGTATCTTATAAGGAGTTTAGCCGGCGTTTCGGTTGTGAGATGAAAGAAATGTTCGGGCCGGTAATCTCTACCTATATCAAGTCCGGCCACCTTGAAGAAAATGACGGATTTCTCCGGCTGACAAAGGCGGGGATCAATGTTTGCGATTACATCATAGTGGACCTGATCGGAGCAATCGACAAGTAAATAATCTTAAAAGGCATGTCAATGAAAGACATGTCTTTTTTTCCGAATAATTCCAAAAAAATGAAGAAAGCCCTTGACAAGGGTAAAAGATGGTGCTAATTTAGTGATGAAGATATTAGCACTCGGAAAGGTTGAGTGCTAATAACCCCTAAGAAAGGATAGGAACCATGGAATTAGATGAGCGCAAGATGAAAATATTAAAAGCAATTATCTCCACTTATCTGAGAACCGGTGAACCAGTGGGAAGCAGAACGATTGCCAAAGATACAGATCTGAATCTGAGTTCCGCCACGATCCGTAATGAGATGGCGGACCTGGAAGAGCTTGGCTATATCATCCAGCCCCACACTTCCGCAGGAAGAATTCCTTCCGACCTGGGCTACCGCTATTATGTGAATGCCTTAATGGCAGAGAATGAGGAGATGGCGGACCGGGAAGAAGAAAGGGAGAGAGAGCATCAGGAGCTGCTTCGAAAGATGGACCGGATGGAAGAGGTCCTTCACAATGTGGCAGATGTCCTGGCGGCGAACACCAATTATGCCTCTCTTGTCAGCACCCCTCAGATCAGTCAGTCCAAGCTGAAGTTTATCCAGCTTTCCATGGTGGATACCCGCAGGCTGCTGGTAGTGATCGTTGTGGGGAATGAGACAGTCAAGAATGTGATCATGTCCATCGATGAACCTCTGGGGAATGATGAGATCCTCAAGATGAACATTCTGCTGAATTCCTTCCTGCAGGGTCTGACGCTCAGTGATATCAATCTGGAGCTTGTGCAGACCATGAAAGTTCAGGCCGGCATGCATGCCAACATTTTGGAGGGGATCTTCCAGGGAATCGTGGATGCGATCCACGAAGCAGATGACATGGAAATCTATACCAGTGGCGCGACGAATATCTTAAAGTATCCTGAGCTGATCGCTCCGGGCAGAACGTCCGCTCTTCTTGATACTCTGGTGGATAAGAAAAGGCTGACAAAGCTTGTGGATGACACCGTGAACCAGGAAGAAAAACATGGTATTCAGATATACATTGGAAATGAGAACGAAGTTCCAACCCTCAAGGACTGCAGTATCGTCACCGCAACCTATCGCCTGAAAGACGGCGGGACAGGAACGGTGGGGATCATCGGACCAAAGCGGATGGACTACCAGAAGGTGGTCAAATCACTGCGGAACCTGACGGAGGACTTAGACGAGATTTTCAATGGCGAAGAAGAATAGGAAAGGTGGTACTTAAGTGGAAGATAGAAAAGAATTCGACGAAAGTATCGTAGAGGATGCAGCGAAAGAAGCGGCAGAACCGGAGACATCCGAAGAGACCGTCGCTGAGACAGAAGAAGCTGCAGAGAATGAGAAGGCAGAGGAGCCGGAAGACGATCAGAAAGAGAAATCCGGTAAGAAGAAAAAGAAGAAAAAATCAACCGCCTCTCTTGAACTGGCTTTGAAGAAAGCCGAGGAGAAATCCGCGGAATTCGCAGATCGTTATCAGAGATTGCTGGCAGAGTTTGAGAATGCCAGAAACCGTAATGCGAAAGAGCAGTCCCGCATGTATGATGTGGGCGCAAAGGAAGTGCTGGCAAAACTTCTTCCGGTAGTTGATAACCTGGAACGTGGCCTGGAGGGCCTTTCCGAGGAAGAGAAACAGGAAGCATTCCCTCAGGGAATCGTGAAGACCTATCAGCAGCTGATGACCACATTGGACGAGATCGGCGTGAAGCCAATGGATCCCGTCGGCAAAGAGTTCGACCCGGAATTCCACAATGCGGTAATGCATGAGGATAATGATGAGATGGGTGAGAACCTCGTCTCCGAGGAATTCCAGAAGGGCTATATGTACAAGGATACGGTACTTCGCCACAGCATGGTAAAAGTAGTGAATTAAAAGGATTATCAATAACATTTGATATATAAAATGAAAATCAGACAGGAGGAATAGATTATGAGCAAAATCATCGGTATCGATTTAGGTACAACCAATTCATGTGTAGCAGTTATGGAAGGTGGAAAACCTGTGGTGATCACCAACGCTGAGGGTGCAAGGACGACTCCTTCCGTTGTAGCATTTACCAAGAACGGTGAGAGAGTAGTCGGTGACCAGGCAAAGCGTCAGGCAGTTACCAACTCCGACAAGACCATCTCTTCCATCAAGCGTCAGATGGGTACTGATTACCGTGTAACCATCGATGACAAGAAGTATTCTCCTCAGGAGATCTCCGCAATGATCCTTCAGAAACTGAAAGCAGATGCGGAAAACTATTTAGGTGAGAAAGTAACAGAAGCTGTCATCACAGTACCTGCTTACTTTAACGATGCTCAGAGACAGGCAACCAAGGATGCCGGCAAGATCGCAGGCCTTGATGTAAAGCGTATTATCAACGAGCCTACTGCAGCTGCCCTTTCCTATGGCCTTGACAATGAGCAGGAACAGAAGATCATGGTTTACGACTTAGGCGGCGGTACATTTGATGTTTCCATCATCGAGATCGCAGACGGAGTCATCGAAGTACTTTCCACAGCCGGCGATAACAAGCTTGGCGGTGACGACTTTGATAACGTGATCACCCAGTACATGTTAGACGACTTCAAGAACAAAGAAGGCGTTGACCTGTCTAATGACAAGATGGCAATGCAGAGATTGAAGGAAGCTGCAGAGAAGGCTAAGAAAGAGCTTTCCTCCGCAACAACTACCAATATCAACCTTCCTTTCATCACAGCAACCAACGAAGGACCCAAGCATTTTGAGATGGATCTCACAAGAGCGAAATTCAATGAACTTACCGCTCATTTAGTTGAGAGGACCGTTACTCCGGTTACAACCGCATTAAAGGATGCCGGCCTGAATTCCTCTGACCTGAATAAGGTATTACTGGTTGGTGGTTCCACCAGGATCCCTGCTGTTCAGGACAAGGTAAAACAGCTTACCGGTAAGGATCCTTTCAAGGGAATCAACCCGGATGAGTGTGTAGCGATCGGTGCTTGTATCCAGGGCGGAAAGCTTGCAGGCGATGCAGGTGCAGGCGACATTCTTCTTCTTGATGTAACTCCGCTTTCCCTGTCCATCGAGACATTGGGCGGCGTTGCAACCAGACTGATCGAGCGTAATACCACGATCCCTACCAAGAAGAGCCAGATCTTCTCCACCGCAGAGAACAACCAGTCTGCAGTAGACATCCACGTTGTTCAGGGTGAGAGACAGTTCGCAAGAGATAACAAGACCTTAGGCCAGTTCCGTCTGGACGGTATCCCGCCGGCACAGAGAGGTGTTCCTCAGATCGAGGTTACATTTGATATCGATGCAAACGGTATCGTTAACGTTTCCGCTAAGGATCTCGGAACAGGCAAAGAGCAGCATATCACGATCACAGCAGGCTCCAACATGTCTGATGATGAGATCGAGAGGGCTGTAAGAGAAGCAGCTGAGTTCGAGGCTCAGGACAAGAAGAGAAAAGAAGGAATTGATGCCAGAAACGAAGCGGACAACATTGTATTCCAGACAGAAAAGGCACTGGAGGATGTCGGCGATCAAATCGATGATTCCGCTAAGACTACTGTCCAGGCAGACATCACCAAATTAAAAGAGATTTTAGACCGCACAACCGTTGAGACAATGACTGACCAGGATATCAGTGACATCAACGCTGCAAAAGAGCAGTTAATGAATGACTCCCAGGCCCTCTTCGCAAAACTGTATGAGCAGGCTCAGAGCGCTCAGGGTGCTGCAGGCCAGGCAGGTCCGGGACCGGATGCTAACGCATCCTACAATTCCGATGATGTGGTAGATGCAGATTACAAGGAAGTTTAATCATTGCCAAAGGTATTAGTGTATTATGGCTGATAAGAGAGATTATTATGATGTCCTCGGCGTCGCGAAAACGGCGTCCGAGGACGAAATAAAAAGAGCATACCGAAAGGTCGCGAAAAAGTATCATCCGGATATGAATCCGGGAGATAAGGAAGCGGAGGAGAAATTTAAGGAAGCTGCAGAAGCTTATGAAGTCCTCAGTGATCCGGATAAAAGACAGAAATATGACCAGTTTGGCCACGCTGCCTTCGAGCAGGGCGGTGGTCCCGGCGGCGGTTTCGGCGGCTTTGATTTCAACGGCGATATGGGTGATATCTTCGGCGATTTCTTCGGAGATATTTTCGGCGGCGGACGAAGGCAGCAGAGGAACGGCCCCAGACAGGGTGCCAGCCTGAGGGCATCTGTCCGCATCACCTTTGATGAGGCGATCCGCGGTACGGAAAAAGAGCTCAACATTGCTTTGAAAGAAACCTGTAAGACCTGCGGTGGAAACGGTGCGAAGCCGGGCACCAGCCCGGAATCCTGTCCGAAATGCGGCGGCACCGGCCAGGTTGTCTACACGCAGCAGTCCATGTTCGGTACAGTGCGTAACGTGCAGACCTGTCCGGATTGTCATGGGTCCGGTCAGTTCATCCGCAACAAGTGTTCTGACTGTTCCGGCACCGGCTATGTGAAGGTAAGAAAGAACATCAAAGTTTCCATTCCTGCAGGTATCGACAACGGACAGAGCGTGCGGATTCGTGAAAAGGGAGAGCCCGGTATCAACGGCGGCCCTCGCGGAGACCTGCTTGTCAATGTGAATGTATCCCGCCATCCGAAGTTCCAGAGACAGGAATATGATATTTATTCTACCGAGGCGATCAGCTTTACGCAGGCCGCTCTGGGTGCAACGATCAAGATCGACACCGTAGACGGTCCGGAAGAGTATACGATCAAACCCGGAACCCAGACGGATACCAAGATCCATCTCAGGAATAAGGGTGTTCCGACTCTTCGCAACAACAAGGTGAGAGGAAGTCATCATATCACTCTGGTTGTTCAGGTGCCGGAGCATATGACTGAGGAACAAAAGGAAGCGCTCCGTGCTTTCCAGGCTGCAATGGGGGAAACTCCCGGCGGCAAGACGGAGAAGAAAGGCTTCTTCAATTCGAAGAAGAAAAAATAAAGTTTCGTGCCCGAAATACAGCACGGTTTCATCAGGGGTATATGAGAGAGAATCTTGTATGCTCCTGTTTTTTGTGGTATTCTCAAAACATTAAACTTAGGAAAGGAATGCTTGACCATGCGTTGGAATAAATTGACGATTGAGACGACAACGGCGGCTGAGGACATGCTTAGCTATGAACTGAGTGAGATGGGTATGGAAGGGGTTGAGATCGAGGACCATGTTCCTCTTTCCGAGGAAGACCGGAAGACCATGTATGTGGACCTGCTCCCGGATGAGATTGCTCCGGATGACGGAACAGCCCGAATCAGCTGCTATGTGGACGAAAAAGAGGACCTTGACCAGGTGATCAGGGCCATTAAGGAGAAACTGGAAGAGATCTCTGTCTTTATTCCGGTCGGGTCCGGAAAGATCACCACAGACGTGACGGAAGAAGAGGACTGGATCAATAACTGGAAGGTGTACTTTAAGCCCTTCCGCCTGGATGAGAATATCATCATCAAACCTACCTGGGAGACCCTTGAGGATGTGAAGGATGATGATATTGTGGTGGAGATCGACCCGGGAACTGCCTTCGGCAGCGGGTCCCACGAGACCACCAAACTGTGCATTTCCCAACTGAAGAAGTATGTGAAGAAGGATACGGAGCTTTTAGACGTGGGAACCGGAAGCGGCATCCTTTCCATCATCGGTCTGAAACTGGGCGCCCGCTGGGCTACGGCAACGGACATTGACCCGAATGCGATCCGTGCCACGGAAGAAAATTTCGAGGTGAACCATGTGCCGGAAGAAAATGCGAAGGTTTACCAGGTGAATATTTTAGATGAGAAAGAAGCCGCGGAATTTGAGCAGCTTATTGCTGGGAAAAAGTATGATGTGATCGTGGCCAACATCCTGGCAGATGTGATCATACCGTTGACCGGAATTGTTGCACCCTTCTTAAAAGAAGGAGGAGTCTTCATCACCTCCGGTATCATCAACACGATGGAAGAGCCCGTCAGGGAAGCATTTGAAGCAAATGGCTGGGAGATCCTTGAAGTGAATCATATGAAGGACTGGGTATCCGTTACGGCCAAGAGGTGAGATATGTATCATTTTTTTATTGAAGCAGGGGCGATCGGAGAGGACGGAATCCTGATCACCGACCCGGAGGACGTGAACCATATAAGGAACGTGCTCCGCATGCGGGAGGGCGAACGGCTCTGCCTTTGCTGCCAGGAGAAAGAGAAAGATTATATTTGCCGGATCCGGTCCCTGGAGAAAGAAATGATCCGGCTTGATGTCGAGGATATCACCGGGAATTCCAGGGAACTGCCGGTGAAGATCACACTGTTCCAGGGATTGCCCAAAGGGGACAAGATGGAACTGGTCATCCAGAAGGCAGTGGAACTGGGGGCGGTGGAGATCGTCCCGGTTTCCTGTAAGAGGGCCATTGTCCGGCTGGACCGCAAAAAGGCGGAGAAGAAGGTCAGACGCTGGAATGAGATCGCGAAAAATGCTGCCCGCCAATCCAAGCGAAGCATGGTCCCCGTCGTATCGGATGTGATGAGCTTTGCTGAGGCGGTGGAATACGGGAAGAGCATGGATATGCTGCTCATCCCCTACGAGGATGCCAAGGGCATTGCTCATTCGAGAAAAGTGGTAGCCTCGGTAAAAGGCAAAGGCAGTCTGGGAATCTACATCGGACCGGAAGGCGGTTTTGAAACCTCCGAGGTAGATATGGCCGCAGAGGCAGGAGCTTTCCCCATCACTTTGGGACACCGGATCCTGCGGACGGAGACAGCCGGCATGGCGATCTTGTCCATACTGAGTTTTTATCTGGAGGAAGAACAAGGCAGCTGATCAGGAAAGAAAGGAGTCAGGGATGGCTGGTTCATCGTTTGGAACTGTATTCCGCATCACAACCTGGGGGGAAACCCATGGCCGGGGCGTGGGCGTTATTATCGACGGATGTCCTGCGGGACTTGCACTTTGCGAGGAGGATATCCAGAAATATCTGGACCGGAGAAAGCCGGGCCAGTCCCGTTTTACTACAAAAAGAAATGAATCGGATACCGTGGAGATCCTGTCCGGCGTCTTCGAGGGGAGGACCACCGGGACGCCGATTTCCCTGATGGTCCGCAACAAGGATCAGAGGTCCCGGGATTATTCAGCGATCGCAGAGGTATTCCGGCCGGGCCATGCAGACTATACTTTTGATGCCAAGTACGGTTTTCGGGATTACCGGGGCGGCGGACGGTCCTCGGGCCGGGAAACCCTCGCCCGGGTTGCAGCCGGGGCAGTCGCGGCAAAGGTCCTTAAAGAACTAGGGATTTCCCTGAATGCTTACACCCGGTCGATCGGCCCGGTATCTATCGATCCGGCAAGGTTTGACCTTGCTCTGCGGGAAGAAAATGCCCTCTACATGCCGGATGCCGAGGCGGCGAGAGCAGCAGAGCATTTTCTTGAAAAGAAAATGAAAGAACAGGACTCCGCCGGAGGCGTGGTTGAATGCCGAATCACGGGAATGCCTGCAGGGATCGGCGAGCCGGTATTTGACAAGCTTTCCGCAAATCTTGGCAAAGCAGTACTCTCCATCGGTGCCGTAAAAGGCTTTGAGATCGGGGACGGTTTTGCAGCAGCAGATCTGGCGGGATCGGAGAATAATGACCCCTTCTATATGAAAGACGGGCAGGTCCGGAAGGGATCCAATCATTCCGGAGGGGTTCTTGGCGGTATGAGCGACGGGGCAGAGATCATTTTCCGTGCTGCCTTCAAGCCTACCCCATCCATTGCCCGCCAGCAGGATACGGTTACCCGGAGCGGAGAGGAAACAGCCATAGAGATCCATGGCCGGCATGATCCGGTGATCGTTCCGAGGGCAGTTGTGGTGGTAGAAACCATGGCTGCCGCAACTGTGCTTGATCTTCTGCTGGTCAACATGGGAAGCCGGATGGACCGTGTGAAAGATTTTTACGGGGCATAAACTCTTAAATTTTTCATTGTTCAAATCCTTTTCTTATGTTACAATGAAGTCTAGTGCGTAGCGAAGGAGTTTATATGTATCAGGTAATAAACAGGGACGGAAAAGCGAAGCGGGCTACCATGACGACGGTTCATGGAAAGATCGAGACCCCGGTCTTTATGAATGTGGGGACCGTAGGGGCGATCAAGGGAGCCGTGAGCACGGACGATCTGAAGACGATCGGGACCCAGGTGCAGCTTTCCAACACCTATCATCTTCATGTGAGGACCGGCGATGAGCTGATCAAGCGTTTTGGCGGCCTTCATAAATTCATGGTATGGGACAGACCGATCCTGACCGATTCCGGAGGGTTCCAGGTGTTTTCCCTGGCGGGCCTTCGGAAGATCCGTGAGGAGGGAGTGCATTTCCAATCCCATATAGACGGACACCGGATCTTTATGGGACCGGAGGAGAGCATGCAGATCCAGTCCAATCTGGGATCTACCATTGCGATGGCTTTTGATGAATGTCCTCCCAGCATGGCTGACCGGGAGTACATCCGTCAGTCTGTAGACCGTACCACGAGGTGGCTGGTCCGCTGCAAGGCTAAGCTGCAGGAGCTAAACAGCCTGACTGATACGGTAAATCCTCATCAGCTCCTGTTTGGGATCAACCAGGGAGGCATCTGTCCGGATATAAGGATCGAGCATGCGAAACAGATCAGTGAACTGGACCTTCCGGGATATGCAGTTGGCGGCCTGGCGGTCGGAGAGACCCATGAGCAGATGTATGACATTCTTGACCATGTGGTTCCCCATCTGCCATCGGATAAACCGGTATACCTGATGGGTGTCGGCACCCCTGCCAACATTCTTGAGGCGGTAGACCGGGGCGTGGATTTCTTTGACTGCGTCTATCCTTCCAGAAACGGAAGGCATGGCCATGTCTATACCGTCCACGGGAAGCTGAACCTTTTTAACAAGAAGTTTGAACTGGATCCCCGTCCGATCGAAGAAGGATGCGGATGTCCTGCCTGCCGTTCCTACAGCAGAGCTTATATCAGACATCTGCTGAAGGCAAAGGAGATGCTGGGAATGAGGTTGTGTGTGCTTCATAATCTCTATTACTATAATCATCTCATGGAGCAGATCCGGGATGCGATCGACGAACATCGCTACAGCGAATTTAAGAAGACCACCCTTGAGGGGTTTTCAAGTCCGGAAGACTGAATCCGGCATATATTGTAATCTGAATGATAATGGAGGTAAGATGATGTTATTAGCAAGTGTTTTAAACAGCAATTCCATGATGCTCGTGTGGCTTGTCGTGCTGTTCGGACTCATTTATTTCATGACGATCCGTCCGGAGAGAAATCGTAAAAAAGCCAGAGAAGAGATGTACTCTGCCATGAAAGCAGGGGACAGTGTCCTTACGAACAGCGGCTTCTATGGCGTGATCATTGATATCATGGATGATACGGTTATTGTAGAATTCGGAAACAACCGTAACTGCCGAATCCCTATGCAGAAGGAAGCGATCGCAGCTGTTGAGAAACCGGATCTTTCCAAGACTGCAGAAGAGGAGTAATCCACATTTCTTTATTGATCCCCGGCAGAGATGGTCAGATTTTTCAGGAATCTTCTTTTCAATCTTTTTTTGAAAGACGATTTGTGATATAATAAATCAGATAGTATGCTGCTTTGAATATCAATGACAGTAATAAGCAAGGAGGCGTGATCATGAAAAGAATCAAAACACTTACAGGTAAAAAGACATACAGCAACACCATGTGCAAGGGCGGATGCGGCGAGTGCCAGACATCTTGCCAGTCTGCTTGCAAGACATCCTGCACAGTCGGTAACCAGACCTGCGAGAACGAGAAATAATCGTAAATCGTAAACGATAAGATACTATAGGGTGAACAGGATACCTGTTCACCCTATCTCATGTTAGAATGGTCCAAAGAGACCGCAGGGAATCATTATTGCTTAGAAAGGAGACACATCTTTGATTCATCAGTATAAAAACAATGGCTTTAACATTGTCATGGACGTATGCAGCGGTGCGATCCATGTGGTAGATGATGTCACTTATGATGTAGTCGCTCTGTTTGAGAAGAAAGATTTAGAGGAGATCAAAGCTGAACTGGATTATCCGGACACGGAGATCGAGGAGGCTTACGGAGAGATCCGGGAACTGAAGCAGGAGGGCCTGCTTTTTACCGAGGATATCTACGAAGATTACATCACGGAGGTGAAAAGCCGTAAGACGGTGGTAAAGGCGCTCTGCCTTCATATAGCCCACGATTGTAATCTCGCCTGCCGCTACTGCTTCGCCGAGGAAGGAGAGTATCAGGGACAGCGGGGGCTTATGAGCGCTGAAGTCGGACGGGCCGCCCTGGATTTTCTTGTGGAGAATTCGGGGAACCGGAGGAATCTGGAAGTGGATTTCTTTGGCGGAGAACCGACGATGAACTTCGAGGTGGTAAAGGAGATCGTGCGTTACGGACGGTCACTGGAAGAGAAGCATGATAAGCATTTTCGTTTTACCCTGACCACCAACGGGCTGCTGGTGAACGATGAGATCATCGGGTTTGCCAACAAGGAGATGGACAATGTGGTCATGAGCATTGACGGCCGCCGGGAGGTGCATGATTACATGCGGCCTACCCGGAACGGAAAACCCAGCTATGACCTGATCCTGCCCAAGTTCAAGAAGTTTGCGGATTCAAGGAACCAGCAAAAGTATTATGTCAGAGGTACATTTACCAACCGGAACCTGGATTTTGCCAGCGATGTGATCCATCTGGCGGATGAAGGGTTTGAGCAGATTTCCATGGAGCCGGTCGTAGGAGAGGCGGACGAACCTTACGCGATCCAGGAAAAAGACTTGCCAAGGGTTTTTGCGGAGTATGACCGGCTGGCCAGGGAGATGATCAAAAGAAGAAAGGAAGGGAGACCCTTTCATTTCTTCCACTTTATGATCGACCTGACGGGAGGCCCCTGTGTGGCCAAACGTCTCTCGGGATGCGGGAGCGGTACGGAGTATATGGCCGTGACCCCCTGGGGTGACCTCTACCCCTGTCATCAGTTTGTCGGGGAGGAAGAGTTTAAGCTGGGTGATGTATTCACCGGCATTAAGAGGACAGATATCTGCGACAGATTTCGCAGCTGTAATGTATATACCAAGGAAAAATGCAGGGATTGTTTCGCCAGATTTTACTGCAGCGGAGGCTGTCCTGCGAATTCCTATAAGTTCCAGGGAAGAATCGATGACTCATATGATCTGAGTTGCGAGATGGAAAGAAAGCGCGTAGAGTGCGCGATCATGCTGCAGGCTGCTTTGGCTGAGTAACCGCGGCGATATTGTAAAGGAGGAAATAAGGAGATGGCCAAGAAACGTAAACACAGCACCAATCCGAAACAGAGAGAACTTCTGATCCTGTTTATGATCGTGATCCTTGCGATCACATCGGTTTACGGTGTTGCGGTAGGATTTGGAAAACAGCATAAGGGTTCTGCCAAGAACATCGAGCTGGGACTTGACCTGCGGGGAGGTGTCAGCATTACCTATGAGATCGATGAGAAGAACCCGAGTGAAACGGATATCACAGATACGGTCTACAAGCTGCAGAAGCGTGTTGAGAACTTCTCGACCGAGGCAGAAGTATACCGTGAGGGTGACAAGCGTATCACCGTAGAGATTCCGGGTGAAACGGATGCCAACAAGGTCCTGAATGACCTTGGTAAGCAGGGTGCCCTTGAGTTCAAGCTGGAAGACGGTACCGTTGTCCTTACCGGTGCCAATATCAAGAGCGCCGAGGCCGGGACCCAGGAGAAGAACGGAATTGACGATTACGTTGTACAGCTGAGCATGGACTCTGCAGGCGCAAAAGCTTTTGCCGATGCAACGGCAGCCAACATCGGCAAGCCCATCTACATCTACTATGACAACGAAGTGGTAAGCGCTCCTACCGTGCAGTCTGCGATCACAGACGGACAGTGCGTGATTGAGGGAATGGGCAACTATGATGCAGCCAATGAGCTGGCTACCACGATCCGTATCGGTGCCCTTCCTCTGACTCTGAATGAGATGCGTTCCAACTCTGTAGACGCCAAGCTTGGTGCGAATGCGATTTCCACCAGTCTGAAGGCCGGTGCCATCGGTCTCGCTTTAGTCGTTATCTTCATGACAGCGGTTTACTATCTGCCTGGTTTCCTTGCAGGAATCGCGCTGATCATCTATATTTTCTTAAACCTGCTGGCGATCAACGGCTTCAATGCTACTCTGACCCTGCCCGGTATTGCCGGTGTCCTGCTGGCCATCGGTATGGCGGTAGACGCCAACGTCATCATATTCACCCGTATCCGGGAGGAGATCGCTGACGGAAAGTCCGTCCTCAACTCGATCGAATCCGGTTACAATAAGGCACTCTCTGCGATCCTGGATGGTAATATCACCACACTGATCGCGGCAGCCGTTCTCTGGATGAAAGGATCCGGTACTGTTAAAGGATTTGCTCAGACACTGGCGATCGGTATCATTTTATCCATGTTTACAGCCCTTGTGGTTACAAGACATCTGATGCTGGCTTTCTACCATATGGGAGCTGTCAATGAGAAATTATACGGCAGAGCGAAGCAGACCAAGGTCTTCAATTTTGTCAAGATCAGCAAGTACTGCTTTATCGGTTCCCTGATCGTGATCCTTATGGCTTTTGCCTTCATGCCGATCAATGTAAAACGTTACGGCAATATCTTGAATTATGACCTGGAATTCTCGGGCGGTACTTCGATCTCGATGACCTTAGACAAGAACATCGATGAGAAGACCGGGGACGAGATCGTTCAGACGGTAAAAGATACCGTCAATGTGAAGACTGTCCAGAAACAGCAGGTGCGGAACGCTCCGAAGGAGATCATCATCAAGACCAACGAGCTCTCCGTAGCTGACCGTGAGAAACTGGAGAATACACTGGAAAAGAAGTATAAGGTAGCCCAGTACAGCGCGGAGGAGATTTCCGGGTCCGTATCGGATGAGATGAAGAGCGATGCGGTCATTTCCGTCATTCTCGCTTCCATCCTGATGCTGATCTACATTGCCTTCCGTTTCCGGGATGTCCGGTTTGGTGCGAGTGCGGTTCTTGCTCTGCTGCATGACGTACTGGTTGTCCTGACCCTTTACTCCGTGGCCGGCCTTTCGGTAGGTAATACCTTCATCGCCTGTATGCTGACGATTCTCGGTTATTCTGTCAATGCGACGATCGTTATCTTCGACCGTATTCGTGAGAATCTGAGGAATAATCAGCTTGTGAAGCAGGGGATCGACGTGGTGGTCAACGCAAGTATCAGCCAGACCCTGAGCCGGTCCATCAATACATCCCTGACATCTTTCATCACGATCTTCATGCTGTATCTTTTCGGCGTATCCTCCATCAAGGAGTTTACTCTGGCGCTGATGGCAGGTATCGTCTGCGGATGTTATTCTTCCATCTGTATTTCCGGACCGATCTGGTATCTGATGAGAAACCGTCTTGATAAGAGGAGAGCAGACGCTAAAGCGGAGTCCAAGAAGAAAGCGAACGCCAAAAAGGATAAGAAAAAGAAAAAATAAATGGCAGCGAATGAGAAATGGGTTCTGACCTCAAAGAGGGCAGACTTTAAAGCGATCGGTAAAAAATTCGGCATTGATCAGGTGACGGCCCGTCTGATCCGGAACAGAGACCTTGTGACGGAGGAAGAGATCGATCGTTATCTGAACGCCGATATGGAGGATCTGTATGATCCTCATGCCTTGAAGGATATGGATCTGGCTGCCGGGATCATGGAAGAAAAGATACGGGCGGGAGTAAAGATCCGGATCATCTCCGATTATGACGCGGATGGTGTTACTTCCAATTACATTCTCCTGAAGGGGTTAAGGCGCTGTGGTGCCCTTGTGGATTACCGCATTCCTGACCGGGTGGAGGATGGCTACGGGCTGAATGAATCGCTGGTTAAGGACGCGGCCAATGACGGGATTGATACGCTGATCACCTGTGATAACGGTATATCTGCGGCAGACCAGATTGCCCTCGGCAATGAGCTGGGGATCACCACCATCATCACAGATCATCATGAAGTTCCCTTCTCTGTAGCCGAGGACGGAGAAAAGGTACAGATTCTGCCGCCTGCAGCAGCTGTGGTGGATCCGAAAAGGTATGATTGCAGCTATCCTTTTCCCTCAATCTGTGGTGCCCTTGTCGCCTTCAAGTTTATCCAGGTCCTTTATGAGCGGATGGGTATCGGACAGGAAGCGGCTGAA
Organism: uncultured Lachnospiraceae bacterium; assembly: GCA_946629665.1. Classification (GTDB taxonomy): domain Bacteria; phylum Bacillota; class Clostridia; order Lachnospirales; family Lachnospiraceae; genus Anaerobutyricum. The sequence continues at coordinate 23,487 of CAMOYC010000002.1, forward strand.
GAATTTATCGAGCCGGCAGCGATCGGCACCGTGTGCGATGTGATGCCTCTGCAGGATGAAAACCGTATCCTGGTAAAAGAAGGCCTCAGAAGGATGCAGCATACACAGATTCCCGGCCTGAGGGCCCTGATCCAATGTACCGGGCTGCAGGGTAAAGAAATCGGAACCTATCACCTGGGTTTTGTGATCGGCCCATGTATCAATGCTTCCGGACGGCTTTCCACGGCGGAAAAGGCTCTTGACCTTTTGCTTTGTGAGGATTATTCCGAGTGTCTGAAGATGGCCGAAGAACTGGCACATCTGAATGAGCAGAGGAAGGAGCTGACAAGACAGGGGATCCTTGCAGCCAAACAGTATGTGGAAGACTGTGGCTTTGCGGAAGATGATGTCCTGGTTGTCTATCTGCCCGACTGCCATGAGAGCATCGCAGGAATCATCGCCGGCAAGGTGAGAGAAGAATACAATAAACCGACCTTTGTCATCACCCGGTCAAAACATGGACTGAAGGGGTCCGGAAGATCGATCCCTGCCTATTCCATGTACGAGGAACTGACAAAGTGCAGTGACCTGCTTGACGGGTTTGGCGGCCACCCTCTGGCGGCAGGCCTATCCCTGCAGGAGGAAAACCTGGAGGATTTCCGGCGCAGGCTGAACGACCTGTCCTCTCTGACCGGGGAGGACCTGACCAGGAAGATTGTCCTGGACCTGCAGCTTCCCTTTTATTATATCAGTGAGAAGCTGATCCGGGAGATGAAGTGCCTGGAGCCCTGCGGGACCGGCAACAGAAAACCGGTCTTCGGGGAGCGTAACCTGCAGATTGTCAGAGCCTTTGAAACAGGCGGCAGAAAGTTTATGAAGCTGAGCCTCCGGAATGAGGGAGGCATCACGCTGGATGCCATCTGCTTCCAGGACCCGGAAACCTTCTGGGGCAAGCTGGAAGAAAGCTGCGGTAAGCCTGCCATGGAGCTTGTGAAAAAGAACAAGCCGAGCCCTGTCAGGATGACGATCGCCTACACTCCTGAGATCAATGAATGGAACGGTGTCAGAAGTATTCAGGTGCGGATTTTGAACTTTCAATTCAGAAATTTATGATTCTCATAAAATCTACTGTTATTTCTAAGAGATATCTGCTATAATTACAAAGTAAGTATGTGTAGGACTCTGTTTCCTTTTATCGGGGAGGCCGAGTTTACAAAAAGCCGGAGAAGGCATATATCACACATTGATTATTGGAGGAGTGAGTAGCCGTGAATAGAGAAAGAAAACTTGAAGAATACGTGACCAGCATTCCTGATTTCCCCAAGAAGGGAATTATTTTCCGTGACATCACCTCTATGCTGCAGAATCCGGAAGGATTGAAGCTCAGCGTACACCAGCTGATGAAAGCCCTGGAAGGGGTTGATTTTGATCTGGTGGCAGGAACGGAATCAAGAGGCTTCCTCTTTGGTATGCCCATCGCTTATAATAAGAGCAAGGGATTTGTTCTCATCCGCAAGAAGGGCAAGCTGCCCAGAGAGACTGTTTCCAAAGAGTATAATCTGGAGTACGGTACCGCGACGATCGAGATCCACAAGGATGCAATCTTCCCGGGTCAGCGTGTGGTCCTGGTGGATGACCTGCTGGCGACTGGCGGAACCGCAAAGGCAGCGATCGAACTGATCGAGGAATTAGGCGGAGTTGTTGTGAAGGCTCTCTTCGTGATGGAGCTTGAAGGGCTTAAGGGAAGAGAGGCTTTAGCAGGATACGATGTTGAATCTATCATTTCCTATCCTGGAAACTAATGATTATCGACACTTGCTATCTATTTTGTTTTAAATCTCTATTATGATTTTTACTGCATATTTTCTTCTGACTATTGAGAGGGAAATGTGCAGTTTTTTTTCTCTCATCCTTCATTATTCTTTACAAAAACTGGTACATGTTGTATCATGAAATAGCACGGCATTGTGCAATATGAGGGGAGTCTCCAAGAGACAATATGAGAGAACAGGTGGTTAATCAATTGAACAGTTTGAATTTATTACAGAGAATCGAGAAGAAGGAGAGCAGCTTCAGCAAAGGTCAGAAAAGGCTGGCGGCCTATATCACGGAGAATTATGATATTGCTGCATACCTGACTGCCTCCAAGCTTGGCAAGGAAGCCGGCGTCAGCGAGTCAACGGTGGTAAGGTTTGCCTACCAGCTGGAATATGAAGGCTATCCGGACCTGCAGAAGGCGATTCAGGTCATTGTCAAGACGAATTCCAATTCCATTCAGAGAATGTCACTCTCGTCGAAGAGGTACCAGGAGAAAGGCGTGCTGAAAAGTGTTCTTTACACGGATGCGGACCGTTTAAAAGAGACGATCTCCGATGTGGATTCCGAGGAATTTGACAAGGCTGTAAACATGATCAACAAGGCCAGACGGCTGTATATTTTAGGGGCAAGGTCCGCTGCTTACCTGGCGGGGCTGATGGGCTACTACTTCAAGATGATGTTTGAGGATAACATCATCATCGTGGATGCCAATTCCACTTCGGAGACCCTGGAGCAGATCTACAATATCGGCGAGGATGATGTGATCATGGGGATCACTTTCCCCCGCTATTCCAAGAGAACGATCCTGGCTCTTCAGTATGCCAAGAATCATGGGGCCAAGACCATCGCCCTCACGGACAATCTCCAGTCACCGATCACGGATTATTCCGATTGTACCCTGATCGCCAAGAGTGACGTGATGACGATCGTGGATTCTCTGGTGAGCCCGTTAAGTGTGGTCAACGCTCTGGTCACAGCGATTGCCCTGCTTCGTAAAGAAGATGTGGAGAAGCGCCTGATGGCTCTCGAAGAATTGTGGAATGAATACGATGTTTATAACAGGAGTCTCACATAAATGAAAAGAAGAACCATAGTTATTGTGGGCGGAGGGGCAGCCGGTATGATGGCTGCCATTTCTGCGTCAGGAGAAGACAATAATGTGATCCTGCTGGAAGCAAATGAGAAGCTCGGAAAGAAGCTGTTCATTACAGGCAAAGGCCGATGCAATGTTACGACAGCCTGTCCGCCGGAGGATTTTCTGGCCAATGTATGCTCCAATCCCCGCTTCCTCTACAGCTCCTTTGCCCGGTTTTCCAATGAGGATATGATACATTTTCTTGAAAAGGCAGGTTTGAAGCTCAAGACAGAGAGAGGGCAGAGAGTCTTTCCTGTTTCTGACAAGTCGGCGGATGTGATCGATACCCTGAAAAGAGAATGCAGGAAAAAGGGCGTCAGAGTGCATCTGAACAGCAAGGTGGAGTCACTTAAAATGAACGAAAAGGGCAGTGTGGTCTGTGGAGTAGTCCTGGAATCCGGCGATGAGATCGGAGCGGATGCGGTGATCCTTGCCTGCGGCGGAAAGTCTTACCCATCCACCGGTTCCGACGGGAACGGCTATGCGCTTGCCATTCAGGCGGGCCACAGCCTGCGGGAGCCGGAGCCTTCCCTGGTTCCCTTTATCATGGAGGAAAGCTGGTGCAGGGACCTCATGGGTCTTACGCTGAAAAATGTATCCATGAGCCTCAAAATCGATAAGAAGACAATCTACCAGGGATTCGGGGAATTCCTCTTTACCCACTTTGGGGTCAGCGGCCCCCTGGTGCTTACGGCCAGCACCTGCCTGGGCCGTTACGGCAGGCAGTTAAAGCAGGGCAAGATCCGGCTGATCCTGGATCTGAAGCCGGCTCTGGATCCGGACCAGCTTGACAAGCGGTTCCTTCGTGACTTTGATATGTTTCGCAACAAGAATCTCTCCAACGTGATGGAAGGCCTCCTGCCCCGGAAGATGGTCCCTGTCTTCCTGGAGATCAGCGGGATGGACGGGGAGAAGAAAGTCCGGGATATCAGCAAGAAGGACCGCCGCAGAATGGTGGAGATCATGAAAGCGCTGCCCATGCATCTGAAAGGCGTGCGGGGTTTTGAGGAGGCTATTGTGACCAGGGGCGGTGTGAAGACAAAGGAAGTGGATCCGGCCACCATGGAATCCAAACTGGTTGGCGGTCTTTACTTTGCCGGTGAAATGCTGGACCTGGATGCAGTCACCGGAGGCTTTAATCTGCAGATCGCCTGGTCGACGGGCTACGCGGCCGGCTGTGCTGCCGGAGGCCACTGAGACAGGATGAGGTCTGCCGGCAGTTTTCCGTAAAACAGGGATAAATATATTACGAAAAAAGAAAGAAAATTGCTTTTCATTTTTATTAATCTATGTTATATTAATCTAGTGTGGATTTTTGTATAGTCAGGAGGAAAGTTCATGTACAGTATTGCTATAGATGGTCCTGCCGGAGCGGGAAAGAGCACGATCGCGAAAGCTGTCGCGAAGGAAATAGGATTTATTTATGTCGATACAGGAGCCATGTATCGTGCACTCGCCCTTTATTTTCTCAGAGAGGGCGTGGACGGCCATGACCGTGAACGTATTGCAGCTGCCTGCCCGGACATCTCTGTCACGATTGATTATGATGAGGACGGCGGCCAGCAGATTTTCCTGAACGGGGAGAATGTTACATCCCTGATCCGCGAGGAGGAAGTCGGCAAGATGGCTTCCACCACATCTGCGATCCCGGAAGTGAGGGCAGCCCTGCTGGAGCTTCAGAGAGGGATGGCCAGAAGTGCCAACGTCCTTATGGACGGCAGAGATATCGGGACGAATGTCCTGCCGGATGCATCTCTCAAGATCTATCTGACTGCATCCGACGATGTGAGAGCGAAGAGAAGATACGATGAGCTCACGGCAAAGGGTATCGCCTGTGATTATGATCAGATCAGGGAGGATATCATTGCCAGAGACAAGCAGGATATGGAGCGGGAGATCGCTCCGCTGCGCCAGGCTGAAGATGCAGTCCTGGTCGACTCTTCCGAGCTTTCCATAGAACAGGTGATCGACAAGGTGATCGCCGAGTTCGAAAAAATAAAATAAAACTGTAACCGGAGTAAAGAATGGAAATTAACATAGCAAAGTCCGCCGGCTTTTGTTTTGGAGTTCGAAGAGCCGTTGATACGGTTTATGAAGAAGCTGCCGGGAACAATGTCGTGTATACATACGGGCCGATCATCCATAACGAACAGGTCGTTGATGACCTGCGAAAGCATGGAGTGAATGTTGTGAATGACGTCGATGATTTTCCCAATCTGGATGGCGGAACCATCGTGATCCGGTCCCACGGCGTGTCAAAAGCTGTATATGATAAGATCCGTGAAGCCGGTCTCAGGCTTGTAGATGCGACCTGCCCCTTTGTGAAGAAGATCCATCGGATCGTCGAGAAGGAGACAGGAGAGGGGAGGACCGTTATCATCACCGGAAACGATCATCATCCGGAAGTGGAAGGGATCGTCGGCTGGTGCCAGAGTCCACCGATCGTCATTGAGAGTACTGAGCAGGCAGAGAATATTGTAACAAACGTGCCGGATGATAAAGCAAAACTTTCTATTGTATCACAGACGACGTTTAATTACAATAAATTTCGGGAATTAGTTGAAATTATCTCTAAAAAGGGTTATGATATTAATGTTTTTAACACGATTTGTAATGCGACTGAGGAGAGACAGACAGAGGCCAGAGAGCTGGCAGCAAAGTCTGATGCGATGATAGTGATCGGTGGCAAAAACAGTTCGAACACTCAAAAACTTTTTGAGATAAGTAAAAAAGAATGTAGTAATACTTTTTATATACAAACCGTCAGGGATCTAGTTCCGGACGATTTTAGGGATATCGAGTTTCTCGGTATTACTGCAGGGGCATCGACCCCAAACAATATTATCAAGGAGGTTCATGAAAGCATGACGGAAAAAAGTTTTGACGAGATGCTGGAAGAAAGCTTAGTCACAGTTAAACCAGGACACATCGTAAAGGGTACGGTAATTGATGTTAAAGAGGACGAGATCATTCTTGACATTAAATATAAATCTGAAGGTATCATAACACGGAATGAATATTCCAATAATCCGAATCTGGATCTTAGAGAAGTTGTCCACGTTGATGACACGATTGAAGCAAAAGTGATCAAGATGAACGACGGCGAAGGCCAGGTAGTTCTTTCTTACAGAAAGCTCAAAACAGAGCAGGGCTTCAAGAGACTGGAAGAAGCGAAAGAGAATCACGAAGTATTAAAGGCTAAAGTAACTAAGGTCCTTGACGGTGGATTAAGCGTTATGGTTGATGAGACCAGAGTATTTATCCCTGCCAGCCTTGTATCTGACGTATTCGAGAGAGATCTCAAGAAGTACGACGGACAGGAGATCGAGTTCGTTATCATCGAGGTTGCACCTCGTAAGAGAAGGATTATCGGTGACCGCAAGCAGCTCCTCGTTGCTGAGAAGAAAGCGAAGCAGGAAGAGTTATTTGCAAGGATCGAGCCCGGCATGAAGGTTACCGGCGTGGTTAAGAATGTAACAGACTTTGGTGCATTCATTGATCTTGGCGGTGCAGACGGACTTCTTCATATCTCTGAGATGAGCTGGGGACGTGTTGAAAGTCCCAAGAAGCTTTTCACAGTAGGCCAGGAGCTTGAGGTTCTGATCAAGAACATTCAGGATGAGAAGATCGCTCTGACCCTGAAGTTCCCTGAGACCAATCCTTGGCTGAATGCGGATGAGAAGTATGCAAAAGGCAACGTTGTTACAGGTAAAGTTGCCCGCATGACAGACTTTGGTGCATTTATTGAGCTTGAGCCCGGCGTTGACGCTCTGCTCCATGTATCCCAGATCGCAAAAGAGCATGTTGACAAACCGTCAGATGTTCTTTCCGTAGGTCAGGAGATCGAGGCTATGGTAGTGGACTTCAAGCAGGATGAGCATAAGATCAGCCTGAGCAGGAAGGCTCTGGAAGCTCCGGCACCGGCAGCAGAAGAGGAAGCAGCAGAAGAAGAATAGTTCTCACGATCCATTAATAAAACAGTTATGGCGGATGTTACAGTAACATCCGCCATTGTTATGTATATGCATTTTTTACTGGCTTTCTACCAGGGGAGTCTGACGATCTGGGTGATCAGGCCGCACAGGATACCGACCAGCAGGCCGGCAGCCACGTCCTTTGGAAAATGTACTCCTATGACCACTCGCAGGCAGGCAAGAAGGAAAGCGCAGACCAGCAAAAATATGCCGACCGGCCACAGGATATCCATCCAAAGTACCGCGATCATAGTCAGACTGAACACATGTCTGCTGGGGAAAGAACATCCCTGTGTTTTCTTGGGCACCAGGGCAGGACTCTCAAATACCTGGTAGGGCCTCTTCCCATTCCACTTCCTGCGGAAGGCTGACAGTGCCAGGAAGAAAATGCCCGGCAGCAGGATACGGGCCGGCAGCAAGTCTCTCTGGTTGAAAAACAGGTATGCCAGAAGAACCGGATACATGACAAAGCCCAGAAGGGTCAGCAGTTTGTCCGTCAGTATGAGTGCCCGGCACAGGGCAGGCTTACTCCTGATTGATTCTATATGGTCTCTATACTCATCTTTATTCTTATACATGATACATTCCTTTCTCTATGAATCATACACGGATATTCCTTTTTTGTCCAATCATTTGGGAATGTAACGATTTAAAACATTAAATTACCTGTTTACGGAAAGCCTGTTTAGTGGTATTATAAAAAAGGATGTTTGTCCGGATATGAAGGAAATTTTTTGAAATATTCATTTTCATAAGGTGTGGGGAGAGTTATGAGTAGAAGAATTCCTAAAGAGAGAAAGTATGAGATGTATAAAGCCATACTTGAGTTGAAAGATTTGGATGAGTGTATTGCATTTTTTGATGATATCTGTGCGATTACGGAACTGCGTTCCATGGAGCAACGATTTGAAGTTGCCACTATGCTGAAGCAGGATAAAGTATATACGGAGATCATGCAGAAGACCAAAGCCAGTTCTGCAACGATCAGCAGGGTAAACAGAATGCTGAATTCCGGGACCGGCTGTCTCAGTCAGGTGATCGACCGGATGCAAGAAGACCAGTAACAGTTCGTAATAATTTTGATCCAGAATAACATGCCTGACCGCTTGTTATTTTATGATATTGACGGCTGTGAAAACAGCCGTATTTTAATGATTAGTTTAGAAAGGATGTAGCCATGAAACAATTAATGTTAGGCAATAAAGCGTTTGCGAGAGGCTTGTATGAGGCTGGCTGCAGCGTTGTTTCCAGCTATCCCGGAACCCCCAGTACCGAGGTGACCGAGGAGGCTGCAAAGTATGATGAGATTTATTGTGAGTGGGCCCCCAATGAAAAAGTAGCGATGGAGGTAGCTTTTGGTGCTTCCATAGCAGGTAAGAGAAGTTTTTGCGGTATGAAGCATGTAGGGCTGAATGTCGCCGCTGATCCTCTTTATACCATGTCCTACACAGGCGTTAATGCCGGTATGGTGATCTGTGTGGCCGATGATGCCGGAATGCATTCTTCCCAGAATGAGCAGGATTCCCGCCATCATGCGATCGCATCCAAGGTTCCCATGTTAGAGCCTTCCGATTCTGCGGAAGCTCTGGAATTTGCCAAGCTGGCCTTTGATATGTCCGAGGAGTATGATACTCCGGTCATCATCAAGATGTGTACCAGAGTTGCTCACTCCCAGTCTGTTGTTGAGACTGCCGAGCGCGTTCTTCCGGAGGATAAGCCTTATGAGAAGAATATCGCCAAATATGTTATGATGCCCGGCAATGCGATCCGCCGCCACCCGATCGTGGAGGAGAGGACCCGCAAACTTGCCGCTTACGCGAATGATTGTCCTTTTAACCGTGTCGAGATGGGAGATACCTCCCTTGGTATCATTACCGGCTCCACTTCCTATCAATATGCGAAGGAAGTATTCGGTGATAAAGCTTCCATCTTAAAGATCGGTATGGCGAATCCGCTTCCGGACCAGCTGATCCTTGATTTCGCTTCCAAGGTGGAGAAGCTGGTGATCATCGAAGAGCTGGATCCAATCATTGAAAACCATTGCAAGAGTCTGGGCCTTACCGTGACCGGCAAGGATGTTCTTCCCATTGAGGGAGAGTTCTCCCAGAATATGATCGCGGAGAAACTTGGGGTCGAGGTTCCTGCCCATGTTTCCCTGGATGAGGCTCTGCCCGGCAGACCTCCGATGATGTGCGCGGGATGTCCTCACAGAGGAATGTTCTACACACTTTCCAAGAATAAATGTACGGTCCTGGGCGATATCGGCTGCTATACCTTAGGTGCGGTAGCTCCTTTGTCCGCGATCGAGACGACACTTTGCATGGGTGCTTCCGTCAGCAGTATCCACGGCTTCAATAAGGCAAAAGGCGCGGAGGGAGAGAAGAAAACGGTCGCTGTGATCGGTGACTCCACTTTCATGCACTCCGGCATGACCGGACTGGCCAACATCGCTTACAACCAGTCCAATTCCACAGTGATCATCCTGGATAACTCCATCACCGGCATGACCGGCCATCAGCAGAATCCGACGACCGGTTATAACATCAAGGGAGATCCCGCAGGAAAGATCGATCTGGAAGCACTTTGCAAGGCAATGGGCTTTAACCGTGTCCGTGTCGTGGATCCTTATGATCTGGCAGACTGTGATCAGGCGATCAAGGAAGAACTGGCAGCGGAAGAGCCTTCTGTTATTATCAGCCGCCGTCCCTGCGTTCTCCTGAAGTATGTGAAGCATAATCCTTCCCTTCATGTGGACCATGATAAATGTGTGGGATGCCGTTCCTGTATGCGTCTTGGCTGTCCGGCCCTGAGCTTCCGGGATAAGAAGGCCGTAGTTGATGAGACACTTTGTGTAGGCTGTGGCGTATGTCAGCAGCTCTGCAAGTTTGATGCGTTAAAGTAAGGAGGTGCCGCAGATGACAAAGAATATCATGATCGTTGGCGTAGGCGGACAGGGATCCCTTCTTGCCAGCAAATTATTAGGACATTTACTTCTCACCGAAGGCTATGATGTGAAGGTTTCCGAGGTGCACGGCATGAGCCAGCGCGGCGGAAGCGTAGTGACTTATGTACGTTTCGGCGACAAGGTTTACTCCCCCATCATAGACAAGGGAGAAGCAGATTTTATCGTTTCCTTCGAGAAGCTTGAGGCTGCCCGGTATATCGAGTTCCTTAAGCCGGAGGGACGTATTGTGGTGAACACCCAGCAGATCGACCCCATGCCCGTTATCACCGGCGCAGCTTCCTACCCGGAAGACCTGGTAGAGAAGATGAAAGCGCTCGGCGTTCAGGTGGATGCCATGGATTGTCTGTCCCTCGCCAATGAGGCGGGATCCGGCAAGGCAGTCAACATCGTCCTGATGGGCAGATTGTCGAAGTATTTCGATATCTCCCGGGAGAAATGGGAGCAGGCGATCCGGGAATGTGTTCCCGCAAAGTTCGTCGAACTGAACCTGAAAGCATTTTCTTTGGGAAGGGGAGATGATTAATTCCTACGGCAGCAATGCAATAATATATATGTTAGGAGAAGAACTGATGAGTAATTATTTTCAGCCTGAAATCGAGACGATGCCTTTAGAAGAGCTACAGGCATTACAGAGCGAAAAGATCGTTAAGCAGATTCAGCATGTTTATGATAACTGCTCTGCTTATCGAGACAAGATGGATGAAGCTGGGATCACTCCCGACCAGGTCCACGGGATCGAGGATATCAAGAATCTTCCTTTTACCACCAAGGATGACCTGAAGGATGCTTATCCCTACGGATTCCTTTCCGTACCTCTGAAAGATTGTGTCCGCATCCAGTCTACCAGCGGAACAACAGGCAAGCGCGTGGTTGCTTTCTACACACAGGAAGACATCGATGTGTGGGATGAATGCTGCGCACGTGCGATCGTAGCAGCCGGCGGAACCAAGAAAGACGTTGTCCATGTCTGCTACGGTTACGGTCTCTTCACAGGAGGTCCCGGACTGAACGGCGGCTCCCACATGCTGGGCAGCCTCACCCTTCCTATGTCTTCCGGTAACACAGACAGACAGCTCCAGTTCATGACAGATCTCGGATCCACCATCATCTGCTGTACGCCGTCCTATGCGGCAAACTTAGGTGAGGCGATCACGGAGAGAGGTCTTAAGGACAAGCTCAAATTAAAAGCCGGTATCTTCGGTGCGGAGCCCTGGACAGAGGAGATGCGTCATGATATCGAGAAAACATTGGGAATCAAGGCATATGATATCTATGGCCTGACAGAGATCTCCGGCCCCGGCGTATCCTTTGAGTGTTCAGAGCAGGGCGGCATGCATATCCAGGAAGACCATTTCTATGCGGAGATCATCAACCCGGAGACCGGAGAAGTGCTTCCGGACGGTGAGATCGGAGAACTGGTATTCACCAGCCTTGACAAGAAAGCGTTCCCTCTGATCCGCTACCGTACCCGTGACCTTTGCTATCTGACCAGAAAAAAATGTTCCTGCGGACGTACCCATGTGCGTATGCATAAGCCGATGGGGCGTAGCGATGATATGATGGTTGTCAAAGGAGTTAACGTATGGCCATCCCAGATCGAGCAGGTACTTTTCAGCCAGGGTTATCAGGCGAACTATCAGATCATGGTTGACCGTGTTGACAATCGTGATACGATCGAAGTCCAGGTAGAGATGACTCCGGAAATGCAGAGAGAGAAAAATATAACGGTAGATGCCAGGGAGAGGAAAGTGGTTTCCGGCCTGAAGTCCATGCTGGGAATCAAAGTTGACGTGAAGGTGCTGCAGCCCAAATCCATTGTCCGGAGTGAAGGCAAGGCAGTCCGCGTGGTAGACAAACGTAATCTTTACAGAAAATAATTTGACATCAAAGAAGAACTCGAACTTTTCCGGGGGGAGAAAAGTACAGGTGAAAAAAATCTCGTAACATAGTATAAGGGACGGCTGTCTGATCGAAGGATCAGACAGCCGTCCCTTAATTTCTTATATTTTCAGTCCTGACCGCTGAAGCAGGTTCATGGCGCTGCTGCCTAAGAGCTGGTCTTTTTCGGCTGCGGTCAGGTTCATGTTCCGGAATCGGTCCAGATATTCTTTCTGGTCTTCCCAGGGAGAGTCCGTGGCAAAAAGCATCTTGTCCATCCCGTGCTTTCTGGCCAGACGGAGGAAGGCTTCCTCATCCAGCATGTATTCCATGGGATGGTCCGGTACAGTTCCCGGGCGGGGTACGATGGGCCCTAAAGCAAAGGAGACATCAAACCAGATAGGAGCGCCTGCCAGGTCGCTTTCCACCTCATCCCAGCATCCCCAGGCACCTACGTGGGCCGCAACAAAATGTTCCGGGCCTACTTCCCTGATCAGCTTCAGGATGTGGGGGACAGAGGCGTAATTGCGGTCCGCAAGGCCGATGTCAATGCCTCCGTGGATCAGGGTAATAAGTCCCTCCTCGGAGATAGCATCGATAAGCCGCATCATCCTGGGATCATCCAGATCCATGCCCAGATAGGCAGGGTGAAGTTTCACGCCGGGGATACCTGCGGCCTTCAGCCTTCGGATTTCCTGCCGGTAATTCACGTAATCCGGATGCAGACCCCCGAACTGGATGATCCCCTGCTCGAGCATGAGGTAGAAGGTATCCGTCATGGTCCGGTTGATCTTATCTACCTGGTCCGGCCTGGTGATCACGGGAAGGGTGACAGAGTAGTCAATGCCGGCCTTCTCCATGGAGGCCTGCAGAGCCCTGTTGGAACCGTCCGTATAAGCCTTGATACGGGCTGTTTCTGAAAGATGGTCAATAATATTCCCGGAGACTTTCTCCGGGAATGTGTGTGTATGAAAATCGATGATCATGATTATCTGTAGGATTTTGCAAGCTTGTCGAAAAGGTCAAGGGATCGCTCCACTCTTTCTGTCGGAACACAGAAGGAGATGCGGGCGTGGCCGGGACAACCGAATCCGGTTCCGGGTACGATCAGCAGATTGTAGTCGAACTGGGCACGCTTACAGAAGGCGATATCATCCGGGATGATGGTCTGCGGGAAGATATAAAATGTTCCGCCCGGTTCCACTACGGAGTAGCCCATCTCCCTGAGGCTCTTTGTGAGCAGGTTCCGGTTTGTCTCATAGACAGAGATATCCGAAGTCTCATCTGCATTGGCAGCACAGACTCTCTGGAAGAGGCCGGGAGCGCAGACATAGCCGAGAGTACGGCCTGCACCTGCGATTGCCGCATAGACCAGTTCATGGTCATCTACCTCGTCCGGTACAACGACATAGCCCATACGTTCTCCGGGAAGAGAAAGGGACTTGGACCAGGAATAGCAGACCAGCGTATTGTTGTAGAACTTGGGCAGATAGGGGATATCAACGCCTTCGAAAGCAATCTCCCTGTAGGGCTCGTCCGCGATCAGGTAGATCGGCTCACCGTATTCTGCAGATTTTGCTTCCAGGATCTCAGCCATTTTCCGGATCGTACTTTCCGAATAGACAGCACCGGAAGGATTGTTGGGAGAGTTCACCAGAACACCCTTGGTGTGCTCATTGATGGCGGCCTCGAAGGCCTCAAAGTTGATCTGGAAGGCTTCGGTGTCCGCCGGGATCAATTTCATCTTAGCGCCGGCGCCCTCAATGAATACCTGGTATTCCGGGAAATAAGGAGCAAATACGATAAACTCATCCCCCGGATTCGCAAGGCCGTTGAAGCAGCAGCAGAGTGCTGCGGCAGCTCCGTATGTCATGTAGAGATTATCTCCGGTAAAGTTCATGCCGAACCTTCTGTTGAGGGAGTCCGCGATCATCTTGCGGGCTACCGGATCGCCCTGGGCGCTGGTGTAGCCGTGCAGCTGGATGGGATCCATCTCATTGAGGATCCTGATTGCGGTTTCGTTCACAGAAGGAGGAGCGGGCACACTGGGGTTACCGATGGAGAAATCAAATACATTCTCTGCCCCGATCTCTGCAGCTTTCTTCTTGCCATATTCAAATAGTTCGCGGATTCCGGAACGCTGGGTTCCCAATCCGACCATTCTCTGATTTAACATAGATCATAACCTCGTTTTCTATTATGCAATATTTTCTTTGTAAAAATTCATATTTCATTTTAGAGCAAATGAAGGCATCTGTCAACGAAGGAAATGGCATTGACTTTTGTTATAGTTTGTGGTACCGTATAAAATATGCCGCTTTAACGTGTTAAAGCTATAAAATGAGCTTTTTACCCCTGCGTAGCTGAAGCCTTGCAGGGGGAAGAAGAAAACAAAAGTAGAAAAGAGGGGAATATTAACATCATGCCTGTTACAGATTTATTGGAGAGAAATCATAAACTATACGGAGACGAAGTCGCTCTGGTTGAATTGAATCCAACTATGAAAGACACCAGGAAGACGACCTGGAAAGAGTATGACCTGGTGCAGCAGACTTCTTCAACACCTTACCGGAGAGAGATCACCTGGTCCGTCTTCGATGAGAAGGCCAACCGTGTGGCAAATATGCTTCTGGAAAGAGGGATCAAGAAGGGGGACCGCGTGGCCATCCTCATGTTCAACTGCCTGGAGTGGCTTCCGCTTTATTTTGGAATCCTGAAATCAGGAGCGATCGCGGTACCTTTCAATTTCCGTTTTGATGCAAAGGAGATCAAGTATTGTGCGGACCTGGCCGAAGTACACATTTTATTCTTCGGACCGGAGTTTATCGGCCGTATCGAATCCATAGAGGAGGAGATGAGCCGAGGCCGTCTCCTGATCTACGTTGGCGACGGATGTCCGACCTTTGCGGAGAGCTACCGGGAGCTGGTGGCAGACTGCTCCAGCCAGCCGCCATTAGTCCGTCTGGACGATGACGATGACGCGGCGATCTATTTTTCCTCCGGTACCACAGGATTCCCCAAGGCGATCCTTCATAACCATGAAAGCCTGATGCAGGCTGCCCAGATGGAGCAGAAACACCATCTGACAGACCGTAATGATACCTTCCTTTGCATTCCGCCCCTCTACCACACGGGCGCCAAGTTCCACTGGATGGGCAGTCTCTGTGCGGGAAGTAAGGCGGTGCTGCTCAAAGGAGCAACCCCGGAGATCATCCTGGACGCGGTCTCTAAAGAGCAGTGTACCATCGTATGGCTGCTGGTACCCTGGGCCCAGGATATTTTAGACGCACTGGACCGGGGAGATCTCAAACTCAGTGATTACAAGCTGGACCAGTGGAGACTGATGCACATCGGAGCCCAGCCGGTTCCGCCGTCATTGATCAAGCACTGGAAAGAGTATTTCCCGCATCATCTCTATGATACCAACTACGGCCTCTCCGAATCTACCGGCCCCGGCTGTGTTCATCTTGGAATCGAGAATATCCATAAAGTTGGCGCGATCGGCATCCCGGGTTACCGCTGGAAATGTAAGATCGTAGACGAGAATGACAAGGAAGTAGAGCAGGGCCAGGTAGGAGAGCTTTGTGTGAAAGGCCCCGGAATGATGACCTGTTACTACAACGATCCGAAAGCAACTGCTGAAACTCTGAAGAACGGCTGGTTGTTTACCGGTGATATGGCGATGCAGGATGAGGATGGATTCATCTTCCTGGTTGACCGTAAAAAAGACGTGATCGTCAGCGGCGGTGAGAATATTTATCCTGTTCAGATCGAGAATTTCCTTACCGCTTATGAGAAGGTGAAAGATGTGGCTGTGATCGGTCTGCCCGACAAGCGTCTGGGTGAGATCACCGGTGCGATCATCTCCATCAAGGAAGGCATGGAATGCACAGAGGAGGAGATCAACGAGTACTGCAAGGAACTCCCCCGTTATAAGAGACCGAAACAGATCATCTTTGCAGAAGTTCCAAGAAATGCTACCGGCAAGATCGAGAAACCTGCCCTGAGAAAGAAATACGGAGCAGAGTTCCTGGTTGCCCAGCAGAACAGATCTTAACGGAAAGAACGGGGGGAATAAAATATGTTATCAGGGTTATCTTCCTTTTGTCCGGAAGCGCACCTGACAATGTTTGATAATTTTGAGTTCCTAATCCGGATCCTCTTATCCGGCTGCATGGGTTGTCTGATCGGTTTTGAGAGGTCAAAGCGGTCCAAGGAGGCAGGTGTAAGGACCCATTGTATCGTCGCCTTGACTTCCGCCGTGTTCATGATCGTCTCCAAATACGCCTTTGTAGACCTGGAAGGAGTTCCCGGACAGCGAGGAGCAGATTCTGCCCGGATCGCTGCTCAGGTAGTGAGCGGCATATCCTTCCTGGGCGCCGGAATCATATTTAAGCAAGGCAGAAGCACCGTCAGAGGCTTGACCACCGCGGCAGGCATCTGGGCCACTTCCGCAGCCGGACTGGCGATCGGAGCAGGCCTTTACTGGCTGGGGATCATCGAGACGCTGATGATCCTTTCCCTGCAGTTTCTTCTCCATAAGCATCCTCTGGGAAAGCATAACATGGGGGAGCAGACGCTCGTTTTCAGAACGGTTGAGAGAAGAGAAGTCCTGGATGACTTTGAAGATCTCCTGAAAGAGCATAAATGCAGTATTGAAGAATCCAGCATCAAGCGGGTCGGTGACACCATTGAATATAAACTGGATGTCAGATCAGATCATCCGATCGAGCATGAGCATGCTCTTAGGTTTATGGAAGACCATAAGGAAGTAGAGAAGTTCTCTATACAGACGCCATAAAAAATGTAATATAATATCGCCTGGCTATCATAAGATCATCAAGGACAGGCTTCGAAAATGGACTGCTTTAGCGGTTACCATTTCCTCAGACAGTCCTTTCCTGATCTTATGCTAGCCAGGCGATTTTTATATTTTCATCGTTTATATAATCATTTTTTCTACGATAGAAAGTACCCCACCCCCGGGGAGCCCCACCCCGGGATAAACTACCGGGAGGATAGTTCTTCAGGAGGAACTATTACATTGACGGGTAGCCCGGGGATTCCAGGGAAGCCTATGTTTTGTAATACAAAGGAAAAAGTCGCATGAAAAAATTGCCTGATAATAAAAGCAATCGGGAGGTGCTGTCCTGAGGAAATGGCAACTGCTTAAAGCGAATAAAACCTGTTTTGGGCTCTGCGACGTTGTTCGAGTAAGACGAGTTTAGGAAGCAGAGTCCATAAAAAACAGGTTTTAAGAGCGTTAAAGCAGTCCATTTCTGAAGTCTGCACATACCGATGCTTTTGATTTCAGGCAATTCTTATAATGCGACAGTTCCGGTTTACAAATGAATAAGCAGGATTAGTCTCCTAATGCCGTCTTCTGCGGTACAGAAGTCATCTTCTCGTAGCATGCGAAGCACTCATCAACCAATTCTTTTTCCGGTTTTGGTGTGATCAGGCTGACGATCGGTACGATCACGAGTCCTGCTAACATGGCGATGGCACCGGAGTTGATCGGGCTCCAGAGGAGCTGAGGAAGAATCTGGTGGCCGGTGAGGTTGCCGAACATGTCAACCAGCATCAGGATGGAACCAAAGGCGAAACTTACCCAGCAGGCAGCCCTGGTGGTTCCCTTCCAGTAGAGGGAGTAGAGGAACGGGGCCAGGAAAGAACCTGCCATAGCTCCCCAGGAGATACCCATCAGCTGGGCGATAAAGGTAACGGAGCTCTTGTACTGGATCAGAGCTAAGATCGCAGAAATCGCGATAAATACAACGATGAGCACCCGGATGTAAAGCAGCTGCTTTTTCTCGCTCATGTCCTTGATCACATTTTCTTTGATCAGGTCAATGGTCAGCGTGGAGCTTGACGTGATGACCAGGGAAGAAAGGGTGGACATGGATGCGGATAATACCAGGATGACCGTGAGGGCGATCAGTCCTGGGCTCAGATTCTGCAGCATGGTGGGGATGACGGAGTCAAAGCCGTTGGCCTCAATGTTGATCTGGTCGGAGAAGAGTCTTCCGAAACCACCGAGGAAATAACATCCGCCAGCTACTACAAAGGCGAAGATCGTGGAGATGATGGTTCCTTTTTTGATGGAATCTTCACTGTCGATCGCGTAGAATTTCTGTACCATCTGCGGCAGGCCCCAGGTTCCCAATGAGGTGAGGATCACCACAAATAGGAGGTTTAAGGGGTCCGGTCCGAAGAAAGAATTGAAGATGCCGGGAGTGGAGGATACGGTTTCATCCGTAACCTGTCCGAGACCGTCTAAAGCTGCCAGGAAGCCTCCCTGACTTTTCAGGACTGCGCCGATGATCGCGACGATACCGATCAGCATGATCAGACCCTGGATAAAGTCATTGATTGCTGTTGCCATGTAGCCACCTGCGATAACGTAGATTGCTGTAAGGGCAGCCATGAGAATGATACATACGGAGTAGTCAATGTTAAAAGCCATACCGAACAGTCGGGAGAGACCATTGTAAAGAGAGGCTGTGTAGGGGATCATGAAAATAAAGATGATGAGGGATGCCACGATCTTGAGTCCCTTGCTCTCAAAGCGCTGACCGAAAAACTGGGGCATGGTTGCGGAATCCAGATGCTGGGTCATGATCCTGGTCCTTCTGCCGAGGATCACCCAGGCCAGGAGAGAGCCGATCAGGGCGTTTCCGATTCCTGCCCATGTTGCGGCAATACCGTATTTCCATCCGAACTGGCCGGCATAGCCGACGAATACAACCGCGGAAAAATAGGAGGTACCGAAGGCGAAGGCAGTGAGCCAGGGGCCTACCGACCGGCCTCCCAATACAAATCCGTTTACATCGGTTGCGTGTTTCCGGCAGTAGAGACCAATTCCGATCAGGACTGCAAAATAGGCGATTAATAAAATGAGTTTCATGATACTTTTCCTTTCTTTAGCAATTTAAAACTTTGACGCTTTAATGATTAAAACTAATAAAGACTTTATCACAGGAAACCGAAAAAGTCAACCGGTTATTCTCATGCGGATAAGGATCCCGGCCGACAAATTTTTTTCTTTAAATGGCAGGGGGAACTATGGTATATTGAATATATATAAACGAGCCGATAATGTATGATGATGAATCGAGAAAGGACCGGAGTAATTATGAAGAGAATACTTTATGCAGCTGCAGAGTGCGGACCTTTTATCAAGACCGGCGGACTTGGATCCGTGCTTGCTTCCCTCCCCGGAGAGCTTGACAAGGATCAGTATGATGTGCGGGTGGTGATCCCCGGCTATGAGTGCATTGACCAGAGCTGGAAAGACCAGATGGAGTATGTGCTTACTTTTCATATGATGCTGGGCTGGCGGGAGCAGACCGCAGTTCTTAAGAAAATGGTTCACGAGGGCGTGGTCATATATTTTATAGAGAATCCCTACTATTTTTGCGGAGATTCCCCTTACGGTGATATCAGTGCCGATGTGGAGAAGTTCACTTTCTTCTGCAAGGCGGCCCTTGAGATGCTGGCCTATCTGAAGTTTGAGCCGGATATCATCCACTGTCATGACTGGCAGAGTGCCATGATCCCTGTTTTCTTAAAGGGAATGTTTTCCCATGATCCTTTCTACAGCCGGATCAAAACCATCATGACCATCCATAACCTGAAGTTCCAGGGCTGGTCAGATATGGGGCGGATGAAGGATATCACCGGACTGCCGGATGAGATGTTCGGATTTGACTGCCTGGAATCCTTTGGCCAGGCGAATATGTTAAAGGGCGGATTATCCTGTGCGGACAAGATCACCACGGTCAGCAAGACTTATGCGGAGGAGATCAAGGAGCCGGAATACGGCGAGAATCTGGATCCGGTACTGCGATATCGGGCCGGGGACCTGTCTGGTATCGTAAACGGCATCGACTACAAAGTCTATAATCCTGCCAAGGATCCAGCCCTGAAAGTCCGATACGGGGTTAAGAGCTTTGCATCGGCAAGGCCTGCCAACAAGGCGGAACTCCAGAGGAGGACCGGACTTCCGGAGGGAGAGGAGTATTTTACTCTGGGTATCGTATCCAGGCTGACGGACCAGAAAGGCTTTGACCTGTTTTCCGATATCATGAAGGAAATGTTCGACATGCCCGTCCAGCTTTACGTTTTAGGCGGGGGTCAGAAAGAGTATGAGCAGCTTTTCCGGAAAGCGGCAGAAGACTATCCGGACCGGGTATATCTGCAGACTGCCTACACAGATGAGATGGCCAAGGTCATCTACGGAGGCTGTGACGCAGTCCTGATGCCTTCCCGCTTCGAACCTTGCGGACTCTGTCAGCTGATGAGCCTGCGTTATGGGGCGGTTCCCGTTGTCCGGGAGACCGGCGGTCTGAAGGATACGGTGGCGGTGTTCGGCGAGAGTGATAAGCCGACCGGTTTCGGATTTACGGATTATCAGGGAAGCGCCTTCGCCTCGGCGATCTCCCAGGCTTACCGGGTATTTACAGAGGATAAGGAACTATGGAATGAGATCATTGCAAGAGGCATGAGAAAGAATTATTCCTGGAAGAGTTCCTGCAGAAAATACGAGCGGATCTATGATCAGCTGATTCATTAAATGAGCAACCCAAAATCTCCAGGAACTCTACGTATTGTACTACAAAGGAAAAGTCGCAACTTGCAGAATTGCCTGGTAATAAAAGCAATCGGTATGTGCTGTCCTGAGGAAATGGCAACTGCTTAAAGCGAATAAAACCTGTTTTGGGCTCCGCGACG
>CAMOYC010000003.1 GCA_946629665.1 uncultured Lachnospiraceae bacterium
GACAGCCTGGAATACCTTCTCCTCAACACGGACACCGGCCTTGCGGTAACCACCAGGAGCTATCAGCTGGAGACGGAAGACGGATTTGTATCCATCCGCCCGGATATGTTTGACCTGGATGCCCTGGTGTTCGAGAAAGGCCAGATCGCCCAGGTGCGGCTGGCAAAAGCGGACAAAAGTCCTTACGTGACCCTCAACTGTCCGGGCTTTCCCTTTGTGGGAATCTGGTCCAAGCCGGAAGGAGACTTTGTGTGCCTGGAGCCCTGGCTGGGAAGAACAGATGATGACGGTTTTGCCGGAGAACTTCCGGACAAAACCGGAGAACAGGTTCTGGCCGGAGGAGAGACGAAAACGGTGAGCTATGAACTGATCTTCCATGAATAGGACGAGTCAGTCATCAGCAGTTGACTATAGCAGACAGGAGGAAGGACATGAATATTTGTGTTTACGGCGCATCCAGAGATGGGAACCATCCGGACTATGTCGCTGAGACGGAAAGGCTGGGCCGGCTTCTGGCACAGCGGGGACACACGATCATTTATGGCGGAGGAGCGACCGGCCTTATGGGAGCGATCGCCCGGGGCGCCAAGCAGGAGAACGGACACTTGATCGGCATTGCGCCGGATTTCTTTGACCGGATGGATGGAGAATTGTTCGACGACTGCGATGAGATGCTTTACACGGAAACCATGCGGGAAAGAAAGAGGCTGATGCAGCAAAAAAGTGACGCTTTCCTGATCCTGCCCGGAGGGACCGGTACCTTTGATGAGTTTTTTGAGACCATCGTCCTGAAATCATTCAATCTGCATCCAAAGCCCGTCCTGCTCTTTAACATTAACGGGTATTACGACAAGCTTTGGGAACTGATGGAATTCGGTGCCGGGGAAGGTTTTATCGCAGAGGAGACAAATCGACTCTTTTCGATATTTGACTCGGTGGAGGAACTGGTGGTTTACCTGGAAGTGTCTAAAATGCTGTGAGAAACATCGGTAATTTTCAGTAAAAGCCGTTTTCGGGTCTAAGATTTACAAAAGCGATTCCGGGCGGTAAGATAGCACAAGAAGGAAGCCTTCCCGGATTCCTTCCGACAGGGATCCAGGTCGGATCCTGAGTATGAAAGGCAGGTGAATCGCTTGATCATCACATACTGGATCATAGCTGCTGCAGTTTTCGGGGTGATCGAGATCCTCACATTGGGTCTCACCACCATCTGGTTTGCCGGCGGCGCACTTGCGGGGGCAGCCATGGCTGCGTTAGGCTTTCCGATCACGGTGCAGCTCATTGTTTTCTTTGTGGTAACAGGGCTGCTGCTGGTCATCACCAGACCGATCGCAACCCGCTACCTGAATAACCGCGTGACCAAAACGAATGTGGACAGCCTGATCGGGATGACCGGGATCGTCATGGAAACCATCGACAATCTGAAGGCGCAGGGCCAGGTTCAGGTGAACGGTCAGGTGTGGAGCGCCCGCAGCTCATCAGAAGAGCATATTATTAATGAACAGGAAAAAGTAGAGATTCTGGCAGTTTCCGGAGTGAAACTGATTGTAAAGGAAAAAGGAGGAGACTAACATGGGTGGCCTTATAGTTATTTTAATTGTTCTTGCGTTGGTAGTATATCTTGTTGTTTCCAGCATCCGCATTGTACCGCAGGCGCAGGCTTATGTTGTTGAGAGACTGGGTGCTTACCAGGATACCTGGGGAGTCGGCATTCACTTAAAGGCTCCTTTTATCGACCGGATCGCGAAGAAGGTCATGCTCAAGGAGCAGGTTGTAGACTTTCCGCCCCAGCCGGTTATCACCAAGGATAATGTTACCATGCAGATCGATACGGTAGTTTACTATCAGATCACGGATCCCAAGCTGTTTGCCTACGGGGTTGACCGGCCGATCATGGCGATCGAGAACCTGACGGCAACGACCCTCCGTAACCTGATCGGTGACCTGGAGCTGGATGCTACTCTGACATCCCGTGACACCATCAACACCCAGATGCGCGCGATCCTGGATGAAGCTACGGATCCATGGGGAATCAAAGTGAACCGTGTGGAAGTAAAGAACATCATTCCGCCGGCTGAGATCCAGAACGCCATGGAAAAACAGATGAAGGCAGAGCGTGAGAGACGTGAGTCCATCCTCAAGGCAGAAGGTGAAAAGAAGTCCTCCGTTCTGATCGCAGAAGGTAAGAAGGAGTCCATGATCCTTCAGGCTGAGGCCGAGAAGGAAGCAGCGATCCTGAAAGCAGACGCGAAGAAAGAGGCTATGATCCGTGAGGCAGAAGGTCACGCAGAGGCAATCCGAAAGGTGCAGGAAGCTACGGCTGCCGGCCTGAAGGCGATCAAAGGTGCCGATGCTGACGAGGCCGTGATCCGCCTGAAATCCTTAGAGGCGCTTGAGAAGATGGCAGACGGCAAGGCGACAAAGATCATCGTACCGTCGGAGATCCAGAATCTGGCCGGACTTGTGACATCGATCAAGGAAGTGGCTAAAGAAGTTCCTGCTGAGGAAGAATAAACTCATTTTCTCATATTGAAGAGAAAACATTTTTATACTATAATCGAAAGAGGGCCGCAGGGCCCTCTTTTCACGCTGAACCGGAGGCATAGATCATGATACATAAATGGAAAGACAACTACAGACTGGTATATCTGATGCTGCTGGTCAAAATGTTTATTTTTTACTGGCTGACCGGAGTCCTGGATATGATGGACGTAATCGAGGTGCCGCTTCTGACAGCCCTCTTTCTGCTGACAGTTTTTGAGGCATGCTCCTGCAAGGAAAGCCGGCCCAGACGGTACATTTTCTATGGGCTCTATACCTTTATCACTCTGGTCATGCTTGCAGATGCGGCCTACAGCAGTTATTTCGGAGAATATGCTTCCGTGAACCAGCTTTACCAGCTGGCCAGCCTCCGGCAGATCACAGCGGACGGCAATGTGATCGGGGCTGCGGTAAGCCCCTTATGTCTGCTGACTCTCCTGGACTATCCCTTTGTGCTTTACTGGTATCGAAAGAGGAATGAAGGAAAGACCGGAATGATCGATGAGTTTGTGGACCGGATGAACGAGAGCGGGAAGTCAACGGAAAGCAGGAAGGCCTTTGCGAATTCCGCTTTCAGTCTGATCGCCCATATGGTCCTCTATATCACGGCCATCTGCTGTTTTTATTATTACGGGTTCAACCCCCAGGAGCTCCGCTCGGTCCAGAAAGTGAACCACATTGAGATTTTCACCTATCACACCAACGATATCCTTGTGAACGTGGTGGGAAGGATGAAGAGGGAGAAGGTGGATGAGGAGCAGATCAAGCAGGTGATGAAAGAATTGGTCCCTGCTTCATCCGGAGATGATTATCACGGGGTCGCCAAGGGACGGAACCTGATCCTGATCCAGACCGAGTCCCTGAATGATTTTGTGATCGGAGCAGAATATAACGGCCAGGAGATCACACCTTTCCTGAACCGGCTGCTGAGAAAAGACACTTTGTATTTCAATCATTTTTACTCGACGACCGGGGTGGGCAACACCTGCGATGCGGAATTCACCGTCCTGAACAGCCTCTATCCCAACGAGATCATGGAGTGCTACCGGATGTATGTGGATGATACTTTCAACGGGCTGCCCTGGATGCTTCGCAGTCAGGGCTATGAGACCATGGCATTCCATGGCTATATCAAGACGTTCTGGAACCGGAACGAGGCCTACAAGAACCAGGGCATCCAGGAATACTATTCCCAGGAAAGACTGGAGTCAACACAGGTTTCCGGCTTTGGCATCACGGATAAGGAAATGTTCCGGCAGGCCACAGATATCCTGGCAAAGAAGAAGCAGCCCTTTTTCAGCTTCATGATCACTCTGACCAACCATATCCCCTATGAGCTTGACCCGACTCTGGCCAGCCTGGAAGTGGCACCGGAGGACACCGGTTCCACCTTCGGCAACTATCTGCAGACGGTCCGTTACACGGATGAATCCTTTGAGGACCTGTTCCGCTATCTGAAGGAAAAGGGCATGTACGATAATTCCATCATCGTGATCTACGGCGACCACCAGGGACTGAATATGGAGACCCAGGCAGTGAAGGAGAAAATGACCTCCTACCTGGGCAAGGAATACAATTTTGACGAGATGCTGAATGTTCCCTTTATCATCCATATCCCGGGTCTTAATGAAGCCAGGACGGTCGACACGGTAGGCGGTCAGATAGATGTTATGCCTACGATCGCCAACCTCATGGACCTGGATTACGGCCAGCCCTATGTATTCGGCCATGACCTGCTGAATGCGGATGAGGGGTATGTTGCGCAGATCTCCTACATTGGCAAAGGGTCTTTTATCACCGGCGACGGTAACCGGATCTTTGCGATCGGCAGAGACGGGACTGTGGAGAACGGGCAGATGATCTCTCTTTTTGACGGGTCGCCCAGGAACCTGGATGTCTCCTACGCCCAGACCATGTCGGACCGGGCCAACCTGCTGATCGATACCTGTATGGAAGTGCTGGACTACAACCTGATCGGGAATTATGTGACCCACTGATCTCCAGGGATCAGGCGAACGCTTGACACAGAGAGAAAAATTTGATAATACTTTTACATATTAATGCCGGAATATCCCAGAAATAAAAAAGGAGAAGCCACCATGAATTTAAAAGGACGTAATTTTCTGACGCTAACCGATTTTACCAAAGAAGAGATCCGCTACATGCTGGATCTTGCCCATGAACTGAAGGCTGCAAAGAAGGCCGGCCGGCTCGGGGATTCCATGAAGGGAAAGAACATTCTTCTTCTCTTTGACAAATCTTCCACCAGGACCCGGTGTTCCTTTGAGGTGGCTGCCCATGATGAAGGGGCTCACGTGACCTACCTTTCCAATTCCCACGTGAATAAGAAGGAATCCCTGGAGGATTCTGCCAGGGTGTTCGGAAGAATGTATGATGCGATTGAATATCGTGGCTACGGGCAGGATATCGTGGAAGACCTGGCCCGCTTTTCCGGGGTTCCGGTATGGAACGGACTGACGGATACCGATCATCCTACCCAGGTGCTGGCAGACTTCCTCACCATGGAGGAGCATATCGACAAGCCCCTCGAGGAGATGAAGCTTACCTTTGTGGGAGACCTGTCTGACAATGTAATGTACGCCCTGATGTACGGTTGTGCGATCATGGGTATGACTTTCAAGGCTGTGGGGCCGGAAGAGACCGTCTGCGATCCGAAAGTCCTGGAAGTTGCCAGAGACCTGGCCAGGAAGAGTGGTGCTGACATCACCATTTCCCATGACCCGGAAGATGTGAAAGGATCCGACGTGATCTACTCCGATATCTGGGTGTCCATGGGAGAACCGGAGGAACTTTATCCGATCCGTGTGAAAGCGCTGACTCCTTTCAGGATCACAACAAAGATGATGGCGGATACCGGCAATGAGAAGTGCCTGTTTATGCACTGCCTGCCCGCCTACCATGATTTTGAGACAGAAGTTGCCAGAGATCTGAGAGACCGGCTTTCCCTGGATGTGAGGGAAGTTGAGGACGAAGTGTTCCGCTCTTCTAATTCCGTCGTGTTTGATGAGGCGGAAAACCGTATGCATTCCATCAAGGCGGTCATGGTAGCGACTTTAGGAGATTATGAAAAATAAGATACTGGATTTTTTGCGGCAGCAGCCGGGATTTGTTTCCGGGCAGAATATCAGTAAAGCCCTGGGCATATCCCGGACCGCCGTATGGAAATATATCAATATATTAAAAGCGGAAGGATACGAGATTGAGTCGGTAACCCGGAAAGGCTACCGGCTTTTACAAAGCCCGGACCTGCTGACGGATTCGGAGATCCGGTCCGCCCTGCCGGCAGGTCTCCTGCCCGGGATCATCCGTGTCTACGACGAGATTGATTCCACCAATGAGGAGGCCAAGCGCCAGGCGGCAGCCGGTGCGCCGGACGGCAGCGCCTTTATCGCGGATGTCCAGACCCGGGGCAAAGGCCGTCGGGGCAGAAGCTGGTCCTCCCCAGGAGGGCAGGACATTTTCTTTACCCTGCTGTACCGGCCGGACCTTCCTTTCTCATGTATATCCATGGTGACCCTGGTGGCAGCTATGTCAGCGGCAGTTACCGTGAGAAAATATGCGGGGGAAGACTGTTATATCAAGTGGCCCAATGACATCGTACTCCACGACCGTAAAGTCTGCGGCATCCTCACAGAGATGGGAGCGGATATGGACCGGATCGACTATATTGTGATCGGGATTGGTTTTAATCTGAACCGGATGATCTTTGATGATGAGATTGCCGGGATGGCAAGCTCCATCTTTAAGGAGACCGGAAAGAAAGTGCAAAGAGCAGCCTTCTTCGCAGATTTCATGAAGGATTTCAAGGTTCGCTATGACCGTTTTGTCCGTGACCGGAACCTGGCTTTCCTCCGGGAAGAGTATAACGGGATGTTGATCAACAGGAACCGGGAAGTGAAGATCGTCAGGCAGGGGTCGGAATATATCCGATGGGCCAGAGGGATCAATGAAGCAGGAGAACTGCTTGTGGAAGATGAACAGGGGAGGACCGAGAAGGTGTTCTCCGGAGAAGTTTCCGTGCGGGGCCTCTACGGCTACGTATAGGGGAACAGGAGAGATCATGGAAAATAAGATATTATGCGGTGCCAGCAGCTATGATCAGATGTTTTATTTTAATCCGGAATTTGACCGTCTGCCTAAGGCGATCAAGGATGAATTGCAGATCATGTGTGTGCTGTTCACAGAGGATGTAGGCGGGATCCTCCGTCTGGAATTTGACGGGGAAGGAAATCTGCAGCTGGTCGTGGAATCAAGGCCGGACGATTTTCTTTTCGATGAGATCGGCAGCGGGCTGAAGATCCGGGAGATCCAGATCGACCGCCGGGAATTGCTGGAGAATCTCGAGACATTTTACAGACTATATCATGGACATTTGGAGGACAATTAGGTGTTAATAGCAATCGATATCGGTAATACGGACTTTACGATCGGAGTTTTTGAAGGATCGAAACTTTTAGATACGTTTCGTATGAGGACCAAGATCAACCGGACATCAGACGAGTACGGAGTGTTCATGATGAACATCCTGAATTACAAGGGCTATGACCATAAGGCAGTCGATGCGGTGATCATCGCTTCCGTTGTGCCTGCGGTAATGCATTCCTTCGGAAGCTCGATCATCAAATATTTCGGATTAAAACCCATCCTGGTAGGTCCCGGAGTCAGGACCGGGATCAAGATCATGACCATCAATCCCCGGGAGACCGGAGCGGATCGTATCGTGGATGCGGTAGCCGGTTATGAACTGTATGGCGGTCCGGTGATCGTGGTGGATTTCGGAACTGCGACTACCTATGACCTGGTGAATTCCCAGGGACATTTTATCGGCGGAGTGACCTCCCCCGGGATCCGTACATCTGCCAACGCCCTCTGGAGCCAGGCTGCCAAGCTTCCGGAGATCGAGATCAAAAAGCCGGATCATATCCTGGCCAAGGAGACTGTCAGCAGCATGCAGGCCGGTCTTGTGTTTGGCTACATCGGCCAGACTGAGTACATCATCAGGAAGATGAAGGAGGAGAGCGGGCTCAACGACGTGAAGGTTGTTGCTACCGGCGGCCTTGGCAAGATGATCGCAGAGGAGACAGACTGTATCGATATCTACGATGCCCATCTGACTCTGAAAGGACTGCAGTTGATCTATGAAAAACAGAGATAGTGTTGCTGTACGGAGCACAAAGGATATATACGGCTCAGACTTTCCGGTGATCCTGGGGCCCATGGCAGGGGTGACAGACCTTCCTTTCCGTCTGCTCTGCAAAGAACAGGGAGCGGATGTGCTGGTGACGGAGATGATCAGTGCCAAAGCTCTCTTTTACGGAAACCGGAATACGATCCCCCTGATGGAGACGAGGCCGGAGGAGAGCCCTGTAGGCGTGCAGATCTTTGGCTCGGAGCCGGAGCTCATGGCGGATATGGCTGCAACGCTGGAGGGGAAAGGATTTTCATTTCTGGATATCAATATGGGCTGTCCGGTCCCCAAGATCGTGGGTAACCGGGAAGGGTCGGCGCTGATGCTGAACCCTGAACTGGCAGGACAGATCGTGAAGAAGGTTTCGGAAAGAATCTCCCTTCCTGTCACCGTCAAATTCCGGAAAGGTTTTGACGAGGACCATGTGAACGCAGTGGAATTTGCCCGGATCCTGGAAGAAAATGGCGCGGCGGCCATCGCGGTACACGGCAGGACCAGGGTCCAGTATTATTCCGGGGAGGCGGACTGGGACATCATCCGCCGGGTGAAGGAAGCGGTGAAGATACCCGTGATCGGGAACGGAGACATTTTCTCCGCCCGGGATGCTCTTTCCATGCGGGAGGAAACGGGCTGTGACGGCGTGATGGTCGCAAGAGGAGCAAGAGGCAATCCCTGGATCTTCCGGGAAATCCGCGCAGCTCTCTCGGGACAGGAGATCCCGGCCAGACCCGGACGGGAAGAAGTGATCCGGATGTTGCTGCGGCACGCCCGCCTGAGCGTCGGGTTTAAGGGAGAGTACACAGGGATCCGGGAGATGCGCAAACACACCGCCTGGTACACAACAGGCATGAGGGGTTCCGCCCGTCTCCGCGACCGTGTGAACCATGTCAGTACCATGGCGGAACTGACAGAGCTTCTTCATTGACAAGAGGATTAATGTCGATTATAATTGGTAACAGTCTGAAATAAGACAGGATAAAATAAGTATTGAATTAAGTATTAGATAGAAAGGTGGATGTCAGTCATGGCAAAGGAAAAAAGTCAGATTTCTCAAAAAGGTTATAACAAGGTTCTCGAAGAACTGAGGGAAGCGAAGACCACAAGACGAGAGGAGATCGCCCAGAAGATCAAGGAAGCCAGAGAGCAGGGCGATTTATCTGAGAACTCAGAGTATGAGGCAGCCATGGAAGAGCAAGGCCATCTTGAGGCCCGCATCAAAGAGCTGGAAGATATCCTTGAAAATGCAGTGGTAGTGGACATTGCCTCCTATGATGCAGATACCATCGGAATCGGCAGCACCGTTGTTTTTGCTGACCTTACCAATGGCAGGGAGAATAAGTATACGATCGTCGGTGCGAACGAGGCGAACATCCTGCTCGGGCTGATATCCAATGAATCTCCGGTGGGAAGAGCCCTGATCGGCGCTAAGGTCGGAGACCATGTTTCGGCGGAGACACCGGCCGGGATCGTTGAGATTGAAGTGAAGGAAGTAACACGGGAAGAGTAAGCATCCCGCATACTTGTTTGAACGGAACATGAACGAGGAGTGTATGAGGACAGGGAAACCGCTCATATACTCTTTTTTTTGCCCCGATTCCAATTTCCTTGGAATACCTTGGTGTACTTCAGAGAAAAATCATGTTATACTAAATACCAAGTGAGGTAAAAAGTATGATTGATGCAAAGAAAGTACGGTTGATGACGAAAATTGCCGTCTACGAAGAGGGCATTGGCCGTGAAGATCTGGCGATCAATAAAAACACCAGGCGCACTTACATGACTGTACAGATGGCCAAGAGTTTTCTTTGCCTGAGCCTGGCGGCTTTTCTGCTGATCCTTTTGTACAGCTTCCGCTACTTTTCCAGCGGATCGGGGACAGGGGTAACAGCAGATCCGCGTCAGATCCTGATCCGGGCACTTGCCTTTTATCTGGCCGTGTTGGCGGTAGGTATGATCATGTGCTGGAGGTATTATCGCAAACGCTACAATGACATGCTGTCCAGAATGAAACAGTATGACAGAAACTTAAGCCGCCTTAGCAGGCATATTGCCGAAACCGGCAAGGACTGATCTTCGGTGGAGACCGGTCTTAATTCTTAAAAAACTTTGCTTGAGGGTAGTTCTATGAATAACAGAATGGTAAGGCTCTACGGTTTAAAAGAGTCTTTAACATATTATTATAAGAAACATGCAGACATTATCCGTCCGATCCTGAAAGGAATCATTTCTCTGCTGTCGCTGCTTATCCTGCGGCAACTGTTCTTGTATAACGATTCCAGGATCTTCCTCTGGATGATCGTCGTCGTGTCCCTGATCCAGGCTTTCGTTCCGCTGGCTTTCCTGTATTACACCGGAACAGTGCTGATCGCTGTCCAGCTGTGGAGTGTTTCCATGGATATTACCGTCGGCTTTCTTGCCCTGATCCTGGCAGGATGGCTGCTCTTTGTGCGGCTGGACGGAAAGTATGCCTGTGTTGCGATCATTACGCCGGTCCTGTTCTGGCTCAGGATGGAATACCTGATCCCGGTGATCCTTGGCATCACGATCGGCTACGGTGTGATCCTGCCGGTTGGTCTTGGAACCCTGATCTACTATATGGGACTTTACACAGCGGATGCCAGTTCCCTTCTGATGACGACATCCGGCTCCGGTCTGGGCTCCGGCCTCCAGAGGATTGTAGGTCTCATGGTGATGGATAAGAAACTGCTGGTCATCCTGATCAGTTTCAGTCTGGTCATCTTTATTGCGGACCGGCTCAACCGGATGTTCCATGAGAGCGCCTGGTTATTTTCCATTGTGATCGGCCATATCGCATTGGCTCTGCTGCTCCTGTCAGGCAAGTACATTTTCGAACTGGATTATTCGATCTGGCGCGTTTTCCTTGGGGCAGTTCTGGGAATCGCGATCTGCGTCGTTCTGTGGTTCTTCCGGGGAATCGGAGATGTTTCAAGAATGGAGAGGGCAACCTTCGAGGATGATGAATACATTTATTATGTGAAGGCGGTGCCCAAGATCAAAGTACCTGCTAAGAATGTTACAGTCACCAGGATCGAAGCGGATGAAGATGAGATGATGGATGACCTGGAATTTGAGCAGGGAGAGGATGAGGCTGCCGAGGAAGGAGCTGCTGAGTCTGATGAAGACGGCCTGGATGAGCAGGTGCCGGAGGAGGAAACAGAAGAAGCAGCTAAAGAAGCAGAAGAAAAAGAAATAAAAGCAGAAAAAGAAGAAGCCCGGACTGAAGAGCGGGAAACTGCCGGGACCGACAGTCCGGAAGACAATGTATCAGATAAGGCCTGAACACCACAATAAAGATGCAGAGGAAAGCATCACCAATCTTGAAAAAGGGGTCTGAAAACAGATTATGAGATTCATGGATACAGAACAGATAGAAAAAGTCATAAGCGATATGATAGCAGGGTTCTCATTGCCTCAGATCGAGCTGAATGATGTTCTTGATATCATCATTATCAGTATCATCATCTATCAGGTGATCAAGTGGGTCCAGCTGACGAGAGCGTGGACATTGTTTAAGGGTATCGTCGTTCTCCTGGTCTGTGCCCTGTTCGCATCCTTGCTGCAATTGCACACGATTTCCTGGCTGCTGTCCAACTCCCTGGGAGTAGGAATCACAGCCCTGATGATCATCTTCCAGCCTGAACTGCGAAGAGCGCTTGAGCAGATCGGACGGCAGAGGCTGTTCAGCAATCTTTTCAATACGGATCCTCTGAGAGATGAGAATATGATCACGCAGGAAACGATCGCGGACCTGGCCCTCGCATGTTCAAAAATGTCACGGGTCAAGACCGGAGCATTGATCGTGATCGAGCAGTCGGTCGGTCTCGGGGAGTACGAGAGGAATGGAATTCCTATTGATGCGGTAGTGAGCAGTGCTCTGCTGATCAATATATTTGAACATAACACACCACTACATGATGGTGCGGTGATCATCAGAGGGAATCGTGTTTCCTCCGCGACCTGCTACCTGCCCCTGACAGAAAGAACCGATATCGGAAAAGAGCTTGGCACCAGACATCGGGCAGCGATCGGTGTCAGTGAGGTGTCCGATGCGGTTACCCTGGTCGTATCGGAAGAGACCGGAGCGATCACCCTTGTGAAGGATGGCACTCTCTATCTGGATCTGAATCGTTCGACCCTGACGGAAATGCTGAATAAGATGCTCGTTACCATTCCGGAAAAGGAAGACACAAAGGGCGTCTTTAAAATGTGGAAGGGATTGCTGCGCAATGAAAAAAATAACGGAGAATAACCTTTATACAAGACTGACCAATAATCTGCCCATGAAATTGCTCTCCGTTGTCCTGGCTTTTTTTGTCTGGCTTCTGGTTACCAACATTAATGATCCGGAGACGACAAGGAGATTCTATGATATTCCGGTTCATATTGTGAATGAAGATGCACTTACGGACCGGAATTACGGCTATGAGATCCTGGAAGGGAAAACGGTGGATATTACAGTCACCGGGAAAAAGTCTGTTATGCGGAAGGTTTCTGCTGGCAGCTTTACAGCCACAGCAGACTTATCAAAACTATCTGATGTCTATGCAGTCCCCATCAAAGTGACTGCCGGACCCCTGACAGAATCCCTTGATATCAGGCTGATGGATGTCGATACTTTAAAGGTCAAGATTGATAAGAAGATCTCAGTGAGTGTCCCGGTTACCACGGAAGTGACCGGAGAGCCGGCGGCCGGCTACGCGGTCGGCAAGAAGTCTTCGACTCCCAACCTCATAGAGATCACCGGACCGCAAAGCCTTGTAGATACTGCTAAGGAAGTGAGAGTCAGCCTCTCTGTTGCAGGGGCAACCTCCGATGTGACGGACATCGTGAAACCCGCCGTCTACAATATCAGCGGGGACCGGATCGATGAAGATCAGATCGAGATGGATACAAGCAGTATCAAGGTGGAAGCGAATATCTGGAAGACAAAAGAAGTGGATGTGGAACTGAATTATACCGGATCTCCTGCGGAAGGATATGAGCTTGTCTCCTTCAACTATGAGCCCCAGAAGCTTACGATCACGGCACCGGACGACGAGCTGGACGAGATCGACAAGATCACTCTGGAGTCCGTTTCCATCGATGGCCTGACCAAGAATTATGAAGAAGATATCGACCTGACCCAGATCACACTCCCGGGGGATGTCACTCTCACGGATGAGACAA
The DNA here is from genome assembly GCA_946629665.1 of uncultured Lachnospiraceae bacterium. GTDB lineage: Bacteria > Bacillota > Clostridia > Lachnospirales > Lachnospiraceae > Anaerobutyricum. Next base: position 12,938 of record CAMOYC010000003.1, read on the forward strand.
CGGACATCAAGGTGAAGGCTGTTATTGAAAAACTGGATAACTATAAGGTGAACTTTAAGAAGAAGGATATCAGAGTGGAAGGCGGTGACGGCTATACCGTGACCTACGATGAGGATAACGAGTATTCGATCACGGTCTACGGAACCAAAACCACCGTGTCAAAATTAAAAGGGAAAGACTTTGATCCCTGGATCAATGTGGAAGGCCTTGAGGCCGGAAGCCATGATATGACAGTACATGTCAAGGAAGTGGAAGGTGTTTCCATACAGAAGACCCCCACGATCGGTATTACCCTGAAAGCAAGATAAGAAAGTGAGATCAGATGATAACAAGTACTTCAAATGCCAGGATTAAAAACCTCGTGCATCTGAAGAAGAATGCGAGGGCCCGAAAACAGGAAGGTGCTTTCCTGGTCGAGGGCCCTCGTATGTTCTTTGAGGTGCCGAAGGACAGGATACTCGAAGCTTATGTGACTAAGAGCTTTGAAGAGAAATATAAGACAGAGCTGGCCGGATGCTCCTATGAGCTGGTCACTGAGGAGGTCTGCCGCCGTATCTGTGATACCAGGACTCCCCAGGGGGCGGCAGCGCTGGTCCGCCGGGACGAGACCCGGGTGGAGGACCTTCTTGATAAAAGCCCGAAGCCCTTCCTGATCCTGTTGGAGAACCTGCAGGATCCGGGCAATCTCGGGACGATCATCCGGACTGCCGAGGCAGCCGGAGCAGACGGGATCATCATGAACGAAGGGACTGTTGACCCCTATAATCCCAAGGTGATCCGGTCCACCATGGGGGCCATTTTCCGCGTCCCGATCATCAGCGTGCCTGACTTCCCGGGCCTGGTGAGAGAACTGGGGATGCGGGGCGTCCATGTCTATGCTGCCCACCTCCAGGGGAAGATCTTTTATGAATATGACTATCGGGAGGCCAGCGCCTTTCTGATCGGAAATGAAGGAAACGGTCTCTCGGATGAGATCAGCGGGCTGGCGGAGAGGAAGATCCGTATCCCCATGGAGGGCTCGGTGGAGTCCCTGAACGCCTCCGTAGCGGCGACGATCATCATGTACGAAACCGTCCGTCAGAGGTCATGGACATAAGTTACAATGAAAAAAATTGGTTTTGGTAAATTTCATCAAAAATATCACAAAACTGAAAGAAATTAATCCGACTTATCATGCAATTAGTCTATAGAAATGTGCAAAATCCTTAATCTGTCTAAATACATGTTATAAATTTTGTGCTAAGATATATATATCAATGGGCTGTATGCCTATAACAAGAACTTATTATTAGGAGGGTTTTATTATGGCTAAGTACATGATGGCGTTAGACGCTGGTACAACTAGTAACCGTTGTATCCTTTTCAACGAGAAGGGTGAGATTTGCAGCGTAGCACAGGAAGAGTTCACACAGTACTATCCTCAGCCGGGTTGGGTTGAGCATGATGCTAATGAAATCTGGAACACACAGTATTCTGTAGCTAAGAAGGCTATGGAGCAGTTAGGTGTTACAGCTGCTGATATCGCTGGTATCGGTATCACCAATCAGCGTGAGACAACAATTGTTTGGGATAAAGTTACAGGCGAGCCTGTATTCCATGCAATCGTATGGCAGTGCCGTCGTACATCCGAGTACTGTGATTCCTTAAAGGACAAAGGCTTAGTTGACTCCATCAGAGAGAAGACCGGTCTTGTTATCGATGCTTACTTCTCCGGCTCCAAGATCCGCTGGATCCTTGAGAACGTTCCTGGCGTTCGCGAGAGAGCAGAGAAGGGTGAGTTATTCTTTGGTAACGTTGATACATGGCTGATCTACAAGCTCTCCGGCGGAAAGCTCCATGTAACAGATTACTCCAACGCTTCCAGAACCATGCTCTTCAACATCAACACACTTCAGTGGGATGATGAGATCCTTGCAGAGCTGAACATTCCGAAGTCCATGCTTCCTACAGCTTGCCCGAGCAGCCAGATTTATGGTATGACAGACGAGGCTGTATTTGGCGGACGTATTCCGATCGCAGGCGCAGCTGGTGACCAGCAGGCAGCTCTGTTCGGACAGACATGTTTCACAGCAGGTGAGGCTAAGAACACATATGGTACCGGTACATTCATGCTTATGAACATTGGTACAGAGAAGAAGTTATCCGAGAACGGACTTGTTACAACAATCGCTTGGGGCGTTGATGGCAAGGTTGAGTACGCATTCGAGGGTTCCGTATTCGTAGCTGGTGCTGCTATCCAGTGGCTCCGTGACGAGGTTAAGATCGTTGACGCTGCTCCGGATTCCGAGTTCTTCTGTAACAAGGTTGCAGATACAAACGGATGTTATGTAGTTCCTGCTTTCACAGGACTTGGAGCTCCTCACTGGGATCAGTACGCTCGTGGTGTTATCGTTGGTCTTACCCGTGGATGTAACAAGGCTCACATCATCCGTGCAACCGTTGAGTCCCTGGCATATCAGACATATGATATCCTTGAGGCTATGCAGGCTGACGCTGGTGTTAAACTTGCTGCACTTAAGGTTGACGGCGGAGCTTGTAAGAACGACTTCCTGATGCAGTTCCAGGCTGACATCATTGATGCTCCGGTTCTTCGTCCTCAGTGCGTTGAGACAACAGCTATGGGTGCTGCTTACTTAGCAGGTCTTGCAGTTGGATACTGGAACAGCAAAGAAGACGTTATTGCTAACTGGGCTATCGACAAAGAGTTCACACCGGCTATGGATGCTGACAAGCGTGCAGCACTTCTGAAGGGCTGGAAGAAAGCTGTTAAACTTTCCTACGGATGGGCTAAGGAAGACTAATCACAGTCTGAAAAAGCATTACTTGGGGAGTTGCTTGAATTAGCAATATAATTTAGTTTCAAAGGGTCGTGTGTTTCTTAACTGAGAGGCATGCGGCCCTTTTTTCAGGAGGACCTTTGACAGCCGGGATGCCAAAGGTCCTGCTATGCGGGAGAAAAGAAAATGACACTGGCACAGCTTAGATATGTGGTAGCGGTCTCGGAAGCAGGTTCCATGAATGAGGCCGCAAAAAGATTATACATAACCCAGCCCAGCCTCTCCGCTGCGATCAAAGAGCTGGAGGAGGAGATCGGCCTGCGCGTGTTCCGCCGAACGAATCGGGGGATCACGGTAACGCCGGAGGGACAGGAATTCATCGGATATGCGATGCAGATGATCAGTCAGTTTGAACTGATGGAGTCCCGTTATATTGGAAATGAGATGCGCAAGGAGAAGTTTGCCGTATCGACCCAGCACTATACCTTTGCGGTGGAGGCCTTCGTGAAGATGGTAAAGTGCTTCGGGATGGAGAACTATGAGTTTGCCATCAAGGAGGGACGGACCTCCGATGTGCTGGAGGATGTCAGGGATTTTGTCAGCGAGATTGGTATTTTATATCTGGATTCCTTTAACGAAAAGTTTCTGAGGAAACTGTTCCGGGAATACAATATAGAATTTCATGAATTATTCAAGTGCAGGATCTATGCGTATCTGTGGAAGGGCCATCCCTTAGCGAAGAAGGAGATGATCACCCTGACAGAGCTGTCCGATTACCCCTGCCTGTCCTTTGACCAGGGACGGAGCAACGCATTTTATTTTGCGGAAGAAGTGCTCAGTACCTATGATTATAAGCAGCTGATCAAGGTGAATGACCGGTCCACCATGCTGAACCTGATGAAGGGGCTGAATGGCTATACCCTGTGTTCGGGGATCATCTGCGAGGAGCTGAACGGAGAGGAATACTGTGCGGTGCGGCTGGATTCAGAAGAGGAGATGACCATCGGCTATCTCGCCCGAAAGGGGGTCGGTCTCAGCCGGATGGGACAGATCTATGTGGAAGAGATCATGCAGTACCAGGATAAAGTGTACTGATACCTCCCGGGTCATGCAGGATCCGGTTGCCGGTCTGGGATATAATGCTTCAGCCTGATATAGATTTTGACTATAGCTGGCTGTATTTTTTTGCAATTAGCTTTTTCTGATCAGAAATGATATAGTTAGGAGCGGGAACCCAAATAGAAACGAGGTGGCAATTTTGCCTGAAATTGTAATTGAAAATGTTAGCAAGACTTTTGAGACAAAGGACGGACAGGTGCAGGCCCTGAAGAATGTCAGCCTGGAGATTGAATCCGGAGATATCTATGGGATCATTGGCATGAGCGGCGCCGGCAAATCAACCCTGGTCCGGTGTATCAATTATTTAGAAGTGCCGACGGAAGGCAGAGTGCTGATCAATGACAAGGCTCTTGGAGATTTCTCGGAGAAGGAGCTCAGGGAGCAGAGGCAGGAGATCGGTATGATCTTTCAGAATTTTAATCTGCTGATGCAGAAGAATGTACTGGAGAATGTATGCTTTCCCCTTTATATACAGAGGAAGTCCAAGGCAGAAGCAAAAGAAAGAGCAATGGAACTTCTGGAGATCGTAGGACTTGAGGGCAGAAGCAAGACATATCCTGCCCAGTTATCCGGCGGGCAGAAGCAGAGAGTTGCGATCGCAAGAGCCCTGGCTTCCAAACCGAAGATCCTTTTATGTGATGAGGCAACAAGTGCCCTTGATCCGCAGACGACCAGTTCGATCCTGGAACTTCTTAAGACGATCAATGAGAAGTTCCACATCACGATCGTGATCATCACCCACCAGATGTCGGTGGTGAAGGAGATCTGCTCCCATGTGGCCATCCTCAAAGAAGGAGAGGTCGTGGAAACCGGAACGATCGATGAGATATTCGAGAATCCGCAGACCGAAGAAGCGAAACGCCTGCTTCAGGGAATAGGGGGTGAGTGAGAGTGGTATGGACGAATGAAGTGACAGCAATGATCATCGAAGGACTGTGGGCCACCCTCTATATGACCCTCGTGTCTACTCTTGCGGGCTATGTGTTTGGTCTGCCCCTGGGAGTGATCCTGGCGATCACCGACAGCAACGGACTGCGGCCTAATGCGGTGGTCTACAAGGTTCTGGATGTAATCTCTAATATTTTAAGATCCATTCCATTTCTGATCCTGTTGATCCTGTTGATCCCTTTTACCACCCTGCTGGTGGGTAAAAGCTATGGTTCCACCGCAACGATCATCCCCCTGGTGATCGCGGCGATTCCTTTCATCGGCCGGATGGTGGAATCATCGATCAAGGAAGTGGATCCGGGAGTGATCGAGGCGGCGAAGTCCATGGGAGCTACGACTTTCCAGATCATCTGGCGGGTACTCCTGGTGGAGGCCAGAACCTCCCTGATCACAGGATCGACTATCACAACCGGAACGATCCTTGGTTATTCAGCGATGGCTGGCTGTATCGGCGGCGGAGGTCTTGGTGATATCGCCATCCGTTACGGCTACTACCGTTATCAGGTGCAGATCATGATCGTAACCGTTGTGCTGCTGGTTGTGCTGGTACAGCTTTTCCAGACACTGGGAATGTTTATCGCCAACCGGCTTGACAAGAGGAAATAAACCTCTTGATGCCGGGGAGACCGGCATTCAGGTTTATCATATCAAGAAGAATATAAGGAGGTACAGTATGAGAAAATTATTCGCATTGCTTTTAGCAGTAAGCCTGGCAATCGCAAGTCTGGCAGGATGCGGCGCATCAGGAAGCGGGGAGAGTGAGACTGAGACGATTACGGTAGCAGCAACTCCGACACCACATGCGGAGATCCTGGAACAGGCAAAGCCGATTCTGAAAGAAAAGGGATATGATCTTCAGGTTACAGAGTTTGAAGACTATGTACAGCCGAATGAGATCGTTGAGAGTGGTGAGCTTGACGCCAACTACTTCCAGCATATTCCTTATCTTGAGAGTTTCAATGAGGAGAGAGGAACCAGCCTGGTCAATGCAGGCGGAATCCACTATGAGCCTTTCGGAATCTATCCGTCTGAAAAGAAGAGTCTGGATGAACTGGCTGAGGGAGACCACATCGCAGTGCCCAACGACACGACCAACGAGGCGCGTGCTTTACTGCTTCTCCAGGATAACGGGATCATCACCCTCAAGGAGGGTGCAGGCCTGGAAGCAACCAAGGCTGACATCGTTGACAATCCCAAGAAGGTTGAGATCGTTGAGCTCGAGGCAGCAGGAGTTGCCCGCGCCAAAGGTGCAGATTTTATTGTATTGAACGGAAACTATGCGCTGGCTGCCGGCTTCTCTGTATCCAAGGATGCACTGGCCTTTGAGTCTGCAGATTCTGAAGCAGCGAAAACCTATGTGAATGTCATTGCAGTAAAAGAAGGAAATGAAAACAGCGAAAAGATCAAAGCTTTGGTTGATGTTCTGAAATCCGATGAGATCAAAAAATACATCAACGATACTTATGACGGAGCTGTAATTCCTTTTGAATAAAATGAAAACTCTGACCGGCCTGCGGGCGGAAGAAGAATAAAGACAGGAGAGGCGGCTGACGGTTGTCTCTCTTTTCAAATTGACAGACCTATTCCCAGAATATATAATTTTATCATAGAACAAGAAGACAGGTTGGTGATCAGAGACCTCAGGTCTTATGCCGTTTGCTATATAAGGGGAAGGGTATTTATGTTTAAGGTAACATTCATAGAGCACAGCGGGTTCCTGATGGAGTTAGACCATTGCTACCTGTTGTTTGATTACTGGAGGGGAAAGCTGCCGAATCTCAAGAGGCAGAAAGCGCTGTATGTTTTTTCATCGCATTTTCACCATGACCACTATACGAATGATATTTTTAAAATCGAAGAGCTGTGTGAGAATGTTTATTTTATTCTGTCCAGGGAGATCAGGAACGGGACTTCTGCCTGGAAGAAAGCCAGGAGGGTCTTTTTTATCCGGGCCCATGAGAAGATGGATGTAGGCCTCTGCGAGATTGGGACGATCAAGTCAAACGATGAGGGGATTGCATACATTGTGAGGGCCGAAGGAAAGACCATATATCATTCCGGTGACCTGCACTGGTGGGACTGGCCCGGTGAGCCGGAAGAAGAGAATCTCCTTATGGAGAAAACCTTCAAGGAGGAGATGGAAAAGATCAAGGATATTGAGTTCGACGCAGCCTGTATGGTGCTGGACCCCCGCCAGGAAGAATCCGCAGGGCTGGGCATGGAATATTTTCTTGAGAATATCAGGGCAAAACACGTTTTTCCCATGCATTGCTGGGGGCAGTATGAGGTGATCCGGCAGTTCAGAGAAAACCATGATTACGCCATGAACGCCCGCCTGATCAACATCACCGGACCCGGCCAGGAATTTGTGATCGAGTAGGAAAAGGCAATAAAAAATTGCATCCATACTGTAAATATGGTACTATAAGGCCAAGTAATCAGTAGAAGAATTTAGGAAAGGGGATTACCGAATGGTACACGCAGAAGTGACAATTCAGAATCCTGATGGGATACACCTGGAGCCTGCGAACAAGATTGCGAATCTCGCGGAGCAGTTTCGCTCGAGCATTCATCTGAAGACGGAGTACATGGATATCAATGCCAAGAGCATTATCAACCTGGTAAGCGGGACGTTCCGTCGGGGAGATACCGTCCTCTGTGAATGTGAAGGCCCGGATGAAAAGGATGCGCTTGCCGCTATGATCGAGATCTTGTCCAGTAATCTTGAAGAGGACAGATGATCGATCCGTTTGAACCATATACGATAGAATAAGCCCGGATCAGTATCTGATCAGATACCGGTCCGGGCTAAATTTGGCTATTTTAATCGCGTCACATTATGAGCGGTTATTTTTTGCTGGCCAGATAGGCATCCAGCCCTTTCCTGCGCAGTTTGCAGGCCGGGCAAGATCCGCAGCCATCACCGATCACGCCGTTGTAGCAGGTGAGGGTCTCATTCCGGATCACATCCAGAACTCCAAGAGAATCCGCCAGTGCCCAGGTTTCTTTCTTGTCCAGCCACATCAGAGGTGTGATCAGGTCAAAGGGGTAGTCCATAGCCAGATTCAGGGTAACGTTCAGGGATTTTACAAAGACATCCCGGCAATCCGGATAGCCGGAGAAATCACTCTGGGAGACTCCGGTGATGATATCTGTGATCCCCCGCTGCTTGGCAAAGACAGCGGCATAGGAGAGGAAGAGATGATTTCTTCCGTCCACGAAACTGTTGGGCGTACCTTCCTCCGGTGCATCTTCATCCACCGGGATGTCGGACCGGGTAAGGGAGTTGGGGGCCAGCTGGTTCAGCAGGCTCATGTCCATGATGACATGCTCCACATTGTATTTTTTACAGATGGTCTTCGCGCACTCGAGCTCCAGGACATGCCTTTGTCCGTAGTCGAAGGAAAGCGCGATCACTTTATCGTAGGATTTCAAAGCCTGAAAGAGGCAGGTTGTGGAATCCTGTCCGCCGCTGAATACAACGACAGCGGCTTTTTTGTTCTTTAATTCCTGCATGATAATCTCCTTGGATCTTGTTATCAGCCCTGGCGGTGCAGCATCATGAAAAGCTGATTCTGCAGCAGGGGGTCCGTCTCAAACCGGCCGCGGAAGGTGGTGGTCACCGTGGCAGCGGATTCCTTCTTGATACCCCGGGCGGTCATACAGCTGTGGGTTCCTTCAATGATCACAGCGATGTCATCCGACTCGGAAGCCAGATTCATGATCTGGGCAATGTCGGAGCCAAGCCTTTCCTGAAGCTGGAGCCGCTTGGATGCCATGTCACAGATCCTGGCGATCTTGCTTAAACCAAGAACCTTATTCCTGGGAAGATAGGCCACGGATACTTTCATGTTATACATCAGAGCCATATGATGCTCGCAGTAGCTGAACACCGGAATGTCCTTTACCAGAACGATATCACGGTGGTCACTGCTGACAGCCAGGTCATCCTTAAAGGACTTGTTAAACATCTCTGCAATTTCTTCATTCGTATAATTGATTCCCGCAAAAACTTCCTCATACATTCTCGCAACCCTGTCGGGAGTTTCCCGGAGACCTTCCCGGTCCGGGTCCTCACCAAGGGCGATCAGTATGCCTCGGATATGTTTGCGGATCGCATCTTTATCGATAGCCATGATGCCTCCTTATCAAACGCCGCGCTGATCCGGCGGCCAGATATATTTATGCAGCTGCAGCTGCAGTCTTATTCCGTTCCATGAGCGGGCAGCCATATATTCTACGATCTCCCGCGGTTCGATCCTGCCGAAAACCGGGCTCAGGAAAACATGGCAGCGGTCAGTCAAAGAAAATGTCCTGCAGATCTCCGCCGCTTTCTCCAGATCTTCCACGGAGCTGACGACGAACTTGACGGTGTCCGAGGAGATGAGAAACCGGTAGTTTTCGGTAAGCATGAACTCCTCCATGCCGCTGCCCGGACACTTGTAGTCTAAAGTGAAGGAAGGTCGGTGGGGCAGGGCCGCGAAGGGGCCGATATCTATGCTGCCGTTGGTTTCAACCTCCACTTCATAACCTGCTTCTCCCAGCCGGTCGATCAGGTCGGCGGTCTCCGGATTCAGTAAAGGTTCTCCTCCGGTGAGGGTTACAAGCCGCACTTTGGTCTCCTCAAGCCAGGCCAGCAGGTCCTCTGTGCTCATGTACCGACAGAGAGCATCCTCGCTGTTGGCCCAGCGGGTATCACAGTAGCTGCAATGCAGGTTACAGGTTCTCAGGCGGATGAAAGCCGCCAGGTTTCCTGCCCGCGCCCCTTCTCCGTTGATACTGACAAAGTACTCTGCTACCGGGTAGAGGCTCATCATAAAACCTCCCGGTAGGTGGCACGGTTTTTGGGCGTCTCACATACGGTCACTTCCGAGACCGGGATGCCGTCTGCTCTCAGTGCTTCAAAAAAATGTCTGGAAAAATTCTCTGCGGTCGGCCTGAAAGGCAACAGAGTCAGGGCGAAACCTTCCTCCTTAAGAACCTGCAGGGTGATCGGGCGAAGAGAACCTTCCTCGATGATCAATGTGTGGTCCATGGCAGATGTATGTTTTCCCAGAGCTTTTTTGAAGTCAGCGAAGTCGATGACCATGCCCCGGATCTGTCCTTCTTCCTCAAGATTCTCGGATGCCAGCCTGGCGATCACTCTCCAGTGGTGTCCGTGGATGTTTTTGCATCGTCCGTCATATCCACTGAGAAAATGTGCAGAATCAAAGGATTGTTCCGTTTCTAATATATACATAGATACCTCCCTTTTTGTACCTGCATCTAAAGTGATGCCCCTTGTCTGACCGGAATCCGGGGGCGTGCGGAAAAAAAGAACTGCGTAAAAACGCAGCATGATTCCTGAAATCGATATATCATATCTGAATGCTGCCCTAGTTTTGTTTATAGACAGGATGGTACAAATGAACTGTCTTACATTCAAGAAAGAGTTTAGCATGAGAGGGAACTTTTGTAAAGAAAGATTGTCAGAACGGAACGGTTTTTGTATAATGAGAAGCAGGAAGGAAAGGTATTTGCACTATGGAGAGAAAAAAGATAAAAGATCTGATCCCGAATATAAAAGGACATTTTATGACAATCACCAACCATAAGATCCTGGTTACCAGAACCTGTTTTCAGGTAGGACTCTACAAACAGGGAATACTCCATGACCTGTCCAAGTACCATCCTCTGGAGTTTATAGCCGGAGTAAAGTACTACCAGGGAACCCGCAGTCCCATTGCAAGAGAAAAGGAACTGAACGGATACTCCCTGGGCTGGCTTCATCATAAGGGGAGGAACGCCCATCATTTTGAATACTGGATCGACTATGGGATCAGCCCCGGGAGCCATGGGAAGGATGCTTCAGCCGGCAAGCCGAAGATCAGCCTGCAGGGCATGAAAATGTCAAAGAAGTATGTGGCTGAGATGATCATCGATCGGATAAGCGCCAGCAAGAATTATCTGAAAGAGAAATATACCGATGATGCGGCATTGAACTATTATATGAACGGCAGGGATATGATGCTGATCCATGAGGAGTCGGATTACCTGGCAAGATACCTGCTTACCATGCTGGCGAAACATGGAGAAGAGTATCTCCTGCACTATATGAAGAGCCGGCTTCTCAAGCACAGAAACCGGGATTATCATGTGAGGAACGGACGCCTTTATCTGGACTGATTTACATATCGAAGAAAATGAATATAAAATAATTCTATTTTGGGACTTGACAAATCGACTTTTGTGAATCATTCACAAAAAATGTTTCAGGTGTTATTATTGCTTGAATTTTAAAAGTGATTGGGATATATTAGAGATACATAAGCCTGGAATGTTCGAGAGCCCCTGCAATTTTGAACCTACATTTTTGATTTCGGGAATCTGATTAGCAGACAGATGGCATGCCTCTTTCGTGGACGTCAGAAATCTGGTTGATGATACCCACCTGGCTGAGGCTAGGAATCAAAATAGCAGGATACGGCATTTTGGGCATGATCTTACTACCGTCCCACGATGCGTGGGACGGTTTTTTCATCATATATGGATTTTTCTTCGGAGTGCCCCGCAGAAAGGATCCATGAGGACTAAGTCATGAAAAAACGTTTTTCTAATCTAAATCAGTTATTACTGGATTATTTTAAAAAATGTAATGACGATCATATCAATGCATTCGGAGCGATGGCTGCATTCTTTATTATCATGTCGGTCTTTCCGATCATGATCTTTCTGCTCATGATGACCCGGTATCTCCCGATTACCAAGGAGAATATCATCACTGCCATCACGGATGCGATGGGAGGCCAGACCAATTATCTGGTCAACGGTGTGATCAATGAGATTTATCGGAAGACCGGTTCGACACTGCCCATGATGGCCCTGGTAGCAGGAATCTGGTCATCTTCCAGCGGCATGTACGCCCTGATCCTGGGTCTGGATTCCGTGTACGACATTGACGAGACCCGGAATTATTTTGTGCTGCGGCTGGTCAGTATTATCTACACGGGCGTTTTTCTCCTTATATTTTTGGGAATGATGCTGGTCTGGGTATTTGGAAACAGCCTGTTCAAGCTGGTGGAAAGTCATTTGCCCGCCTTTTACGACCTGGCAGAAGATTTTCTTGAGACGAGGACCATTGTCACTTTCCCCATCCTGACCTTTGTCTTTATGCTGATGTATCAGTTTGTGCCTTCCAGAAAGTCTAAGTTCATCCGGCAGCTGCCCGGGGCGGTGATCGCGACGATCGGCTGGCTGATGACCTCCTCTTTCTGTTCCTACTATGTGGATAATTTTCCGAATTTCAACTACATATACGGGTCCATGACCGGTATCATGATCATCTTTTTGTGGCTGTATCTCTGTATGTGTTTTGTCTTTTACGGGGCAGAGGTCAATTATTTTTTTGAGAACAAGAAAAATTACCATAAACTGATCCGGGTGCTTCGTCCCAACTGGAACCGGCAGCGGAGAGCAAGAGAGGAAGAGATCCGCGGCGGAGATGCCCATTCTCCGGGTACGGTTCCGCCACAATCTGTGCGTCGACGAAGAAAAAACAAACAGAAAAATTCTCCTGAGTTTGAGGAGCTGGTAAAGCACAGGGTGGAAGAAAGAAAAAAAGCGGAATAAAGAATAAAATAAGGAATAAGATGAATAACATGTACCATTTAGAAGAAAGACAGATCCGGGATATCACGGAATACATTTTTTTGCAGGATGAACTGAAACCTGCCGATGCGATCTTTATTCCCGGTTGCCCTCGCCCGGACCACACTGAGGCGGCAGCAGATCTGTATCATAGAGGATATGCCCCTTTGCTGATCCCTTCCGGAGGTTTTACCAAGCTGGAAGGCGGTTTTGCCGGAGTGAAGAAGGGGGCCGAAAAATACGGAGACGACTATAGCTGTGAGGCGGATTTTCTGGAAGCAGTCCTTCTGAAAAACGGTGTTCCTGCCCATGCCATTTTAAAGGAACGGCAGGCAACCTACACCCTGCAGAATGCAGAGAAAAGCCGGGAACTTCTGGAAGAAAAGGGAATCAGGCTCACTTCCGCGATCCTTTGCTGCAAATCGTATCACGCGAGGAGGTCCTACCTGTATTACAAAATGGTTTTTCCCGAACTGGAGATCCTGGTGCATCCGGTACCCATAGACGGAATTGACCGGGAGACCTGGTTTCATAGCCGCCGGGGCAGGGAGATCGTCCTGGGAGAACTTTCCCGGATGAGCGACCAGCTTCTGATGATGGAAGGAAGAATTGATTGGGAAGGACAGATCGGCATCAGGAGGAAGATGGATGTATCATTTGATCATATTTGATATGGATGGACTTATGTATGACACGGAACGTGTCATGGCAAGAGCATATCTTGAGACGACAAAGGAGTGGGGAGTCCGGTCACAGATGGCTGATTTCATGACCCTTGTCGGGTCGGACGGAAAGGCAATCTGCCGCAGATATCATGAGATGTTTGGGGCAGATTTTGACGCTGAAGGCTTGTACCGGGCCAGCGGCTTAAGAAAGCAGGAGATCCTCACCCGGGAGGGACTGCCGGTCAAGAAAGGCCTGCGCTTGCTGGTGGATGCCGCACACCAAAAAGGAATTCCCCTGGCAGTCGCCAGCGGATCGGATGCGGATGTCGTAACCCGGAGCCTCATGGAGACCGGGTATCTCCCTGATTTTGCGCTTGCATTTTCTTCTCAGCAGGTGAAGAGAGGCAAGCCTTTCCCGGATGTATTTCTGGAAGTGTGCCGGCAGATGGGGGTCGACCCCGCAGATACGCTGGTCCTGGAGGATTCCCCCAAAGGGATCCGGGCAGCGCTTGACGGGGGAATGGATGTGATCGCGGTGCCGGATATCCAGCCGATCTCCCGGGAGCTTAGAGAGAGATGCCTGGCAGTGGTGGAAAGCCTTGACAAAGTAATCTCCTATCTATAGAATGAACTGACCGGGAGCAAGGAGAAGATCATGCTTCATTTGATAAAAAGAATTGGGGATTGTATGGATGAAGACCTGCATCAGATCATCATCTCAAATCCCAGAAGATCATTGGAAATCAGAAAATATAATATAAGGCCTGTCCTGCTGAAAGGGAAGCTTCTGTTTCAGTCCGCGGCTTACACCGGGACCCAGGTGTTCCATGAGAACCTGGACCGGGAAGCTATGCTTGCGAAGATGGAAGAGGTGATCCCCCTGTACAAGCAGGTGCAGGTGCAGACTGCAGGGATGGAATTTACGGCGCTGGTAGGCAAAAAGGGAAAGGCCGCTATCAAGATTAATAAAAAGGCCATTGAAAACAGCAAGGCAGCGACAGGAGAAGCGGATGCCGCAGACAAGCTCGCAAGGCTTTCCCACAACCGGAGCAAACATTATCTGCTTCCGGAAGGGGAGCCCGTTCCATTTTTGGTTGACCTGGGTGTAATGACCCGGGAAGGAAAGATCGTCAAAAGTCGATATGATAAATACCGACAGATCAATCGCTTCCTGGAATTTATCGAGGATATCCTGCCCGGCCTGCCCGGCGGCAGAGAGATCACGATCCTCGACTTCGGCTGTGGCAAATCCTACCTGACTTTTGCCATGTATTATTATCTGCATGAGCAAAAGGGTCTTGATATCAGGATCATCGGCCTTGACCTGAAGAAGGATGTGATCAGGCGATGCAGCAGCCTGGCTGTCAGGTACGGTTATGAGAAACTGCACTTTTACGAAGGAGCGATCGAGGACTATCAGGGACTCACGCAGGTGGACATGGTTGTCACCCTCCACGCCTGCGATACAGCAACAGATTTTGCCCTCTACAAGGCGGTAAACTGGGGAGCCCGGGTGATCCTTTCTGTACCCTGCTGTCAGCATGAGCTGAATATGCAGATGGGCAAAGAAAATGCAGTAGCCGGGCAGTCAGATGATTTTTTCGGACCTGTCAGAGAATACGGTATCCTGAAGGAAAGATTCTGCGCGCTGGCTACGGACGGAATCCGGGCAAAGCTGCTGGAGAGTAAAGGCTACGAGGTGCAGATCCTTGAGTTTATCGATATGGAGCACACCCCGAAGAATCTTCTGATCCGGGCGGTGAAACCCTCTTCCGAAAAGGGCAGGAAGCCGGACCGGACCCGGGGCCAAAAGGATTCGGATGATACCGTCCGGGAATTTTGCCGGATGTTCGGTTTTAAGCCGACTCTGGCTGGTCTATTCGCCGAAGATAGGGAACAGGAGGCCTGAGAATGAAAGAACTGAAAAATATCATTATACATATTGTGGTGGGGCTCGTTGTGTTTGTTGGCGCCCTGGCCTTTTTCAATTATCACAATCTGAGGAGTCCGGGGGATGCAGCGGTGGAGATGCCCAACCCCTCCTATCCGGTCCTGGAGATCGGGAACGAGATCAGCGATTATAATCTGATGATGGGCTACCGGGACAATATTGACCGGTCCCTGGTCCGCAATCAGGTGACTGCCTTAGACAGCTCCAAGGAAGTGCATCTGAAACTGCACCAGTACGGCCACGATATTACGGCGATCCAGTATGTCCTCTACCAGAAATCGCCGGATGATCCGCTGGAAAAGGGGACTCTCAATAAATTGACTGATGAGGAAGACGGAGATATCCGGGAAGGCACTATCACCCTGACCAGCAACCTGAAAGAGGGAGCCAGCTACTATCTGCAGATGGCAGCCCGTCTTGATGATGATACAAAAATCTATTATTATACAAAGATCCAGTCAGCGGTGGGTTATCATGTGGAAGAATACTTTTCCTTTGCAAAAGAGTTCCATGAAAATCTTTTCAATGAGGTGGAGGGCATGGAGGCAAATGCGATCTTCCTGGAGCCCCTGGAGAATTCCACAGATAATTCCCTGGAACTTGTTACGATCAATTCCAGTGTGGATGCAGTATTTTTCGGAAGCATGGAAGTGAATGAGGAAACCCAGCCCAGAATGCGTCTCAGGGAAATCAACGACACCTATGCGGTCGTGGAGGTGGACAGTCTGCTGTCCAGTCAGATCCGGAGCGGTGTGATCCAGTATTACGATATGAAGGAAACCTTCAAAGTCAGATACACTGCGGAGCGCATCTACCTGCTGGACTACCGCAGGACCATGGATGCCCGCTATAACCATGAGATCATCGATTCCTCGGAGAATACGATCTCCCTTGGCATCCAGGCTCAGGAGAACGTGGACTATATGTCCTCCGCGGAAGGGAAAAAAGTAGCATTTGCGGTGCAGGGTCAGCTCTGGTATTATAATTACCAGTCTTCCGATGTGTCCAGGGTCTACAGCTTCAGCTCCGAGAACACCGGAGATTTGAGAAATGATCCCAGCAACCACGGGATCAAGATCCTTAAATTTAATGATGACGGAAATATGACCTACCTGGCCTACGGTTATATCAACCGGGGGGCCCATGAGGGTCAGAACGGCATACAGATCATGTCCTATGATGCGAAATCCAACTCCAGCACAGAGATAGCATTTCTTTCCACCTCAGTTCCCTATGAGACCATGCGGGGGGACGTGGAGAAATTTGTTTATCTGAACAAAAATAATGTATTTTATTGTATTCTGGACGGAGACCTGCATCAGGTTGACCTGAAGGAGAAGACAGATAAGATCCTGACCTCCAGGCTGGTGGAAGAGAACCTGACCGCCTCTGTGGATCAGAGCCTGATCGCGGTGGAAGCCAGCCGGAATGTGGCAAAAAACCGGGAGATCAATCTGTACAACCTGGAAAGCGGCAAGAAGATCACTTTCCGCTGTAAAAAATCTCAGCGTATCCGGTCCGTCGGATTCCTGACCAACGACTTTATCTACGGGGTTGCTTCCGCCGATAACGTTGCAAGAAACAACGGAGGAACCGTAACTTTCCCGATGGCCAGACTGGAGATCAAAGATCCCTCCGGCAACCAGGTGAAAACCTACCGGAAGAAGGGATACTATATCATGGAAACCGAGATCAAGGGCAATGTGCTCCAGATGAAACTGGGGAAGAAGAAAGGCAGCTTCTTCAAGACCACCTCTGAGGAGGATTTTATCCGCTACAAGGAGGAGGATACCGGCGATCAGGTCACACTCACTTACAAGTATTCGACGGTTTACCGGAATCAGCTCTTCCTGAAGTTCCCGAATTATGTTTATATTCAGATCGAACCGGACCTCCTGATGACCAGGCATTCGGTGAATGGAAAGAGTTCTGGCATCATTCTGGAGAAGAGCGGAGACCAGGCCAGGGAATATTTTGTTTACGCAGCGGGAGAGAACAAGGCAACCTACACCAGCCTGGCAGAGGCCATCAGGGCCGCGGACAAGGCCCGGGGCAATGTGATCGACAATCAGGAGCAGACCCTGTGGAAGTGTATGTTCCCCTCCTATGCGATCGTTGCGGGCATGGATAATGTCACCAAGGTTTCGGACGACTGGAAATCTCTGGCCGGCTGTCTGACTATGATCGGCGCGGTAAACGGACGTGAGATCGACACGGACAAGATCAGCGGCGCAGAGCAGAGCGTGGAGGAGCTGGTGGAAAGCTGCAGTGGATATCCTGCCCTGAACCTGACCGGCTGCAGCACGGATGAGATTCTCTACTACATCAGTCAGGGCAGTCCCGTGCTGGCTAAGTATTCCAGCAGCCGCTATGTGATCGTCATGAGTTATAATTCGACCAAGATCCGATATCTGAATCCGGTTACCGGCAAGTCCATTGCAGATGACCGGGGAGAGGTGACCAGGAAACTGGAGAAGGCCGGTAATGTATTTTATACGTATCTTATGGAGTAAGATCCGGAGGCATAGTCATGAGTAAGAATAACGAAACACGGATAAAACCAAAGAATAAAAGACGGTCCGGAAAAATGAGCTTGCGGACCCGTATTTTCAAGATATGGGGCTTCCTTCTCTTCCTTGCTGTGATCATCGTCGGAGCCTTCACCATGAAAAAAATGGTGATCCCTCTTGCGTCCATGTACGTGGATGCCGCCAAGCTGGTCCGGGAGAGTGATGCGGGCACTTTCAAGACAGAACAGACGACCATCATCTATGACACCGACGGGCAGGAGATGAAGAAAATGAAGGGAGATAAGGATGTCTATTATCTTCCTTACAAAGACATTCCTGATTCGGCCAAACTGGCCATCATTGCCGTGGAAGACCAGAAGTTTACTTCCCACCGGGGCGTGGACCTGATCGGTATCACCAGGGCCATGCTTTCCCTGATTCTGAACCGGGGCGAGATCACCATGGGCGGCAGCACGATCACCCAACAGCTCGCCAAGGTCGTCTTCCTGAATTATGAGCGGACTTACAGCAGAAAGCTGAAAGAAATATTTATCGCTATGCAGCTGGAACAGAAGTACTCCAAGGAGGAGATCCTGGAATTCTATCTGAACAATGTGTATTTTGCCAACAGCTTTTACGGGATCGAGGCTGCGGCGGAAGGGTACTTTAATAAGGAGGCGAAAGATCTGACGATCTCGGAGATTGCCTTTTTGTGTGCCATCCCCAACAGCCCGAGCCGCTATGACCCCTACAGTGACCTGAATGCGACCCTGCAGCGAAGGGACCATATCCTGCGGAATATGCATAAAGAAGATTATATCAGTGATGCTCAGTATAATAAGTCTGTTGCTGAAGAGATCACGGTCCAGAGAAAGAATGACAGTACCTCCAACGATTATGCCCAGACTTACATCATCCGCTGCGCAACGGAAGCGCTGATGCGGGCGGAGGGATTTGAGTTCCGGACGGTCTTTGGAAGTGATGACGAAAAAGAACTCTACGACCAGGAATACAGCGAGCTCTATGATACATGCAGGCAGAGCCTCAATACCGCTGGTTACCGGATCTACACATCCATCGACAGCCGGCAGCAGGAACTTCTGCAGGATTCCGTATCCAGCCAGCTTTCCATGTTTACCGAGAAGTCGGACGACGGTGTCTTCAAGGTGCAGGGAGCCGCGGTATGTATTGATAATGACAGCGGCATGGTCACGGCGATCGTCGGCGGCCGGGAGGAAGACCAGGAAGGTTATGGTCTGAACCGTGCTTACCAGAGCTACCGGCAGCCGGGCTCGGTGATCAAGCCGATCCTGGTATATACTCCTGCTCTGGAGAATGGATATACGCCGGACTCTACGCTGGATGATAACCGGATGACCGGCACGGATTCCGTATCCAATGCAGGCTATGTCTATCTGGGTCATATTTCCTTGAGAAAAGCGGTGGAAGTATCCAGTAATGTAGCCACTTACCGGCTCTATCAGGAACTGGGATCCGCAAAGTGCATGAAGTACCTGGAGGCACTGAAGTTCAAAGGACTGGACCCCAAGGATTACCGTTATGATACGACCTGCCTTGGCGGATTTACCACCGGCGTGACCGGAGTGGAGATGGCGGCAAGCTATGCTACTCTGGCGAACGACGGTATCTACCGATCACCGGATTGTATCGAGAAGATCACGGATGCCCAGGGAAATGAGCTGGTATCCTACGAACCGGGCGATACCCAGATCTATAAGGCGAACGCAGCCCGCCAGATGACGGACGTGCTGGAGACCTGCGTTACTTCCGGATCCGCTACAGCCCATGTGTGTCAGCTTGATGTGGATATGCCGGCAGCCTGCAAGACCGGAACCACTTCCGACTATGTGGACGGATGGCTCTGCGGCTACACCCCTTATTACACCACAGCTGTCTGGGTCGGAAAGGATATCTATCAGCCGGTGGACAATCTGAAGGGAAATACCTATCCGGCAGATATCTGGAAGAACTATATGGATAAGATCCACCAGGGTCTTGCCCGAAAAGAATTCAATGATGCCGTAGACCAGTAATCTGGTTTTGAATGGAATAACAAAAAAGCAGCGGGCCCGTGTTCCGATGAAGGACAGCGGAGCCGCTGCTTTTGTTATGTAGGATATTAATTATGAGCGAAGGAGTTTACTCCTCATGGATCGTGTGGTACTGAGCGTACTCAGCAAGTCTGTTCTTGATCCTGTCGTGAGGATTCAGAGTCTGACTGATGGATGAATTATGATTCAGCGCATCGATCAGGAGAGCGATGTACTTGGAGACATCCGCACTCACATACCACTCACGTTCAAATAATTCCGGACGCTGATAGGTGGAGTTGGTGGTGATCACCCGGTAGATCAGGCCTTCCTCGTATGCCTTGTCAAACTTCTCCAGACCGTTGGTGAACATACCGAAAGTAGACAGGCAGAAAACGCGTTTCGCATTTCTGCGCTTCAGCTCCTTAGCCACATCGATCATACTGTCGCCGGAGGAGATCATATCATCAATGATCAGAACATCCTTGCCGTCCAGGGTATCACCCAGGAACTCATGGGCAACGATCGGATTGCGGCCGTCGATGAGAACGGAATAGTCACGGCGCTTGTAGAACATTCCGATATCTACTTCCAAAACGTTAGCAAAGTAGATGGCACGCTGCATCGCTCCTTCATCCGGGCTGATGACCATCATGTGGTCACTGTCGATCTGAAGATCGTCGGTGGATCTCAGAAGAGCCTTGAGGAACTGGTAGCTTGGCATGATGTTGTCAAATCCGTTCAGCGGAATAGCATTCTGCACACGGGGATCGTGGGCATCAAAGGTGAGAACATTGTCAACACCCATGTTGACAAGTTCGTGCAGCATGAAAGCAGCGTCGAGAGATTCTCTGGCGGTACGGCGATGCTGACGGCTCTCATAGAGGAAAGGAAGCAGCACGGTAATGCTGTTGGGCTTTCCGGAAGCCGCTCCGATCAGACGCTTCACGTCCGCGTAGATATCATCCGGGGAATAGTGGTTGATCTGGCCGCAAAGTTTATAGGTCAGACTATAGTTGAGAACGTCAGCGATAATGTACAGGTCAGCGCCACGGACAGACTCTGCGATAAAGCCCTTTGCCTCCCCGGTTCCAAAACGCGGACAACTAGCCTTGACCAGGTAGGTATCCCTCTTATAACCCTGGTAAGCGGACTCTCCTCTGTGCTGATATTCTCGTTCTGCACGCCAATTCACAATGTACTCATCAATCTTTTTTCCAAGAGCTTCGCAGCTTGGATGAACGATGATTCCCAGCCTTCCTACAGGTGCGGTTCTGAATTTGCTGTCATCTGGACTCATAGTATTTCTCCTTATTGTATAATCAGAGTTTGATGATTCAAACTCACGGATAATGAGTGTATCATCAATGGTTGCAGAGTGTCAAGATTAAATAATGAACTTATGTTATATTAATTACCGGAAAGAGCCTTCAGCAGGCGGATATCCTCACCGACGATATGAAGCATGGTGTAGGATTCGATCAGCCTGGAAAACACCCGTTCCGAGTATACGGACTGAATTCGCTGCAGGGACAGATTGGTGTTGATGATCGTCGACTTCCTGCGCATGATCCTCTCGTTGAGACAGAGGAAGAGCTGGGAGTTGATAAAAGAGTTGGTAAGCTCCGTTCCCAGGTCATCGATAATGAGCAGGTCACAACTGATCAGGTCCTCAATCGAATAGGAAAGGTCTTCCTCCTTGTGAAAGGTGTTGTTCTCCAGTTCTTTAAAAAACCGATAGGCAGTGAGATACAGGACACTTTTGTTCTGGCAGAGCAGCTCACCCCCGATGCAGGAGGAAAGAAATGTCTTTCCGACTCCCGCACTTCCGTGGATCAGAAGGTTCTGTCCCGGATCGGAGTGGAATCCTGCGATAAACTCCCTGCACACGGCGAGGATCTGTCTCATATTCTCGCGGGGAGTGACGCCTTCTTCCAGACCGTATTCTCCTGCCCTCTCCGGATCATCCGAATAATAGCTCAGCCTGAACCGGGAAAAATTAGCCTCGCCAAAGAGTTCAGACAGATTGGACCGGTCAAACAGGATATCCCTTACTTTTTCTTTATAGCAGATACATTCCTGCCCGTCAATGGTCCCGGTGTCCTGGCAGTAAGGGCAGCTGAAGATGGGATCCAGATAATCCTCCGGATAGCCGTGGGCTTTCAGCAAAGGCCTTTTTTTCGCGGTGAGAGCCTGGATCCTGGCGTGAATGTCTTCGGAGCTTGCTCCCCCGCTGTGATAAAGTCTGTGCTTAGCCTCCTGGATGGAAAACCGGATGATCTCCCTGTCTATTCCGGCAATCTCCGGAATCTCTTCGTGGATGGCTTCCCGCCTTTCCATGCTCTTAAGATTATTCGCCCTGCGGATGCGGTCATACTCGTCTGCGATGGACCGCAGCTGGCTGTTTGAGAGGTTCATGGTCATCTCCTGATCTTAGCCCGAAGCTTGGCTTCCAACTGGCTGTAGTCATAGGTGCGCTGTTCAAAATTATGGAAGGCATTGCTGCCGGTACCCTTCTTCGGAAGAGGAGCGGTTGCCCGAGGGCTTTTCCCGGATCCTCCCTGGACGCCGGCCCCGGCGGCAGCGGCTGAGCCGCTTTGATGCTCTGCATCGATTCTGGCGATATCCTCCATGGTCCTGACACCAAGGCGGTGCCAGGTTTCCAGGATGCGGTTCGCATAAGGAAAACTCGGCTTGTTGATCGCAAGTACGGTCCTGCTGCAGGCCTCCGTGATGATTGAGGTGTCAAAGCCCATATTCCGCCAGCGGCGGACATACTCGATCTCCGCTTCGATTGGTTGCCGCTGACTGATGCCAAAGGCTCTCAGAACCGGATAGACGGAAGATGACCAGGCCTTGGTCTGCTCCCTGGCAGCGGCAACACTGTCAATCCCCTGCCGGTACCACTCGATCGCCACTTTCTCAATATAACGCATACTTCTCTTGTCCCGCTCTATACAATACTCGATCAGGTATTCGATCAGTTCAGGACTGAAGCCCAGCTGGTTGCTGATATAGCAGAAACTCTCCAGTTCCGTTGTGGAGAAGGGTTTTCCCAGATAGGTCTCCGCCATAAAAAGTGTTCGCTTCAGATCACCATCTCCGGTGGCCTCATTAATCTCGATCGGGGAGAACGCTCTTTTGCCTGGAACAACTCTGATCGTATTCGTCGGGATTCCGGACTCTGTCGGGCCGGATTCGGCCTTAACCATATCCTCAGGCGAATCAATAGTTTCGCTCCCGGAACCGGGCTCCTCAGTCAATATACCGGCTTCCACCCAGTAACTGATCGCCCGGGCTACATCCTTCTGGGTGAGGTCAAGCAAGTCTGCGAGCAGCTCCTGGCTGACTTCATAACCGTCGCCGATCAGGCGCAGGATGAGCAAATAGATCTTTACGTATTCTCCATCTGCAGGGATCATATATTCATCAATGAATTCATTAGGAAGTATGGTGACATTCGCCTGCAGATTATCTGACAAAGTGATATTTTTCATGGTATCACCCTATTCTTTATCGTATTCTTACAGTGTCTGCTCCTGGACTTTGACCGGGGACCAGAGACACTTCCCGCGACAGACTCTGCCTGTTTTTTTTGCGTTCGGCCAAGCTGTCTGTACCGTTTTTATCATCATCTTTTGTCAATGCTATCATACCATAACCCCCGGAAAAAATACAGAGCGCCCGGATGCCGGAAATGTGGATAACCAGGTGGATAACCGGGGTATTTATTCTTGATAAATCAGTGGATAGTCCTTGTGGACAATGTGGATAACATTGTGGACAAAGGAGGAAAAATTCGATATTTTGTTTTCACATGATCATTTTTCAGGGCAGACTTACGAGATGTTGTGGTAGATGGATGGGAAGAAATTGTGGATAAAATGTCGGTGGATCGTGGGAGAGGAGCTTTGTTTTTCTGAAATTTTGTGGATAAGAAAATGGGGAGTCTGGCCGGGCGATTATTCCATAAAATATGGTAAAGATTGCCCCTCTGCAAAAAAACGCCAGGACTTGTGGTAGATTCCATAAATCCTGGCAGTGCTCGGTGGCCATTAATGCAATGGCCCTCTTATATCATTATCGATTAAGCAGATGCTCCCCAATCTCGACAACATTGCCGGCTCCCATGGTGATGAGAAGATCATGTCCTTTTACGTGGGTAAGGAGGAAGTCTTCAATCTCCTCGAAGCTCGGGAAGTAGTAGACATCCGTTCCCGCTTCCTTCAGCAGGTCCACGATATCCATGGAGGAGACCAGGCCCGTATCCGGCTCCCTGGCTGCATAGATATCAGCCATGACCACGTGGTCGCTTAGTGTCAGGACATCAGCAAACTGTTTCAGGAAAGCCTTGGTCCTGGTGTAAGTATGAGGCTGGAAAACTGTCCAGATCTCATCATGGGGGTATTCTTTTGCCGCAGTTAATGTTGCGCGGATCTCTGTCGGATGATGAGCGTAGTCATCGATGATCGTGATGTCTCCGATGGAGCCTTTATATTCAAAGCGGCGATGGGTGCCTCCGAAGGAGAGCAGACCCTGCCGGATCTGTTCCAGGGGCATGCCGATCTCACGGGCACAGGCAATGGCCGCAAGAGAGTTGCTGACATTGTGGAGCCCGGTTACTTTCAGAGCGATGCTGCCGGCGGGCTGGCCGGAAACAAGCAGTGTGTAGCTGGGGTTCCCCTGCTCGTCAAATGTGATATCCCGGGCGGAATAGTCGTTGCCGGGTTCCAGTCCGAACGTGAGAACTTTCTGCTTTAAACCTTGGAGGATATCCTCAGTGTGCTCCATGTCGCCGTTGATGATGATCGTCCCGTCCGGGGCAGTCTGGGAGGCGAAAGTATGGAAGGAATTCTTTATGTCATCGATATCCTTAAAGAAATCCATATGATCTTCTTCTACATTTAATATAATGGAGTAAAGCGGATAGAATTCCAGGAAACTGTTGGTGTACTCACAGGCTTCTGTGAGAAACAGATTGGAAGCACCTACCCGGATATTCCCACCGATCCGGTCTAACATACCGCCGATGCTCACGGTCGGATCCAGTTCGCCCTGAAGCAGGATGTGGGTGAGCATGGAAGTTGTCGTGGTCTTGCCGTGGGTACCGGAAACTGCGATGGAGCGCAGGTAGTTTGCCATGATCTGACCGAGCAGGGAGGCCCGGCTTATCATTGGAATCCCGGCATCTCTTGCTGCCGCGAATTCCTCATTGTCTTCATGGATGGCTGCGGTGTAGACCACCAGATCGATTCCGTCTGTAATATTAGAAGCTTTTTGTCCGATCGCGATCCTGGCTCCCATGGCGGACAGGTGGTCCGTCAGTTCCGAGGCCTTCATATCCGAGCCGGAAACCGTAAATCCCCGGTCAAGCAGGATCTCGGCCAGACCGCTCATGCTGATTCCTCCGATTCCGATAAAATGTACATGGATCGGACGATTAAAATCCAGTGTATACATATATAAAACTCCTCTTATGAATAAAATAATCCTTCATGCCGGCTGCGCCGGTGTCTTAGTCCCCCGCACAGCTACGTGCTGCGCGTTCGATATTGAGAGCTGTATAAGTCCCCCGCACAGTTACGTGCTGCGCACTCCCACTGTGCTAAGCAATA
>CAMOYC010000004.1 GCA_946629665.1 uncultured Lachnospiraceae bacterium
CCCAGTTTTTCCAGATAACCGCCAAGATTCTCAAGACTCGCCCGGGCCCCGAACCTGGGGACCTGGGCGATCTCTTCTTCCATTTCTTTATAGGATTGATATGTGCTCATAGTCTTATGTTTTTCCGGTCAGACTGCCTCCGGCGGGCTTTATTTTTTCAGCTGGGCCAGACGCGCCTTCACCTGTTCAGCCATCGCAGTATATTTGGCAAGTTTTTCTTTTTCTGCCTCAACCTTGGCTGCGGGTGCCTTGCTGACAAACTTCTCATTTTTCAGCATGCCGGAAGCTCGCTTGATCTCGCCTTCCAGTTTCTTTTCTTCCTTCTCCAGACGGGCAATCTCCTTCTCCACATCCACCAGGTCTGCAAAGGGAATATAGATCACCGCACCCGGAATGATGGTGGAAACCGCATCATCATCGATGCCGGTCTTGTCTGTCTGTACCACAACCTCGCTGGCATATCCCAGGGTTGCAAAGAATACTTTGGAGTTCTCGAAGTAGGTGCGGATCACCGGATCCTCGCTTACCACGAATACCTTGGCCTTCCGGCTGGGAGCAACATTCATCTCCGCACGGAGGTTACGGATATTTCGCACAGCCACCTTGATGGCCTCCACTTCATTTTCTTCTGCCTCAAAGTGGTATTCTTCCCTGTATACCGGCCATTCGGATACCATGATGGAATCTTCCTCGTCCTGCAGACTGCAGAAGATCTCCTCGGTGATGAAAGGCATGTAGGGATGAAGAAGCTTCAGCGCGATGGAAAGAACCTCTTTCAGAGTGAAGAGGGCTGCTGCCTTGCTGGCGTCTTCCTCGTTGTAAAGACGAGGTTTTACCATCTCGATATACCAGTCGCAGAATTCCTCCCAGATGAAGTCATACAGCTTGGCTACCGCAACACCGAAGTCATAGTTCTCCATGTTTTCTGTCACATCCTTCACCAGGGTGTTGGCCTTGGAAAGGATCCAGCGGTCTGCCGGTGTAAGCTCTTCCAGTGTTACTCCGGTCAGGTCAGCCTTCTCTATATTCATTAGCATGAAACGGGATGCGTTCCATACCTTGTTGGCAAAATTACGGCTGGCGATGATCTTCTTCTCGGAGAATCTCATGTCGTTGCCCGGTGCATTTCCGGTGACCAGAGTAAGACGCAGGGCGTCTGCTCCGTACTGGTTGATCACCTGCAGCGGATCGATACCGTTCCCGAGGGACTTGCTCATCTTGCGGCCCAGCTCATCCCGGACAAGTCCGTGGATCAGCACATCCCGGAAGGGGGATGATCCGGTATGCTCATAGCCGGAGAATACCATACGGATTACCCAGAAGAAAATGATATCGTAACCCGTTACCAGAACGTTGGTCGGGTAAAAATACTTAAGATCTTCCGTCTCCTTCGGCCAGCCTAAAGTGGAGAATGGCCAGAGGGCGGAAGAAAACCAGGTATCCAGAGTGTCTTCATCCTGGGTCAGGTGCCTGCAACCGCATTTCGGACAGACATCCGGCGTCTCGCGGGATACCACGATCTCGCCGCACTCGTCACAGTAGTAAGCCGGGATTCGGTGGCCCCACCAGAGCTGTCTGGAGATACACCAGTCACGGATATTGTTGAGCCAGTGCAGGTAAGTCCGGTCAAAATGCTCCGGCACGAAGCGGAGCTCGCCGGTCTCGATCGCCTTGATCGCAGGCCCCACCAGGTCTTCCATCTTTACAAACCACTGCTTCTTTACCAGCGGTTCTACGGTGGTGTGACAGCGGTCATGGGTTCCTACGTTATGTTCATGGTCCTCCACGCGGATAAGGAGCCCCTGCTCTTCCAGGTCTTTCACGATAGCTTTTCTGGCTTCGTAGCGGTCCATTCCTGCGTAAACACCACCATTTTCGTTGATCGTTCCGTCATCGTTCATGATGTTGATCTCCGGAAGATCGTGACGTTTGCCCACCTCAAAGTCATTCGGGTCGTGGGCAGGTGTGATCTTAACTGCACCGGTTCCGAATTCCTTGTCAACATAGGAATCTGCAACGATGGGGATCTCCCTGTTCACCAGCGGGAGCAGGACTTTCTTTCCGACCAGGTCTGCGTAACGCTCATCCTCCGGATGAACAGCTACCGCAGTATCGCCCAGCATGGTCTCCGGACGGGTCGTTGCGATCTCAATAAAACGGTCAGTCCCGATGATGGGATAATTAATGTGCCAGAAATGACCGTGCTGGTCTTCATATTCCACCTCGGCATCGGAGATGGAAGTCTGGCATACCGGACACCAGTTGATAATCCGGGATCCCCGGTAAATGTATCCTTTTTCATAGAGGCGGACAAATACTTCCTTCACCGCCTCGGAACAGCCTTCGTCCATGGTAAAACGCTCTCTGTCCCAGTCTGCGGAGGAGCCCAGCTTTTTCAGCTGGCTTACGATCCTTCCGCCGTACTCTTCCTTCCACTCCCAGGTCCTTTTCAGGAAGCCTTCGCGGCCGAGTTCTTCCTTATCGATCCCTTCCTCGCGAAGTTTTGCGGCAACCTTGACCTCGGTAGCTATGCTGGCATGGTCCGTTCCCGGCTGCCAGAGTGCATTGTATCCCTGCATCCTCTTAAAACGGATCAGGATATCCTGCAGGGTGTTGTCCAGGGCATGTCCCATATGGAGCTGCCCGGTTATGTTGGGCGGAGGCATCACGATCGTGAACGGTTTCCTGTCCCGGTCTACCTCCGCATGAAAATACTTTTTGTCCATCCATTTCTGATAAAGCCTGTCTTCAATCTCTGCGGGATTGTAGGTTTTATTCATTTCCGTCGCCATTGTAATCTATTCCTCCTGGTTTTTATCCTCATCTATATTATACAAAACAGGCAGATTTGTCACTAACAATTTTTCATCAACGTCCATCTGCTTGCGAAAGCCCGCCTGCATCTTCCGGATCAGGTTCTTTCTCATCTCAGACGCATCCTCGGTGCGCTCATGCTTTTCCAGGAAAAGCATGCGGTTCATCCGGTCGGCTTCGTCACTGTTGGCAAATTCTTCCTGGAACCTTGCAAAGCGACTCTCGAACTCCTCCAGCAGCAGGTCGGATATATCGAATTCCTTCAGGTCCTCCGCTGCAGCCGCCAGGCTTTCCGTGAGAGCGATGATACTGTAGTAATAGAATAAAGAATTCTCATCCTGCCCGTATCGGTAAGCTTTCAGAAAACTGATCCTGGCATCCTCGAACCGGAACAGCCGCAGCTGGGTCACCCCCAGATTATGGGCAAGGATCCCCTTGTCCTCCTTGGTGACTCCTTCCTCAGCCAGGGCTGCCTTATAGTATTCCTGAGCCATATTGGAACGGCCGTTTCTGATGAAGGTATCCCCCAGCCAGCGGCACTGCATATGGCGGGGTGCGTTCTTCAGACTGCGGTAGTGGTCCAGGATATCACGGATTTCATCTTCTGTAAAGTAGGCGCCTTCCCTGAACAGACAGGCAAAAAACTTCATCTGGTCCCTGGCGGGATCCATGAGCTTGGACAGCTGCTTGTAAAGTTTTTCCAGCCCCAGCCCATCCCGGATAAAATGCAGCAGGCCGGGCTCCGGAAGTGTGTGCAGATAGCAGATCATATTCTGGCTGAAATAATAGCACATTTCCTCATAGGAATAGATATTCACACCGGTATCCGGAAAACGGTAAGGCTTTTCAGCCAGCTTTCCGGTACAGATCAATGTCTCTCTCATCTCGCACCTCCTAGGATATCAGCTGGAAAGGAAAGACCGTGATCTTTCCGGTTCCCGGGTACATCTCACCAAAGCCAAGATCCT
This sequence comes from uncultured Lachnospiraceae bacterium, assembly GCA_946629665.1. Taxonomy (GTDB): domain Bacteria; phylum Bacillota; class Clostridia; order Lachnospirales; family Lachnospiraceae; genus Anaerobutyricum. The sequence continues at coordinate 3,783 of CAMOYC010000004.1, forward strand.
CCAGCAGGATCACGCCCTCAAAAGCTGATGTAAAGTTAACGCTCACCCGGACCCGGGTGGTCTTGGGCGGCCTCTTGGGAATATCCTTGATCTCACAGGAGGCTCCTTCAATCTCATTCTCCCTCGTGTTGTGGAAGAAAAATTCGACCCGCTGGCTCTTGTCCAGAATGACATCCACGCTGCCCTTGGTATTGTACCATTCCTGGCCGATGGAGGTGACCGTTGTGTATTTGGCCTTGCCGGCGTCACTGGTGATCACACCGATGGTGTGACATACCATATCCGGTCCGTCCATCAGGATCATCCCGTCGTCCATCAGAGGGATCGTGCTGATCCCCAGCAGGCATGCTCCGTTGGCATACAGGTTCTGGCCCAGGAACACTCTCCTGCCGGCGCACAGGTAATTCAATGTTTTCTTCATCCAGTTTCCGTCAAATCCTTCCCCGGTCAGGAAAATGATATTAGCCGGGTTTTTGACCAGAAACCGTTTCATCAGTTTGCTGAACTTCAGATCCAGTTCCGGAGAACCGGCCTCGATCTCCTGTTCCTTCAGGTCCAGGCTCTTGAGACTGGCCCGGTAGGCCTTCTGCTTGGACCGGCGGATCTGATCGATCAGAATGTAATTCAGCTTATCTCCCACATATTCCAGCAGAAGGGTGTTCCGGTCCCACATGACCTTTTCCTGATGGAATACGTACTCCACGAAGGCGCGGAAGTGGGTGATCACATTCACCCGGAACCGGTCTTTAAAACTTGCCGGAAGGAGACTTGCCAGCGTTCGCCGGTTCTCCTCCGTACAGACCTCCATGGAAAAGTTCACGTCACTGTAATCCTCCCAGGAGAATTCATTGACTTCCATATATTTTTCAATCAGACTGAATCCTTCTTCAACATAGTCCTGGCCGCCGCCTGAGGGCAGAGGAAAACTCTCCTCCGCGATCTCCGTCTTTGCTTCATCGTAGACGCTGAACTGGACAGACTTAAGACCAAAGTCGATTCCGGCATATTTTCTGGTAGCTAAGTTATCCATAATCTTATTGATTCTCCCATCTGATAAAATGAGGGGATCCATCCCGTCACATTAAAGTTCTTTCACTACATGGTCCACAAAGTAGGCCTTGAGCAGGTAGCCCGCCAGTTCCTCGGAGTCTGCCTCCTGCATATCCAGGTGATTCAGGGCGAAGAAGCGGCTGTCGTCTCCCTCGTAGGCGAAGGTCTCAAAGAACAGCCTGTCTCTGTCCTCCACATGAACCCCGTCTTCCTCCAGCCGGTAATTCACATGGTCTCTCTGGAAGAAATGCATATGGCACACATAAAAGCCGGGCAATACCTCTCTGAGAGGGATCTCTCTGTAGGAATCCTCCTCCCCTTCAATCTCATAGTGAAGGGTTACATTGGCCCCGGAATTCCCCTCGTAGGTAAGGAAGGTCATCTCCTCATAGTAGATCGGGAATTCAAGCCACTCACCGTAAATGTGGTAGATCGGCAGGTAGAACTCATCTTCCATGAATTCATCCACAATGCAGACAACGGCTTCCCTGATCTTCTCATGCCAGTCCGGTTTATCTGCAAAATAGTAGAGATAATGGATCTTGGTCCTGCGGTCGGTAATGCGGCCGCTTTTGATCTCCCGGCCGATGATCTCATGCATGTAATCCGGCAGGTCCAGAGAACCTTCCAGTTCCTTCATGGAAGCGTATTCCAGATAGCGGCAGGCCACTTCGGCTTCCGGTCTGGCCTCATAGAGGGAGGAATAGACCGGAAAGATCCCGTCACTGTCATTCTGGGTGAACATGCTCTGCCTCAGGATCTTCTCCTCGAAATCCGTGGTGGCGAGCTGGAATTTTCTGCTTCTTTCCCAGATCAGCAGCAGGTCCTCCATCTCACCCTTGAAATACTTCATCAGGTAGCCCAGGGTGAGCCGGTTATATTTCTTTCGCATAAATGCCGCATAGGCGAGGGAGAGGGCTGTCTCATCCTCCTGCCCTTCATTGTGGTCGATGCCGAAGCAGGCAAGTTTCAGCTGCTTGGCCGGACGCATCATGCCGCTGCCATACAGCTCCACGCCAAAGTAAGCGTTCTCGAGCATGCCGGCCTCGATATAGTAATCCATGATCGTCTTGCGGAAAGTCGGTGTAATGTTGGAATAATCGATCCGGTCAAGCCACTTGACCAGTTCCTCCTTATTCTGGTGGTTCTCATAGTAGATCAGGAGCTGTTCCATGGACCTCTTCTGCATCCACTCCGCATAGTCCGAATTGAAGACAATTCGTTTCAGGATCGTCAGCTCATCTGCTTCCACATACTCGTCGATAATGCCCGAACGAACCAGGAGAACCTTTTTGTTGGAGAGGTTCTTTTCCACCCAGCTTTTAGGGAACTGCATCAGTTTCAGGAACTCTTCCATGGTGTAGTCGATTCCTTCCACATAACGCTGTTCCGCGCTGTCCACAAAGTAGCAGATGGTCCGGTGGTTATAGTATTCCAGGTAGGTCACACCGCCGGATAAAGGATAATACTTCTCATCCCCGGTCTCCGGACAGTTCACATAGACGCCTACCATGTTCGGATTGTTGCAGGTCAGTTTGCGGAAGAACAAAATGTCGCAGACAGACTTCCAGTTTTCCGGCTTGTCCAGGATCTCCTTCTGGAAATGGGTGTACAGCAGGGCCAGATGCTCATTGATCCTGCCCTTTAAAAGCTGCTCCTCCACGAAGGGGAGCATCTTGGAATAGTAGGCGCCGAACACCTCATCATATTCATCCTTGTGCTCCAGCACGTTAGTATAAAGGTAGGCTTTTTCGTTGTAATCCAGACTGTTGCTGTAGGTAAAATAGATCAGCACTCTCTGGGGGATGATCTCGAACTGATCAAAATCCATGCTGCGGATGAAGAATTCATTCAGTCCGATCAGCTTCAGGTTGGCGTTCACCGCATCCCGGAAGAAGCGGTGGTATTCCTTGCCGGTGCGGTTTCCCTTGATCAGCAGGGAACAGATCACGTGCAGGAAGATTTCCTCCGGCTGAACATCATAAAGCTTTTCTGCAATGTGGTAGACTGCATTATTATAATATTTCAGCTTGAGGGCCAGCCTTGCAAACTGGTAGGACAGGGCCATGGATACATAGCCGTAGCGCACGCCCCAGCGGAAGATACTGATCTCAAAAGGATTCAGCTCTTCCATGTAGTTCGGATTCTCATTCAGGATCTCGCAGGCTTCGAAGTAGAGCAGGAAACTGTTATGCCCTTCCTCAAACAGCTGGCGGATCGTATCGTATTGTAATTTTTTATTGTAAACATACTCTCTGTCCAGATAGATCAGCATCCAGAGAGATTCTGCCTTATAATCGGAAGTCTCATAGAATTCCCGGACAGCCATGACTGCTTTGGAGATTGCCTCCGGTGTGCGGTAGTACATGGCTTTCAGGTAGAGATAGTAATTCTCGGCCAGAGGTTCCATCTTCTCCGTCTCCAGGCTCTTGTCAATCTCATCCATGGTCTGCTTGGCGGCTTCGATCTGGGTCTGCATCAGGTACAAGTGCATCTTATAAAGCTTCCAGCAGATATCTCCGGTCTCCAGGATCATGTCATCCAGCAGGTGCTCGGAATCCCCCGCGAAGTCCTCAAAACCGATACTGCCTGTACGGAAATAGAGATAATTGTGCATCAGCTCCGCTTTCTGACGGCGCATCCGCAGTTTCTTTTCTCTTTCCTGGGGCAGGGCGGGCAGGGTTCCCCACCATTCTACCGGAATATCAAAACTCTGGCGGACCGTCCTGATGTGGATCACGTCGTTACCCATGACAAAGTTTTTATTTTTTTCGATGGTAAGGATAAATTCCCCATCCACGAATTCATCACTGTTAAAGCGCTCGTGGGACAGCTGGACCTGGCCCTTGTCACAGAAGACCCGGCCTTCCAGATAACCCGGTCCGGAAAGGCTCAGCTTGAGGGTATCCTGGTCCTTGCCCACATCGAGCACCAGTCTTTTTTCCTCCACCTGCAGGCGGATCTGGGGTTTGTAGCCGGCTGCGGTGAGGAATTCCTCCAGGATCATGCTGCGGGACCGGCTCTTCATCATTCCGTGATACAGGACCTTCTTCTCATCTTCCCCTTTCAGGAACACATCCTCGAAGCTGGACATGAAAAACAGGTCCATGGCCTCCTTGCGGTTCTCCTTATACAGCCTGACAAACTGACTCATCTTGCTGATCGGTCCGATGGAAGTCTCAACACATTTTTTTACGACCCGGATCGTGTAAGGGATATTGTACTCGCCTCCGTTGGTGATCAGGACAAAGTCGCCCTGGTACTCATTGTCACGAATGGCCAGCTTCCCCTTAAAATAAAAGGGAATCTCCTGTCGAACTCCGTCCAGATCTCTTACTTCCAGGCCCACTTTATCATTTGTGGAATAGATATTACCCTGGATGGGAACATTATTTTCACTTTCTATGAAAAAGGAATCCCGATAAACCTTGCCTTCCTCCACCTTGATGTCAAGATTGGTGACGGAGAGGCTGATCACCGGTCTGGTTCCTTTCTCTCTTTTCTGCATGATATTAATTTCTTCTTTCAAGACGCTACCACCTATCTTAAAAAATGATCATCCTTTTATGATTCTATCTCTATTTTTTTGCGGATGAAAGTCTCCAGAATATCTACTGTCATGCTGATGCCCAGGGCGCTGCTGTTAATGGAGATATCATAATTCCTGGAATCTCCCCACTTCACTTCACAGTAGTAATTATGGTATTCTTTTCTCTTTCGATCCATATTCTCGATCAGATCTTCCGCATCCTGGTCACTCAGGGAGTGCAGGAGAGCGATCCTTTTCACACGGCTCTCCATCTCTCCGAGAATAAAGATGGGGATCATGCAGTCGTAATCTGACAGTACGGTTTCCGCACATCGTCCGACGATCACAAAGGAGTCACCGTTTTCCGCCATCTCCTTCATGTAATTAAACTGCATCTCTGCGATCGCTGCTTCCGGGGAACTGTCATAACCCCGTACTCTTCTGGAGAGGAAGCGACGTTTCGGTACCTCGTCAAATCTGGAGAGGTTTTTCAGATTCAGATCTCTCTCTTCCGCGATCTTGCGCAGCAGACTGCTGTCATACAGCGGCAGGTCAAAGCGTTTCGCCAACTCTTCCGCGATCACGTGCCCTCCGCTTCCAAATTCTCTGCTGACTGCGATGATTAACTGCTTATCCATGTTCAATCCCCCTTTTGCGATACGATTATTCTTAATAATTATCTTTCATCATGTATCAGAGGGCCGGTCATCAATGATCGTCCCGTTATCGACATATGGTTTAATAAAATGTTCTCTCTCATGGTCCCAGAGGATCTCTGAGCCCAGAGGAGTGATCTTCTGTCTGCCCATGATCTGGCTCAGCCTCACCTGGTGTGCCTTCCATTCCTTACCGGCGGAAGCCGCATTCAGCATGACCGGCTGAAAGTTATCCATGGTATGGGCAAATCTGGCTTCCGGAGTCTCCCCTGCCTCAAACTCTTTCCAGAGGGCTGTGAGCCATTCTTTCTGGTCCTCCGGGAGCAGGCCGTAGAGTTTGGCCGCGGCATCTTCTTCCCTGCTCTTCTGGGTTTTCTTGCCTTCCTCATCATAAGCGTAGGTATCTCCTGCATAGATTTCCACCACATCGTGGAAGAGGACCATAGCCACCGTATGAAGAAGGTCGATGGGCTCATTCGCATATTCAGCCAGGAGCAGGGTCATGACCGCGAGATGCCAGGCATGCTCTGCATCATTTTCTTTTCGGCTGCCGTCCGCGAGAGAAGTCTGCCGTCCGACCTGTTTTTCCTTATCCAGTTCCAATGCAAAGGCCAGCTGTTTTTCCAGTCGTTCCATCTGCACTTCCTTTCTCTTTTAAGGCAGATTGATCTGCCTTGCTTCCGACCATGCGGACCAGGACCTGATCTTTCCTTTTTTACGGAAAGACCTTACCGCAAAGGAATACAGGGTCTGTCTCTTTAACCCTTTCAGGACCAGGCTCCTCTTCTCCGGAGAGACATTGATCTTTCTGGCATTCCTGAAGGAGCTTCCGACTCCGTATTTCACCTGGTAGCCGCTGACCTTCCCGGTCTTCTTCCATCCTATCTTGCACTTCCGGACTCCCGCTTTCTTTGCGTGGATCTTCGGTCTCTTTAAGCGGTAGATGGACCGGTATTCCGATTCTGCCCCCTTATAGCCGAGCCGGTAGGTTACCGTCTTATAACGATAGAGGCGGCCGGCCTTGACCTTCCTGTCGATCCAGCTTGTAGTGGTGGCTCCTCTCACGTATTTTATCTTCTTCCAGGAACCATTCTCCGTCTTCCGGTAGATCAGATATCCTTCGGCCCTGGAAACTTTGCGCCAGGTCAGCAGGATGCCCCGGGCCCGGTTTTTCAGTTTTTTGATCTTCTGGGTCCCAAGCTTGCCGACGATCTTATATCTGCTGTTCCTGATACCCCGCTTGTACAGATTGCCGACTTTAGGCACGCCGTATCCGTACTTTTTATCCTTGCCTTTGGCCCCGAGATCCTTGCTCAGGCTTCTCAGTTCCTTCTCCACACCGTAGGAGGAAAGGCTGGGCTGCATGACTTTGATGATTGCCGCTGCAGCAGTCACATGGGGTGCTGCCATAGATGTGCCGTCCATCATCACAAGATCCCTTTTTCCGCTCCTGGCAGAACTGAGGATCTTTGATCCCGGTGCCGCAAAATCAACCTTGCTGCCGAAATTGGAATACCAGGCCTGTCTGTGCCGGGTATTGAGCGCTGCTACCGTGATACAACGTTCGTAGCAGGCAGGATAGCAATGTTTCACGGATTCATCCTCATTTCCCGCTGCAACTACGACCGGGATCCCCTTTCGGTATGCCTTGTCGATAATGCTGTTAAGGTCATTGATCTTCCACGCATACTCTGCTTCGATCCCCATGCTCAGATTGATCACGTCGGCACCGTTTTTCACCGCATACCGGAAAGCAGCTCTCAGATAGGAGAGCGGGGCTTTTCCCCTGGGGTTGGTCACCTTGAGGATCATCAGTTCCACATTGTCAGGGCTGCAGCTGGCCACAATGCCGGTGACATGGGAGCCATGTCCCGCCTGATCCTTCACATTATCCGACTTTCCGTAGAAAGAATGACTTTTTCGGGAGATCTTCTTCCCCTTGAGCAGAAAGCTGGATCTGTTGAAACCGGAGTCAATGATGGCGACGGTCACTTTCCGTTTCCCGAGTGCCTCGGGGTCACCACCCACCAGCCTGTCCAGGCCCATGTAAGCGGCACCCCAGGATACCGGTCCTTCCGGAGAAACACCGCTCATCCCTGATCCGCTGGCGGAAGGCTCTGTGCCGAGGACGGAAAAGATCAGATCCGGCCTGGCGATCTGCCCGTATTTTCTGTTGATCCTCCCGGCAGCCTTCTTCGCTTCCAGGGGGGTCTCAAATATCAAAATGGATTCATTCTCATCCCGGTCCACATAGACCGTCGATGCACCGTATGATGCGGGAAGGATCCGGTCCACCAGCAACCGGCCGGTCTGGAAGGGTGCGCTGACCTCCACGTTTCCCTCGGAATCAGGCACGACCTCGTAGGCCTCTTCTTTCCGGCTTTCCAGGTAATCGGTCAAGCTTTCCTCGGACTGAAGGATCTTCTCGGCTTCTTGCTTACTCACATCAAACTCAGAAGAAAATGTCGTTTCTTCGCCGTCGGCTGTGATCGCATCCGATCCGGGCCTGATCTCCATATCCGGAATATACTCCTCTTCCGAACTGTCGCCGGTCAATTCCAGATATTCCTCTTCACTGTAGATGATCTCCGGAGATCCATCGGCATTCTGCGCGGCTGTCGGAATACTCCTGCCGGTCATACAGGCAAATAAAAACAACCAGATAAACATTGGCAGGAACCGCTGAAATGCCATTCCTAAACGAGTCATGCTCTGCTCCTCTCTTCTTCCAACATCATGGAGACCACATTCCGGTACTCCCTTAACGTTCTGCTTTTTCTCAGCTTTCTGGCATACTTCTCTCCGCAGGAGAGGGCAGAAAGCATATAGTTCCATAATTCTTTCATCTTGTACAGCATGTTCTTTTCTCCGGACACAAAAGTCCCATAGCCGGCACAGATCTCATCCAGGAAGGGCTGCCAGAGGTCCAGGTCTCTGACCGGCCGGTCCTCCCGGATCTGCACAGCCAGATGAGGATCCGTCAGCAGACCCCGCCCCACCATAATCCGGTCGATCTCAGGAAAATCCCGGGCAAAGTCCCGGTAATCTTCCAGGGAAAAAATGTCTCCGTTATAACATACAGGGTGCCGGCTCATCCTGGCTGCGGCCCGAAAGGCCGAACGGTTTACCGGCTTCTTGTAATAATCCTCACGCACTCTGGCGTGGATGATCAGCTCCTGGAGCGGGAAATCATTATAGATCTCCATCAAAGGAATGATCTCTTCCGGGTCCTGCATGCCCAACCGGGTCTTCACGGACAGTTTCAGATCCGGCATAGCCGCAAACACCTTCTCGAAAAAAAGGCGCAGCTCCTCCGGATACTGCAAAAATCCACTCCCTTTCCCCTTGGAGACTACCGTCCCCGAAGGGCATCCGAGATTCAGGTTGATCTCATCGTAACCCATCTCCTGCATCTTGCGGGCACAGAAGACAAAATCCGCCGGCTTCCTGGTCAGGATCTGGGGAATCACCCGGATCCCCTGATTATGGTCCGGATCAATGTCATTCTTTTCACGAAAATTAAAGCCCCTTTTAGGCTTTGGTGTAATGAATGGACAGTAATACCTGTCCACTCCGCCAAAAAAGCGGGCATGTGCATTCCGGTAGACATATCTGGTTATGCCTTCCATCGGTGCTCCGTAGATGATCGGCTGTCGCTTTTCCTGGTCCATCGGTTAAAACTTTACGTCCTTTCGGAACCGGTTTGGAAACCGGTATCATTTCTATGTTATAATTATACATGAAATACCGGATTAATGCTACGTTGATCTTGGAATTAATCCTTTTAATTCCGACACTGCTGGCCGCCTGTGAAAACAGATAAGCCCCTCAATCCTGAGGGGCTTGCTTTTTTGCAAAGAGTAAGCCTCGCTTTACAGGTCTTCCCCCGTAAGCAGCTTGTAGGCCTCTTTATATTTATCCACGGTTTTTCCGATCACATCATCCGGCAGCCTGTAATCACTGTCCGGGTTCGCTTTTAACCAGTCGCGGACATACTGCTTGTCAAAGGAAGGCTGGCCCTTTCCTGCCTCATAGCCTTCTCTCGGCCAGAAGCGGGAGCTGTCAGGCGTCAGCATCTCATCACCGATCCGGATGTTGCCATCCTCATCGATCCCAAACTCGAACTTGGTATCTGCGATGATGATCCCCTTCTCCCAGGCATAGTCCGCACATTTTTTATAGAGTGAAAGCGTGTATTCTCTCAGAACGTTCGCATAGTAATGTCCGCGGCCCGGGAACTCCTTCTCCAGGATCTCCACCGATCTCTCGTAGGAGATATTCTCATCGTGCTCACCGAGGTCAGCCTTGGTGGACGGAGTGTAGATCGGCTCGGGAAGTTTCTCGGACTCCTGCAGGCCTTCAGGAAGCGCGATACCGCACACTGTGCCGTTCTTCTGGTAGCTGGCCCAGCCGCTTCCGGTGATGTATCCTCTTACAATGCACTCGATGGGGAACATGGTCAGCTTTTTGCACATCATGCTCCGGCCTTCATATTTCTCATTCCGGAAAAATTCGGGCATATCCTTCACATCGGTGGAGACCATATGGTTTGCTACGGTATTCTCTGTAAAGTCAAACCAGAACCTGGACATCTGGGTAAGCACCTTGCCCTTCTCGGTCACGTCATTCTTTAAGATGACATCAAATGCGGAGATCCTGTCGGTTGCGGTGATGATCAGGCTGTCCCCGATATCATATACTTCTCTGACTTTTCCTTCCTTGATCGGTGTATATTCTTTCATGGTCAGTTCCTTTCCCTTCTTGCCAAACACTCTGTTATCACAATGAAATATAGCACAAAACAGGTCTGCTTTGCAATTTTATTTTGTGGCAGACTTCTTCTTTGCCCTGCTTTTTTTCTTTTCCTTCTCTTTCAGAATCCTGGTCCCTGACCTGCAAAGTTCAAACAGGCAGCAGCGCTCGCAGTAGGGAGTGGTCCTGGCTGTGCATACCTCCCGCCCGTGGAGCACAAGGCGATGGCAGAAATCATTTCCTTCCTCCGGCGGAATGATCTTCCACAGGGCCATCTCCACCTTCTTAGGGTCCTTGAGGTCATCTACCAGACCGATCCGGTTGCAGAGACGGATACAATGCGTGTCCGTCACGATGGCCGGCTTGCCGAACACATCCCCCATGATCAGGTTGGCGCTTTTTCTCCCGACTCCCGGAAGCTTCAGCAGCTCATCGAAGTCGTCCGGCACCTGGCAGTCATACTCGTCCCGGAGCATGCGCATGCACTTACTGATATCCCGGGCCTTGCTGGGTCCGAGCCCGCAGGGGCGGACGATCTCTTCAATCTCCTCCGGGCTGGCCTCCGCCAGCGCCTCGATGTCCGGATATCTGGCATACAGGTGAGGAACGATCTGATTCACCCTCTCATCCGTGCACTGGGCAGCCAACCGGACGCTGATCAGCAGCTTCCAGGCTTCTTTGTAATCCAAGGTACAGTCCGCATCCGGATACTCCTGCTTCAAACGGTCGATGACCAAAGCAGCTCTTTCTTTTTTTCTCATAATCCTTTTCCTCGATCAGTATCTCTTCTCTGTATCTTACATCTGCTTCTGACCGCAGCAGGCACTTAATCCCTGCTTCTGACCACCAGCAGCTTTCCTTTCTCCAGTCGGATGGTCCCCTCTTCTTCGACAAGTTCATTGCTGATCCCCTGGCCGGTGAAGATATACAGGGAAGCCTTGCTCAGGGAGTAGGAAAATCCGACCAGGTCAATCCCTGCCGCCTCCTCGCTGAGAGCCAGAAGGGAAAAATAGGGAAACGTGACAGATTTCCGGTATCTTCGGCTGACAGGTCCGGAAAGGACCTCAAGCTCATTGTGGGCATCCACGATCCGGCACGGGATCCCGGCATCTGCCAGCAGGACCATAAAACCTATGTTTCCCAGAGTGTGGTCCAGCCTGGTCCCGGTGGCTCCGAGGACTGTGATATCCGTCGCGCCCAGCTCCTTCGCATACTGCAGGGCCAGGTCCGTATCCGTATTGTCCTTCCGGGCAGGGAATGTCCGGACCGGGACCCCTTTATCCCGGTAAGTCTCCACCAGACCTGTATCCTGCAGACTGTCAAAGTCTCCCAGGATCTCCGTTGGCATCAACCCCAGGTCCCGGCAGCCGGCCAGGCCCGCATCCGCGGCTATGATGTGGTCAAAACTCTTATTCAGCAAATAGGCGGAGGCAAAGTCCAGGTCCAGACTGCCTCCGCTTACGATCAGTATATTCATGATGATCCTCTTGTGTGTTTCATTACCATTTTTTCCGGTCAGCCAGGTCCCGGTAGAGGAGCAGGTAGCTGTCATAGCGTTGCCTGCTGATCTCACCAAGGTCCACCGCGTTCTTCACTGCGCAGTCCGGCTCATTCCGGTGCTGGCAGTCCAGAAAACGGCAATCCGGCTGATACTCTTCAAACTCCGGAAAATACTCTGCGAGTTCTTCCTTCTCCATATCCATCAGGGAAAGGGAACTGAAGCCCGGAGTATCCACGATATAGGAATCATTGCCGACGTAGATCAGTTCAGCATGGCGGGTGGTATGCCGGCCCCTTTTTATCTTCTCGGAAACGGAGCCGGTTTCCATGACCGTATCCCGGCAGATATGGTTGAGCAGGGATGACTTGCCGACGCCGGAAGGCCCTGCAAGCACCGTGGTCTTTCCCCGGATCAGATCTTCCACCCGGTCAAGGCCCCGGCCCTCTGCAGCGGCACTAAATACCAGCTGGCATCCGCTGTTCTCATAGATGGTCCTCAGCCTGTCCTGTTCTTCTTCACCGGCCAGGTCCATCTTGTTAAAACAGATGATCACCGGGACATCCTGCTTTTTCATGGTGATCAGGAAGGTGTCAAGGAGGGGAAAATTCGGTTCCGGCTCATGGGCGGCGAACACCACCAGAGCCTGGTCCACATTGGCCACGACAGGCCTGAAGAGGCTGTTCTTCCTCTCATAGATCTCCATGATATTTCCTTCCCTGTCTCCTTCGTGGGTAATGACAATGTCTACCATATCCCCCACTTTCGGCTTGATGCCCCTCCGCCGGAAGATTCCTTTTGCCCTGCACATGTAGACGCCCTGGTCTCCCAGGTGGACAAAATAGTTTCCTCCGACGCCTCTGATGATCTTTCCTTTCATAGTATTCCCTGTCCTACTCCCTGCCGCCGCTTTAGTCGGCCATGGCATTTACCGTTACGGGATAGGTATTGTATTCCTCTCCGTTAATATACATAGTGACGGTAGCTTTTCCTTCTTCTTCCGCATCAAATGTGACCTCCAGCGGAAAGTCTTCGCTGGTCATGCCATCTTCGTCGAAGACGACCGTCTTCTTTCCGTTCTGCTTCATGACCAGTTTCACGGTGCCGGTCTCATCTTCCTGGAAAGGAGACTCTTCGATCCTCACTTCCCCTTCATAGCGATAGCTCTGCTGCTCGCCCAGGCTGATGACGATGGATACCGCAGTACCCCGGTCTACCATGGTACCGGACTCGATATCCTGGGAGATTACCTCTCCTACGCCGACCTCACCACTGTAGCCGCTGCTCACCTTGCCCAGAACCAGGCCGACCCGGTTCAGTTCTTTTTCCGCTGCCTCCTGGGACAGACCGCTCAGGGTAGGCACCCTGGCCTGGCTGACGCCTTTGCTGATCGTGATCGTCACTTTAAATCCTTTATTGACCACGCTGCCGCCTTTGGGACTCTGGTCGGCCACATAGCCTTCCTTCACGGTATCTGAGTTGGTGTAAGCCAGCTTCACTTCCAGTCCAAGGCCTTCCAGGGTCTCCCGGGCCTTCTCTTCCTTCATGTTCAGCAGCGCCGGCACTTCAACCTGTTCAACGGTAAGACTCGGATCGGGTCCCAGCGTCACGGTGATCGTCGTTTTTGGAGGAACCTTCTCCCCTTTCGCGTGATCCTGGGCCACTACCATAAGTCCTTCCGTGCCGGAATCTGCCCCGTCCACATAGACAAAGTTGGCAATGAGATCCAGCTCTTCCAAAGCTTCCTCGACTTCCTCCCTTGTCATGCCGGTCAGGTCGATCATGGTAACACCCGGCTCCTCCGTAGCGGTTGTTGCTTCCGTCGTGATCTCCGTCGGGGTCTCTGTCGTTGACTCCTGCCCCCTGTGGATGATATCAAAGGAACTGCCGATCAGGTAGGCGATGATCCCTGCGAAGAAAAGACCTGCCATGATGGCCAGGACAAGGATCAGCCTCTGCATTCCAACTTTGCTTTCCTCCTCATCCTCTTCCTCTTCGTCCGGATCATCAACGTGATTCCTGCCGCCGTTTCCATTGGAAGGATCTGAGAGATCAGATCCCCCTTCCTCTCCGTTTCCGTCCGTTCCCTCATCCGTGTCCTCCGGCTGGCGGAGTCCTTTCTTAATCTTAGCGATTTCATCCTCATCTCTTTTTACAGTGGGAGAATCGTCCACCAGAGAATCGGAATGGACAAAACTGCCGTCAGGTATTTCAAACACCAGGTCCAGGTCGCGGAGCAGTGCATCTGCGTTCTGGTAACGCTGGTTCGGACTTTTCATGGTACATTTTAAGATGATCTTCTCCAGGCTTTCCGGAATATCCGGGAAATAGCATCTGGGCGGAGTGATCTCCTCCTTCAGGTGCATGAGGGCCACAGCCACATTATTTTCTCCGTCAAAGGGAACTTTGCCGGTGGCCATCTCGTAGATGGTGATACCCAGAGAATAAATATCGCTCCGCTCGTCGGAGAAGCCTCCTCTGGCCTGCTCCGGCGAAAAATACTGTACAGACCCCATCGTGTTGGCGGACAGGGTATCTCCGGAAGCGATCCTGGCAATTCCGAAATCCGTCACCTTCACCCGGCCATCTTCACAGATAATGATATTCTGCGGCTTGATATCCCGATGGACGATGTGATGGGCGTGGGCTGCCTTCAGGCCCTGGCCGATCTGGCGGGCAATATCCACGGTCTCACGGGCGCTGAGCCTGCCGTAACGACGGATATATTTCTTGAGGGTCATGCCGGGTACCAGTTCCATCACGATATAATGGTAACCGTCCTTGAAATCCGCATCATAGATCTCAACAATGTTGGGATGGTCTATGTTAATAGTGGCCTCCGCCTCCTTGATAAAACGGCGGATGAACACTTCATCATCATAGTATTCGTTCTTCAGCACCTTTAGTGCCACGTAGCGTCTGCTCTCCCTGTCCCAGGCCCGGTACACGTTGGCCATGCCGCCTGTGCCGATGTGCTCCTGCACTTCATATCTGCCGCCGAGGATCATTCCATGATCCAGCATGATCCTCACCTCCCATCTTTAAAACGGGCGATGACGACAGCAATATTGTCAACGCCTCCGTAGAACAGCGCTTCATTGACACAGCTTTCTACCAGTTCCTCCTCTGTCAGATCCTGAGAGAGAAGTGTCTCCAGCCTGTCATCGTCCACCATATTGGAAAGGCCGTCCGAGCAGAGCAGAAGCATGCTGTCTCTGACCATATCCACTTTAAAGAAATCCGGAGTGATCTCCTCAGCCACACCTACCGCCTTGGTAATAATGTTTTTCTGGGGATGATTCCTGCTCTCGGTGGGGCGCAGCTCACCGGCCCGAACCAGTTCCTCTACCAGAGAATGGTCCAGGGTAACCTGGTGCAGCCTGCCGTCATAGTAGTAGAGCCGGCTGTCGCCGACATTCATGATATATGCCTGACCGTCGATCACCGTCGCAGCCACGAAGGTTGTCCCCATGCCGGCATACTCTTCTTCCTGACAGGACATTCGGTACACGTCCTCATTCACCTGTTTTAAAAGCCGCTCCATGATCAGGAAAGGCACACCTTTTTCTTCCTGACGGGCAAGCTCGCAAAAGCGGGTCACCGCATAGGCGGAAGCCTTATCTCCGGCTTTGTGCCCGCCCATACCGTCCGCTACAATATATAGATTTGGGAAACAGCCGACCGGCTCATCGGAAAAGAACAGGTAATCCTGATTGATCCGCCTTCTTTTTCCGATATCCGTAGCGCCGTACGCTTTCATACTTTCCCACTCCCTTCTGTATTATTATGGTGATGATCCATTTTATCTTTATAGCTTTTCCGCAGCTGGCCGCAGGCAGCCTGGATATCCCGTCCCATCTCCCTGCGCACCGTCACCGGAATATGCTTTTTTTCCAATCGCTGCATGAAGGCGGCAACTCCCGCCTGGTCTGATTGCCGGTAGTCCCTCTCCCGGATTGGATTGACCGGGATCAGGTTCACATGACAGTTCAGGCCCTTTAACAGGGCAGCCAGCTCGTCCGCGTGCTCCCTGCCGTCATTCACGCCTTTTACCAGACTGTACTCAAAGGTGATCCGCCTGCCGGTCGTCCGGGTATAGTAGGCGGCTCCTTCCATCAGCTGACGGATCGAGTAGCGTTTGGCAATGGGCATAAGTTCCCTGCGCATCTCATCGTTCGGAGCGTGAAGAGAGATCGCCAGGGTGATCTGGGGATTTCGGTCCGCAAATTCATAGATCTTCGGCACGATCCCGCAGGTGGATACTGTAATGTTCCTGTGGCCGATATTCAGGCCATCCGGATCCGAGAGCATCTCGATCATCCGACATAAGGCCTCAAAATTGTCGAAGGGCTCTCCCGTCCCCATCACGACCACGTGGGAGACCCGCTCTCCGGTCGCCCTCTGGATCGCGTAGATCTGGTCCAGCATCTCGGAAGGATAGAGGTTCCTGGCCAGGCCAAGCAGGGTCGAGGCGCAGAATCTGCAACCCATCCGGCATCCCGCCTGGGAGGAAATGCATACCGAATTGCCATGTTTGTAGCGCATCAGCACACTCTCCACCATATTTCCGTCGTGGAGCTCGAAGAGGAACTTCATGGTCCCGTCGATCCGGGATTCATAGCGTTCCACCTCCGTGACTCCGTAAAAAGGATGGTTCTCCAGCAGCCGGGCTTTGCAGGCCGCCGGGACATTGGTCATCTCCTCGGCAGACCTTACCAGCTTTTTGTGGAGCCAGCCATAGATCTGGCCGGCCCGGAATTTCTTTTCTCCGACTGCCAGGACCTCCCCGGTCAGTTCATCCTTATTCAGAGATTTGAGATCCTGCCACTCCATCACTAGCCTCCGGTCTGGTAAATGCCGCCAGGAAAAATCCGTCGCAAGGGTCTTTCCCGGGGATCAGTGTGATCATGTTCGCCTGTCCGTCTCCCCGATTCCTCAAGGGCTCCGGCAGCCTGTCCTCTATGGGCAGGGGGACCAGAGGGGTATTCTCCAGGATCCAGCGAACATTCTCTTCATTTTCTTTTTGGTTCACCGTGCAGGTCGAGTAGATCAGCTGCCCGCCCGGTTTTACATAGCGCCAGGCAACTGTCAGGATCTCCCGCTGGAGCGTGACGAGCTCACGAAGAGAGGACTCCCTCACCCGGTACTTGATATCATTCTTTCTTCCGATCACCCCGAGGCCGCTGCATGGGAGGTCCGCAAACACCACATCCATGCTGTCTGCCAGGTCCGGGTCAGATTCCCGGGCATCCCACTGTTCCACTTCCACCTGGGGGCATCCGATCCGGTTCACATTCTCCCGGATCAGCTCGGTCTTATATTCTGTCAGGTCCCTGGCGATCACCCGGCCGCTTCCCATAAGGCGGTCTGCCGCATGCAGCGTCTTTCCGCCCGGGGCGGCACAGAGGTCGAGCACCCGGTCCCCTTCCTTCAATCCTGCCACATGGGCCGGGAGCATGGAACTTTCATCCTGAACGGTAAAGAATCCTTCCCGGAAGGTCCGAAGCCTGGGCAGATAATTAAAGTCTCTGATAGAAAATGCATAAGGGAACAGCCGGCCGGCTTCCACCGTCACGCCTTCTTCCTTAAGCATTCCGGCTAGCTCTTCCGGACTGCACTTACTCAGGGTCGTCCGGATGCTTACCGGTCTTTCCCGGAGGAAGGAATCCAGCATGACCTCAGCGAGGTCTTCCCCGTACTGGTCCGTCAACAGCCCCGCCAGCCATTCCGGCGCGGAGTACATGACGGATAGGAAATGTACCGGGTCTTTCTCCCGGTCAGGCTCCGGCAGCTCTGTCTTGTTCCTGGACAGATTCCGCAGGACCCCGTTGACAAAACCGGAAAGATTCCGGAATTTTCTTTTCTTGGCCAGGGCCACCGCCTCGTTGCAGACGGCTGCGTCGGGCACATCCATAAAAAGGATCTGGTAAGCCCCCAGCCGCAGGAGATTGCGGATCAAGGGCTTGCATTTTCTCATGGGTGTCTTGGAATAATGGTCCAGGATATAATCCAGATAGATCCTCTGCTCCGTGACCCCCTCGCAGAGTCTCATATAAAATGCACGGTCCTGCCTGGGGAGGAACTGAAGGCGCATCAGGGTATCCCGGATCAGGGTGCCGGCAAAGATCCCGCCCCTTTCTTCGGGTTCAGCGGGAAGGTCCTCCCGGTCAAGACGGTCGATCCGGATCAGGGTATCCAGTGCCTCTGCTCTCATATCATTCTTCTGTCCCATATTACTCCTGTCTTCTATTCAAAAATAATTCTCTTTCTTTATCAAACTGATCAGTATAAAACGGATCATCCCAGCCTGGTTCCCGGCTCCAGGGGATATCCCAGCAGGAAGGCCTGGACCGGCATTCTCTTCTTGCCCTGCAGCTGGACTTCATTGACCTGCAGCAGGTCCTGGCCGGTCTGCACATAAAATGCTTTCTTCGTCACCTTGACAACCGTCCCGGGCTCGGCATCAGCCATCCCGGTCTCAGCCTGGTCGGCCACATCCGCATCCCAGATCTTCAGCGTCTTTCCGGAAAGTTCCGTGTAGGCGCTGGGCCAGGAATTCATGGCCCGGACCAGTCTCTCGATCGAGGCGGCATCCTTGTCCCAGGCTATGTGTCCAAGCTCCTTGGTGAGCATGGGGGCATAGCAGCTGTCTTCGTCATTCTGCTTCTCCGGCTTTGCGGTCCCCTGTTCCAGCTCTTCCATCACGGAAAGGAGCACAGGGGCTCCGGCTGCCGCCAGCTTATCATGCAGGCTTTCTCCGGTCTCATCGGGCTCGATCGGAACCACGACCCGGTCGATCATATCACCGGTATCCAGCCCCTTTTCCATGTACATGATCGTCACGCCGGTCTCCCTTTCCCCGTCCATGATCGCCCACTGGATCGGAGCCGCTCCCCGGTAGCGGGGCAGCAGGGAGGCGTGTACATTGATACAGCCGTAGCGGGGCAGGTTCAGAATGGCCTCCGGAAGGATCTGGCCAAAGGCAGCGACCACGATGATATCCGGATCCATCCTTCTGAGTTCTTCCAGAAAAGCTTCTTCCCGGACTTTCACAGGTTGGTAAACCGGGATATCGTGGGCCAGGGCAGTCTCTTTTACCGGCGGAAAGGCGAATGCCTTGCCTCTTCCCTTCCTCTTGTCCGGCTGGGTGACAACCCCTATCACCTGGTGGTGCTTAATGAGAGCCTCCAGGGTCGGTACCGCAAAGTCCGGTGTTCCCATAAATACTACTCTCATTCTTCTTCCCACTCTCCTTCTTCTTCCGGATCGTTCTCCACATCCCGGTAGGGCTCACTGGCCCTCTCACCGTAGAGAATGCCATCTAAATGATCCATCTCATGGAGGATACATCTGGCTTTCAGCCCGTCTCCCACATAAGTCACTTCTTCCATATCTAAATTTAACGATCTGACCACCACATGGTCCGGCCTGGTTACGGAGGCACATTTGCCGGGCACGCTGAGGCAGCCCTCATCATCGGTCTGCTCACCGGAAGTCTCTACGATCTCCGGGTTGATCAGGACGATCGGGTCGTCATCCATCACGTCGATCACGCAGATACGGCGCAGGATACCTACCTGAGGTGCTGCGAGGCCGACACCCATCGCCTCGTACATGGTGTCAAACATATCTTCGATCAGGGTGACCGTTCCATCTGTGATTTTCTTTACCGGTTTACATTTTTTTCCGAGGACCGGATCCCCGATCACCCGAATCTTTCTGATTGCCATAAAACCTCCTGCTATCATCAATCAGCGACAGGGCCGGATCACGTGCATCCCGCATCCCTGCGCATCTTCGTACTTATCATTTTCGTATAGAGCATACTTTAATAGTATACCATTGGACCATGTCCTAGTAAAGTTATGAAACGGTTACAAAAAAGTCACCGTCTCTATCATTTTCTTAATAAAATGTCATAGGATTGTAATCAAACTGGACGGTCACACCCGCAAACATGGGGTGACTTTCCAGCACCGGTTCCAGCCGCTCTTTCAGGTCCAGCAGCAGCTCTCCGGATCTATGTTTCAGATAGATGATCTGCCGGTGGATATCCTTGATCTTGGCGATCCGGGCTTCCCCGGGTCCGAGAACCCGGACGGGGTCTTCCTGTTCCTCCCGGGTCCGGCTGATCATTTTTTCAATCCTTGCTGCGGCCAGGACTGCAGCACCCTTGTCTCCGGACTGGACCAGGATCGCCAGCATGTTTGCCCGCGGAGGATAATGCATCATCGCCCGGTAGGCGATCTCATTCCTGTAAAACTCCTCGTAGGACTGGTCTGCGGCAGTCCGGATCGCATAGTGGTCCGGCGAGTAGGTCTGGATGATCACCTGACCGGGCTTGTCTCCCCGGCCGGCCCTTCCGGCTGCCTGGCAGAGCAGGGCAAAGGTTGTCTCCGCGCTTCGGAAGTCACTGCCGTGCAGAGTCAGGTCCGCCGCCATGATCCCCACTAAAGTTACGTTGGGGTAGTCGTGGCCCTTCACGATCATCTGGGTTCCCACCAGAATGTCTGCCTTCCCCTCCTCAAAGAGCTTCAGCAGCTCCTGATGGGCATGTTTTTTGCGGGTGGTATCCGCATCCATACGGATCACCCGGGCTGTCGGAAATTCAGTGGCCAGAGCTGCCTCCACCTTCTCGGTACCGAGTCCGAAGGCCGCCATGTGGGCACTGTTGCAGACCGGGCAGATCTTCGTAGTCTTCCTCTCGTAGCCACAGTAATGACAGCGCAGGGTCCCGTCCCGGTGGGAGGTCAGGGAAACGTCACAGTGGGGACATTTCATCACCGCACCGCAGGACCGGCAGGAGACAAAGCCCGCAAAGCCTCTCCGGTTCAGGAAAAGCATGGTCTGTTCTCCCCGGGCCAGACGGTCTGCGATCGCTTCCTTCAGCTTCCCGCTGAACATGGACCGGTTTCCGGCCATGAATTCCTGACGCAGGTCCACGATCTCCGTATCCGGCAGGTTGGCGCCGCCCGCCCGCCGCACCATCTTCCACAAGTGATAGCGGCCGGCAAGAGCCCGGTCATAGGTCTCCGTCAGCGGAGTGGCGGAACCCAGCACCACGCTGGCCCCGCACAGGCCCGCCCGGTAGATCGCCGTCTCCGTGGCATGGTATTTGGGCGTCAGCTCACTCTTGTAAGCTCCGTCATGTTCTTCGTCAATAATGATCAGCCCCAATCGGCTGAGGGGGGCAAAGAGCGCGGACCGGGGGCCGATCACCACATCCGCCTTCCCGTCCATGATCCGCCTGATCTCGTCAAATTTCTCCCCCTTGGAAAGCCGGGAATTGAGGAGGGCAATGCGGTCTCCGAACCGGTCGTAAAACCGGCTGACCGTCTGGTAGGTCAGGGAGATCTCCGGAATCAGAACGATCGCCGTCCTGCCCCTGGCCAGGACCTCCTCGATCAGGGCCAGGTAAACTTCCGTCTTGCCGCTGCCGGTCACACCGTGGAGCAGGTAGGTACGGGCGCTTCCCCCATCCTGGTCCTCCCGGAATTCATCCACGATGACCTGCTGCTCTTCGTTTAACTGCACCCGGTCCCCGCTCCTGGTCATCCCGGAGAAGGGGCTGCGGCAGGCGACTTCTTCCTCCAGAGTAAGGATGCCCTTGTCAGCGAGTTTGCGCAATTCTTTAAGGGGCAGGCCGCTTAATTCCATAGCCGTTTTCTTCTCCAGGGATCCTGCTGCCAGCAGGGCCTTGAGCAGCCTTGCCCGGGCAAGAAAATGTTTTTTCTCCCAACTTTCCAGCAGCTCTTCCGTCTTCGCCCGCTCCAGGGCAAGACGGAGCGTCATCCGGGTGCGCGGTTTCATTTTGTTCTTTACCGGCATGACCGTCCGCAGGGCCTGGATCATGGAGCCTCCATAGGTGTGCTTTAAGAAGGCAGCCACCCGGATCAGCTCCGATTCCACCGTCAGGCTCTCCTCATCCACCCTGCTGACCTCCTTGATCTTTGCGTGATCATAATCCGTGGTCCCGGACAGACTGATCACGTATCCGGCGGTTTCCCGGTTGCCCCGGCCGAAGGGCACGATCACCTTCACGCCGGGCTTTATATCCTCTGCAATGGAAAAAGGCACTCTGTACTGGAATACCTTATCGAGTGCCTCGTGGGAAATGTCGATGATCACATCGGCATATATCGTCTTCTTTGAATCTGTATGTTCCTGATCAGTATTTTCCATCAAGCACATCCTGAACGATCTCCTCCTCGCTCATGTGGAATTTCTCGCCGCGGATCTCCTGGTAGGTTTCATGGCCCTTGCCGGCCAGGACAACGATGTCGCCCGGCTGGGCATGGTTCATCACATGGGAGATCGCCTCCCGGCGGTCAATGATTGATATGTACTTGCCATCTGTCTTGCCGATCCCGGTCAGGATGTCGTCAATGATCGCCTGCGGCTCCTCAAACCGGGGATTGTCGGAAGTGATGACGGTGAGGTCGGCAAGCTGTCCGGACACTTCGCCCATCTCATAGCGGCGCAGTTTGGACCGGTTGCCGCCACAGCCGAACAGGCTGACAAGCCTGGGCGGGTTATAAGCCCTGAGTGTCTTCAGGATACTCTCCAAAGCCACCGCATTGTGGGCATAGTCAATGATCAGTGTATAGTCGGAACCGGTAGGCACGATCTGTACTCTTCCCTTTACGGAGAAGTGACGGAGTGCTTGACACATATCCTCGAAACTCACCCCAAGGGCGTTTACCACTGCCATGGCGCCCAAAGCGTTATGCACGTTGAAGGTGCCGGGAACGCTGCAGGCTATCCGGCCTTCTATGGTCCCCTTCACACTGAAATCAACACCAAGGAAATCGGTATCCCTGGTCAGTTTTATATCATAGGCACACAGGTCTGCTTCCGGCGCGAGCCCGAAGGTGCTGACCGGGCAGGCTGCATCCTTTGTGATCTCTGCAAAATGTTCATCGTCCAGGTTTGCAAATCCCTGGCGGCACTGCGTAAAAAGCATGGCCTTACAGTTTAAGTATTCCTCAAAGCTCTCATGCTCGTTGGGTCCGATATGATCCGGGGAAAGATTGGTAAACAGGCCATAATCAAAAGTGATCCCGGCGGTACGATGGAGCTTGAATCCCTGGGAGGATGCCTCCATCACCACTGCATCGCAGCCTGCTTCCACCATCTCACGGAAATAGCGGTGGATATCGTAGGATTCCGGGGTAGTGTTGTTCTGGGGGATGGACTTCCCGTCGATCAGGACCTCGATAGTCCCAATCACGCCCACCTTGTGGCCCGCTTTCTCCAGAAGGCTGCGGATCATATAGGTGGTGGTCGTCTTTCCCTTGGTTCCGGTCACCGCGATCGTCTTAAGCTCCCTGGCAGGGTAGCCGAACCAGGCTGCGGAGATCTCCGCCATCGCCTGCCTGGTGTCCTCCACGCGGATCACCGTCACATCCTCCGGCACCTCCACCGGGTCCTGGACCACCAGGACGGATGCTCCTTTTTCCACTGCTTCCGAGGCAAAATTGTGGCCGTCAAAGGAAGCTCCCTTGATACATAAAAAAAGACATCCCTGACATAATTGTTTCGTATTGTTGATCACCGCGCTGACCTCCGTGTCCAGGCTGCCCTGGTCACAGGTGTAGGTTAGCCGGTTTAAAAGATCTTTTAATTTCATCGTCGCTTCTTCCCTCCTGTTATCTATGATAAGTCTTAATCCGTGTTTTTATCCTGTTTGCAATGACTGCTCCGGTCAAAGCGCCCGCTGTGTCGATCAGCACGTCCGCTGCCCTGCAGGCCCTGCCCGGTACAAAAATCTGGTGGAATTCGTCGCTGCAGGCATAGAGCATGCAAAACAGGGTGGAGAAGAAAATGATCCGCCGGACCCGGCCGGAATCTTCTCCTGGCTCCCTGCCAGCGGAGAAGATGGTCTCCGCGATGGAGATATGGGTCTCCACCGACACTCCCAGCAGCAGATATTCCAGAAAATGACTGCACTTGCGCAGAGGCGTTTCGATCAGTTCCGCAAAGTGCCGGATGCTTTCCCGGTCCATACCAAGGCCAAAGATCCGGTCTGCAAACCGGACGAGCTTCATGCAGATCCCGCCGCTGAGGCCGGAGGAAGTATCCGCATTCTGGGCAGAGAACCAGTAGATCAAAGCCATCATCAGAAGCACTGCCAGCAGGCTGACCAGCCAGTATATGCGGCTTGTCCTTCCCGCATCGGAAAAGGCAGACAAGTAATTCTTGCCTGCCCCCCTCTTAGTCTGCATTTGCGAAAGCCGGATCCTGCTCCACAAGCTCCTCGAACTCGTCATCAGAATGTTCCCTGATCGTGATCAGTGCATCCTCTTCCTCTTCATTCGGCTCAATCCGGATCTTGGAATCATAGAGCTCCTCCACTGCGATCGAGAGCGGTTTCATACCCGGTTTCGCATCCACCAGCGGCTTCTTGCCGGAGATGATATCCCGGGCTCTCTTCGATGTGGCAATTACGATCGAATAGCGGCTGTTGATCACGGGAGCTTCGCCCTCATTATCCTCGTTGTTGATCTTTTCCATTAATTCTGTATAGGATGGATGTAACATGTTAAGCCTCCTTATCTTGTTCTATCCTGTAATTCTTCCTGAATCGTCTTGATGAATGCCCGGTTCCGTTCTGTCATCGTCTGAGAACTCTCAATGATGGCGTGAACCTGCTCCACACATTCATCTAATCTGTCTCTCTCGTTACATACGATGTAAGCGTACTCATCAATGCTCATGGCCTCCTGGGCTGCCCGTTTCATCCGCTTGTCGATGATCTCCGGAGATTCTGTCCCCCGGCCGGTAAGCCGGTCGACCAATTCCCCGACAGAAGGCGTTGTGATAAAGATCAGCACCGCGTCGGGATACTGATTCCGGATATTCACCGCCCCCTGGACTTCGATCTCCAGCAGGATCACATGCCCTGCTTCCAGCTCGTCCTCCACAAACTGCCTGGGCGTACCGTAATAATGGTCCACATACCTGGCAAACTCGATAAAGCCATTGTAATCAATCAGGCGGAGAAACTCACTCTCATCCCGAAAATAATACTCCACACCTTCCTGTTCGCCTTCCCTGGGCTGTCTTGTCGTCATGGATACGGACAGACTGTAGCCGTATTTTTCCTTCAGTCTGTTGCAGACTGTTCCCTTGCCTGCCCCGGAAAATCCGGAGATGACAACCAATGTGCCTTTTTTCTTCATACGCATCCCCTTGCTTTCCTGTGCCGGACCCGTCCGGGTTACTCTTCTTATCAGACTTCCTCCCCGTACTCAGCCTGGTCCGTGTCTGTAACTTCCCCACGGCACCGGACCGACAGGGTCTCCGTAGTCAGAGCCGACAAGATCAGATGACCGCTATCCATCACCAGGACTGACCTGGTTTTTCTTCCGCAGGTCGCATCGACCGCCCTGCCTTCATCTCTGGCGTACTGGATCATCCTCCGGATGGGGGCCGGGTCACTGTTCATGATCGATATGATCCGATCTGTGTTGACCATGTTGCCGAAACCCACGTTGATGAGCGGATTCATGGGACGAACATCCGGTCTTCCGGAATCCCTGCTACTCAATGTTCTGTACCTGCTCACGGATCTTTTCGATCTCCGTCTTGAGATCGATGGCCCGGTTGGATATGGAGATATCATTGGCCTTGGAAAGGATCGTATTCGCTTCCCGGTTCATCTCCTGGGCAATGAAATCCAGCTTGCGTCCAACGCTGCCGCCCGCTGTGAGGACATCCCTCATGTTGCCGATGTGGCTGCGGAGACGTACTGTCTCCTCATCGACACAGATCTTGTCGGAGTAGATCACTACCTCCGTCGCGATCCGGTTCTCATCTATGTTGGCATCCCCTAAGATCGTATGGACCTTGTCGAGGAGTTTCTGCCGGTACTCGTTCACCATGTCGGGATACCTTTTCTCAATCTCCGTGATATTCTCAAGGAGACCGTCAAGCTTCTCGAGGATATCCTCTTTCAGGTTATTCCCTTCTTTACTCTTACTCTCTGCAAACTGGTCTGCCGCCATGGTCAAAGCAGTCATGACCTCCTCTTCCACATGTTCCTGGTTGATCGGCTGATCCTCCAGGCTCATCACTTCCTGCAGTCTTCCGATCTGGATCGCAGTGATGGTGTTAGGGATCTCCAGCTGCTCGCTCAGTTCCTGCAGGGCATTGTAATACTCCCTGCCCAGTCCTTTATTCAGCCGAACCGTGGCAGTTCGCTCGGACAGATCCTCATAACTGATATACACATCCACTTTACCCCGGCTGATGGTCTTCTTGAGGGTACCCCTCAGCCTGGCTTCCAGATAATTCAGAACCTTGGGCAGCTTGATGTTGATATCACAGTATCTGTGGTTGACTGCCTTGATCTCCACGGTTACCTTGCAATCATCCGTCACAAGTTCCCCACGGCCGAATCCGGTCATACTCTTAATCAATGTATTCACCTCATGTACTTTTCAGTGTTCATCCAACTTGCGGACACAATAATAGATAATAATTATATATTAAAATGTCTTCTGCGTCAAACAAAATCTCTTTACGAATCCCGGGCCCGCAGCTCCAGGTCTTTTTCCAGGGTCTTCAGGTAATGGAGCACCACACCTCCGGAGGAAGGAACGAAAAAGCGGCCGTCCAGTTCCTGGAATTTAAAATGTTTGGGGCCACCCTCCGCAGCCCGGTTCCAGAACTTCATCATCTCCTCGAACCGGAGATAGTAGGCCATCTGCCTTCCGGTAAAATAGAGCAGAAGGAAACTGATCCCCTGCTGTCTCTCGAAACTCTTCATAAATGCAACCTGGTGCTCATGGAGATTCTGCAGGGAAAAATGATCCGTCGCACATTCTTTGGCGTCAAAGCAGACCGGGATCCCCTGGACGGCCCCGATATAGTCCACCGTACTCTTTTTCTCAAAATAAGCCAGGGTGATGTGCCGGCTGGTCTTATCAAACTGCACCGGTGTGATGGGGGTAGGGATCTTCTGGATCAGTGCCAGACCCTCATCCTTGTATTTTTCATTTGCGTAGTTGATCAGTTCCTCCAGAACGGATCCCCGCAAACCTCTCGAATTCCATGTGGCCATAAAATCTCTGCCTTTCTCTTTCAGACGGAAAAACCAATCCCCTTTGTCACAGCAAGAAAATCTTCCGGCACCGGGTCTGTCACCCGGATCTTTTCTCCGTCAAAGTCCGGGATCACCACTTCCATGCAATGCAGCAGGTGATGGTCCAGGCCGTACTCTTTCTTCAGACGGCGGTTGAGGCCGGGGCTGCCATACTTGTAGTCACCGGCCAGCGGATGGCCGATGGCGGCCAGGTGGGCGCGGATCTGATGGCTTTTCCCGGTGATCAGCCGGATGCGGAGCAGGGAGAAGTCCCCCCTTTCTTCCAGCACTTCGTACTCTGTCTCGATCCGGGCAGCCCCTTCCGCTTTCTCCTCGGAAAAGGTGACCCGGTTCTTCTTTTCATCCTTGTTAAGGTAACCGCTGATATGCCTTTTTCCGGTCATCCTCCCTGCCACCGGGGCCAGATAGTACTTCTCGGCCCCCCGTTCTTTCAGCAGGCCGGCCAGCAGCTGCAGGCCGCGGATCGAGATCCCTGCCAGCACGATCCCGCTGGTGTTCCGGTCCAGCCGGTTTGCCACCGAAGGGCGAAATGTGCTCTCCGGATCCAGGATCCCCTGCCGCCGGCACCAGGCCAGCAGAAGGTCATTCAGGGATACATCTTCCGGCCGGGCTTTCTGGGTCAGCATGCCTGCGGGCTTGTGCAGGAATAAAATGTCCTCGTTCCGGTAAAGGATGACCGGGTCGGGAAGGTCCCCCGCCCGGGGACTTTCCGGACTTTCCGCTCCCCCGCAGAATTTGTTCAGGGTCTCCTCCGAAAAGAAGATCTGTATGCAGTCTCCTTCCCGGAGCAGCTCGGTCCCGTCTGCTTTTTTCTGATTTAGCTTGATATTTTTTTTGCGGAGCATCTTGTGAAGAAAGCCTCCCGAGGCAGCCGGCATGTATTTACCCAGATAGCGGAACAGTTTCTGCCCCTCTTCCCGCCGGCTGATCTTCAGTTCTCTCATCTGTCCGGTCCTTTCTTTTTTCCGGACCCCATCAGCCGCAGAAATACAGCGTGGGGTATGATTCCTGCTGCCAGCCGGGTCGCCTTGATGGGGATCCCGTAAACCGACAGTTCCCGATTCTTTTCATTGTCTTTCCAGGCCTTCGCCACCACTTTTACAGGGTCAGCCATGACCATTTTCTTGTAAAAGGGCAGGGACCGGCCTTCCAGCGCTTTATCCAGGAATTCCGTCTTCACGGATCCCGGACAGACTGCGGTGATCCGCAGGCCCCTCCCCCGGTTTTCCGCCCGCAAAGAGCGGACATAGCTGAGCGCAAAGGCTTTGCTTGCCGCGTAGAGGGCAAAGCCCGGCTGGGGAAGAAATGCAGCGGCGGAGGCCATGTAGATCATCCGGCCGCCCGCTCCCTCTTCCATGTGGGGCAGGACCATGGCGGTCAGCTCTGCCACGCTGCGGCAGTTTAAGTCCACCATCTCTCCCTGTTTTTCCGGCGACATATCCCGTATATCTCCCACCAGGCCGAAACCTGCGCTGTGGACAAAGAGGGCGACATGGTCCTTCTTATCCAGGCTGTCAATTTTCTCTGCCAGCACTTTAAGGTCTTCCTCCCGGGAAAGATCCAGGGACAGGAGACGGAATTTCTGTTTTTTGTATAGGTTGGGAAAGACCGCCAGCCTCTCCTTACGGCGGGCGATCAGCCAGAGTTCATCACAGGGCGGGCTGTCCAGGACCGCCCTTTTTACAAACTCCCGGCCCATACCGGAGGAAGCTCCGGTGATGATACCGATTCTCATAGGTCCTCCTAGCTTTTTTTCTTGTGTTTATTGCGGATCGGGGACCGTTTTTTCCCCTTTCCCTTTTTTATATCGCGACCGTTACGGTGATCCGTTTGCTGTTTGCCTGTTCCGGTCCCCTTCCCGGATCCTGCGTTGCGGGCAGGTCTCCTGCCGCCTTCCGCCTTCCTGCCCGTCTTCCTGGGTGGAATCAGACATTCCCGGCCAAAGCCGATCAGGTCCTCCCGGCCGGCCTCGATCAGAGCCTTTTTCACAATCTCATAGTTATCCGGATTCCGGTATTGGATCAGGGCCCTCTGCATCTGCTTTTCCTGCATGCTGACCGGCACGTAAACCGGTTTCAAGGTCCGGGGATCCAACCCGGTGTAGTACATGCAGGTGGAGATCGTTCCGGGGGTAGGATAGAAATCCTGCACCTGCTCGGGCATGTAGCCCAGGTCGCGGATATACTCCGCCAGAGCAATCGCCTCCTTCATCCCGGAGCCGGGATGGGAAGACATCAGATAGGGCACCAGGTACTGTTTGGCGCCGATGCGGCGGTTGGTCCTGGCATAGGCTTTTTTAAAGGATTCGTAGACCTGGTTTTCCGGTTTGCCCATCAGGGTGAGCACGCTGTCACAGATGTGCTCCGGGGCTACCTTGAGCTGCCCGCTCACATGGTGGCGGCAAAGCTCTTCCAAAAAGGTACCGGACCGGTCTGCCAGCACATAGTCAAACCGTATCCCGGACCGGATGAACACTTTCTTGATCCCCGGGATGTCCCGCAGCCGGCGCAGCAAAGTCACATAGTCCTTATGGCTGGTATCCAGATTGGGACAAGGCTTGGGAAAAAGGCATTGTCTGTGGGTGCACACGCCGTGTTTCAGCTGTTTTTTGCAGGCGACATGTCGCATGTCCGCGGTCGGTCCGCCCACATCGTGAATGTAGCCCTTGAAATCCGGGTCTTCTGTCAGCATTTCTGCTTCTCTTAAGAGGGATTCCTGGCTGCGGACCTGGATCCGCCTTCCCTGGTGGAAGGTAAGGGCGCAGAAACTGCAGCCGCCGAAGCAGCCCCGGCAGCTGGCCAGGGAGAATTTCACTTCCGCCAGGGCGGGCACGCCTCCTGCCGCATCATAGGAAGGATGCCAGGCCCGCATGTAGGGAAGCTCGTACACTTCGTCCATCTCCTCCTCGGTTAGAGGAAGGGAGGGAGGATTCTGCACCACATATTCTTTTTCTTTATAGGGCTCCACCAGCCTTCCGGCACTGATGGCGTCCGTATTCTTATACTGTGTATAGTAACTTTTTGCAAATGTCTTTTTGGAGGCAAGGATCTCCTCATAGGACGGCAGCAGGGTGTAGTCCCCTGCCAGGTCCGAAAGGTCCCTGCATTTAAAAACGGTCCCCCTGACATAGCTGATCTCGGAGACAGGGATTCCGGCATCCAGAGCCTGGGCGATCTCCAGGACAGACTTTTCTCCCATGCCGTACATGAGCAGGTCCGCTCCGGCATCCAGGAGGATCGACCGCCTCACCTTGTCACTCCAGTAATCGTAGTGGGCCAGTCTCCGCAGGGAGGCCTCGATGCCACCGATCAGGATCGGTGTTTCCTTATAGGTCTTCCGGATCAGGTTGCTGTAGACGATCGTGGCCCGGTTGGGCCTGCCGGAAAAACCGCCGCCCGGCGTGTAGGCATCCTGGTGTCTCCTCTTCTTAAATGAAGTGTAATGATTCACCATGGAATCCATGTTGCCGGCGGAGACGATGAAAGCCAGCCGGGGTTCCCCGCAGACGGTGATGCTGGTCTCATCCTTCCAGTCGGGCTGGGCGATAAAGGCCACCTTGAAGCCGGCATGCTCCAGGACTCTGGTGATGATCGCCGCCCCGAAGGAAGGGTGGTCCACATAGGCGTCTCCGCAGATGTACACAAAGTCCGCCTGCTCCCAGCCTCTCTCTTTCATTTCTTTTAAGTTGATCGGCAAAAAGCCATGGTTGTTCATTCCGGCTTCGTCCTTTCTCCGTTCGTCTTCGTTCCGGCTGCTTCCAGAAGGTTTGCAAGCTCCTCCCCGGTCAGTTCCCGGTATCCTCCGGGCTTTAAAGTCTCATCCAGGACCAGGGGGCCCATGGAAAGACGCTTCAGGTAAAGCACCTCCCTTCCCACTTTATGGGCCATCCGTTTGACCTGGTGGAATTTCCCTTCCCGAATGGTGATCCGGACATCATTTTCTTCCAGGGGTTCCAGCTTTGCAGGCATGGTCCGTTTCTTCTCCCCGATATCCAGACCCTGGCGGAAAGCTTCAATCTCCTTGTCTCCCACCGGCCCGTCCAGCCTGGCAAAGTAGGTTTTATCCACATGCCTGCGGGGAGAAAGCAGCCGGTGGGCCAGGGCTCCGTCGTTGGTGATCAGGAGCAGGCCTTCGGTATCCTTATCCAGCCTTCCCACGGGGAAAAGGTCGGGGTCCGGTCGGTCGATCAGGTCCAGCACGGTCCGGTCCCGGTCATCTTCTGTGGCGGAAACCACTCCCTGGGGTTTATGGAGCATCAGGTAGATGTACTCCTGGTATCCCAGGGTTTTCCCGTCAAGACTTACCCGGGCCTGGGGGCTGACCTTCCTGTCCGGTTTTTTCTCCGGACTGCCGTCCACCGTCACCCGGCCGGCCTTGATCTGTTTTCTGGCATCGCTGCGGGTCAGTCCCGCTGCCTTGCAGATATATTTATCCAGTCTGATCTGTTTTTCTTTCTCTTCCATCTGATCCTCACATCGATCCATCTGCTTCTCACATCCGGTCCGGCCGGCAACAGCTCACTGCATCCTCCAGCCGGGCTGGTACTTATTCTTCAGTCTTCCCCGGCTCAGCTTGCCCCAGCCGAGGGGATAATCCTCCACACAGATCAGGGCCCAGCCATCCTTGCCATCCACCTCTATGGTCTCCCCCTTCAGATAGCGTTCCACTCTCTCATCTTCCATGGCCAGGACCACCGTATTCGGAAAGGCGGCAGGATCCAGGGCCATGGCCAGGGCCTGGGAGGGCTGAAAACGACCTTTTTTGAAGTCTCCCAGATAGAGGCCGGATCGAAGAGTGCGGACCCGGCGAAAATCCGGGCAGACCGGCGGGAGAAGAAATGCTCTTTCTTCCAGCACATAGATCCGCGACTGCCAGCCGGCAAGCTCTGCATTCCGGATGCTGCCGGTATAATCTTCCAGGGCTGCCAGGAGGGTCTGTCCTTCCGGCTTACCCGGCTCCGGACCTCTCCGGCCCCTGCGGCCGGATTCCGCCCGCCGTCCTCTGCCGGTCTTTCGTCCCTTCGGAGTCCCCCGGCTGTCCCGGGCCGTCAGGGTGCAGATCGTCTCCGGTTTCCAGGCAGGCTCCTTCTGGTCCTCCGAGTTCCCGGCTTTATGAAACAAAGCCGCAAACTGTCCTTCTCCCTCCACCTTGTGGGGAAGAAAGCGGCGGCAATTCTTTAAGATTTCTTTGTCAGGATGGTCCCGTAAATGCCCTGTCAGCCAATCCGGCCGGCCTTCCTCCACTCCCGGCCAGATTGGCAGGGGAAGAAGGTCCAGATCATCCATCTTGTCCAGGAAATACAGGACATTTTCTTCGTCTTCTTCCGGGGCGTAGGTGCAGGTCGAATAGAGCAGGCAGCCACCGGGGGCCAGCATGGCAAATGCCCGGTCCAGGATCTCCTTTTGCAAAGCAGCATACTTCTTTACCTGGTCCGGACTCCAGTCGGACTGCATCCCTTTCTCCTTGCGGAACATTCCTTCCCCGGAGCAGGGAGCGTCCACCAGGATTGCATCGAAAAAGCCGGGCCAGACCTCAGCCAGTTTTGCGGGAGCCTCACAGGTTACCAGGATATTCCCGGCCCCGAAAAGCTCCAGGTTTTTCAGCAGGGCCTTGCTGCGGGAAGCAGAAATGTCGTTGGAGACCAGGATACCCTGGCCGCCAAGCTTACCGGCGAGGGCAACCGACTTGCCTCCCGGTGCGGCACATAGATCCAGAACCCGGTCTCCCGGCCGGACCGGCAGAAAGGTTGCCGGCGCCATGGCGCTGGGTTCCTGCAGGTAATAAGCTCCTCCGTAGTAAAGAGGATGGCGGGACAGGCGCTCCGGGCCTCTGTAATAATACCCTTCAGGGCACCAGGGCACTTTCGCCAGTTCATTTTCTTCTTTACAAAGAAACCGGCGGATCAAATCCGCCGGCTTTGTTTTTAATGGATTCACCCGAAGAGTCTGGCCATAGCCTTCCTGTGAAAAGCTGTCCGTATAGGCTTGAAAATCGTCCCCAAGCAGTTCTTGCATTCTGGTCTTGAAACTCTCAGGCAGATTCATGGCAGTCCCTCCATCTGAAAATACTTTCTAAGAAATACTCTGCGCCCGATAGCCTTCCGATATGATGTCAAGCTGCTTGGAAAAATGCTGCAGCTGCACCAGGTCATCGAGCATATAAACCTTGTAAAATTCGTCCTGGATCTTAACCACTTCCCGTTCGTTGGCAACCCGATAAAGATTCTGGATATTGTTGAGGATATCCTTGACGATATTCTCCTTCTTCTTGAAGGAATTCTGTGCATCCATGATCTCGTCCCGCACCTCGGACATAGCCTTGTCCAGGTCGATGATCGCGCTGGAGGCATCGAGCAGATTCTGCTGCACATGAGCAGGGATCTTCTCTTTGTACTTGTACTGAAGTGAATGCTCGATGGTCGCCCAGAAATCCATGGCCATGGTCCGGATCTGGATCTCGGCATTCAGTTTTTTCGGGCCTTTGATGGTATTAACCGTATAATAAATGATCATATGATAACTGCGGTAACCGCTGTCCTTCATATTCTTGACATAGTCCTTCTCGTACTTGACTTCCATGTCGGATCGATTCTTGATCAGTGCGACTACCCGGTCAATGTCTTCTACAAACTGACAGGTTATTCTCAGGCCGGCGATATCTTCGATCTTCTCTTCCAGTTCATTCATGGACACATCTTTCCGCTGCATCTTATCCAGAATACTGACGATCGTCTTCACTCGTCCGATCACTGACTCGATAGGGGAATAAAGCCCCATATTCCTGTGTTCGCTGATCATGTGGTTAAACTTGATCAGCAGCTCATCTACTGCAAGCTGATAAGGATCAAGAAGTTCTCTCCAGAGCTGTATCTCCATAAAGTCACCCCCATTCACGCCTGTATATCTCTATTAGTTGGCAATATTATAACATAACTGCCGGTAAAAAAATACTGTTGTTAAGAAAATTGTTAGTTATTTCATAAAAAGAAATCTACTGATTCTTTGCTTCTGTCTCCAGGTAGCCGGTGTCTTCAAGCAGCCGGTCCCCCTCCGCCGCCGCCACCGCCAGCCGGTCACAGCGTTCATTCTCCGGATGGCCCGCGTGCCCTTTGACCCAGATGAACTCCACCTGATGGGGCTCCTTAGCCCGGAGCATCCTCTTCCAGAGATCGATATTCTTCACGGGATTTCTGGTCCCCTGCTTCCAGTTCAGTCGTTCCCAGTTCTCGATCCATCCTTTCCGGAAGGTGTTGACCAGATACTGGGAGTCGGAATACAGGCTTACCTGGCAGGGTCTGGTCAGGGCCTCCAGTCCGACGATCGCAGCCAGGATCTCCATCCGGTTGTTGGTCGTCCTGCTGTAGCCGGCGGAAAAGACCCGCTCATGAAGCTTTCCCTGCGGATCCACATAATGGATGATCGTCCCGTAGCCTCCCGGTCCGGGATTGCCACGGGCAGACCCATCCGTATATATACTTACTTTCATTCCTGTCCCTCCTAGAAAAAATAGGCGGAAATCAGTTGATAAAGACTCTCATAATCATCTGCCGCCATGGTTTCCCTGGCAGAATGCATGGCCAGCATGGGAGCGCCGATATCGCAGCCCGGCATGGGCAGGTCGGCCCCCACCATGGGGCCTATGGTTGCCCCGCCGTGGATCGTGTT
>CAMOYC010000005.1 GCA_946629665.1 uncultured Lachnospiraceae bacterium
CCGAACAGCCTCATGCGGAACATCTCAGCCAGCCCTACCTTCCTGTCCAGGATCTGCAGAGCTACAGGGATATGCTCATCCTTGAGTCCGCAGTCGATATAGTCGGTCCGCAGCCAGCGGGCTCCCAACCCGTGCTTCTCCCAGGCGTAGTCACAGTCATCCAGGATCACAAAGCTTTCCACCTGCTCCGGTGCATGGTAGATCCAGGACTTGATCTCCCTGGCCCTGCGGCCGAAGTCGATGTAATCGGTCTTGTCGAAGATCTCAAGATCACATTCCGCCAGGGCCTTCGTCAGAAATCTCCCGTCGAAATCCATCTTGTCAGGGTCCTTGTCCCAGCCGCCTCTCCAGGAAGAGGACAGCACTATTTTCGCACCGCTCTCCTCCACAATCTGCTGCAGCCGGCGGACTCCTTCCGGGTCTACCGGATTATTCAGGACATACTCCTTCAGATCCGTTCCATCGCTATTCAAAAAATACTGTTCGGAATTCAATACTCCGTCCACATCCAGAAAAATGACCTTCAACCCTATCCCCTCCAAATACCGTTACGGGGTCTGCATCTTCTTTGCTTCTTCAATCCCTCTGCGTTCCTCCTCCAGTTGTTCAAACAGCTGCAGGGAGGTCCAGACCGCATTAAACTCCGTCAGCATGGCCTTGTAGCTGATCCGGGGGAGGGCCATGGCCTTCATCGCTTCAAGGACCTCAAAAACCCGTTTCCTTGGGAGCCCCGCCATCACCATCATGGTGTCATCAAAGCCTGGGCCGGCTTTCTCCCGAAGGTAGTCTGCCTGCTGGCTGTCGCTGCCGTAAGCCACGAAGCCAACCGGCACATCATATTGTTCGTTCTTTACAAATACCGGGCGGAGTCCCTGTCTTGCACAGAATGTCTCAAGAGCTTCCCGAGCTTCCTCTTCCGATATATTATAGAATAAAATAACTTCTTCCATAGTCGTAGTCTCTGTTTCTTAGCGGTAGAAAAGTCTTGTTCCTTCCTGGTACTTAGGCTCGCAGGTCATGTTGATGCGCAGTCTTCTGAAGATCTCCAGGTCGACCGGAGAGAGCATAACGGAACAGTGGGCATCGGTATTGCAAAGCTGGGGAAGACATGCGAGAGCTTTCTTGGCATTCTCATCAGCTGCGGCACTCACGGAGAGGGCGATCAGAACCTCGTCCGTGTGCAGTCTCGGATTCCGGTTTCCCAGATAACTGGTCTTCAGGTCCTGGACCGGCAGGATAACATCAGCTGCCAGCAGGTCGATCTCGTCCGGAATGCCTGCCAGTTCTTTCAGGGCGTTCAGCATCATAGCGGAAGCTGCACCAAGCAGATCCTGGTTCTTTCCGGTAATGATCTTGCCGTCCGGAAGTTCGATGGCGGCCGAAGGCTCGCCGGTCTCCTCTTCCCTGGCAAGGGCAGCACCTGCCACCTTGCGGTCCCTGGTACTGATTCCGGCCTGTTTCATGAGGATCTCCAGCTTGCTGATCTCCCCTTCTTTGTCTCCACCTTTTTTCTTCTCATAAAGGGCCTTGTAATAGCGGCGGATGATCTCCTGGCGGGAAGCTTCCTGTACCACCTCATCATCGACGATACAGTTACCTGCCATATTGACGCCCATGTCAGTCGGGGACTGATAGGGACAGGTTCCGTAAATTTCCTCAAAGATGGCGCGGAGCACCGGGAAGATCTCAACATCCCTGTTATAATTCACAGTTACCTCCCCATATGCATCCATATGGAAAGGATCGATCATATTCACATCGTTGAGGTCGGCCGTCGCCGCCTCGTAAGCAATGTTCACCGGGTGCTTTAAAGGGATATTCCAGATCGGGAAGGTCTCGAACTTGGCATAGCCGGCCTTGATCCCTCTTATATTCTCATGGTAAAGCTGGGACAGGCAGACCGCCATCTTTCCGCTGCCGGGTCCGGGAGCGGTCACCACGATCAGGGACCGGCTGGTCTCCACGTATTCATTCTTTCCGTAACCATTCTCACTGACGATCAGCGGAACGTTGGAAGGATAGCCTTCAATCGGATAATGTTTGTAAACAGCGACGCCGGCATTCTTCAGTCTGTTGATGAAAATATCAACAGAAGCCTGCCCTGCATATCTGGTAATGACTACACTGCCGACATAGAGCCCGACACTGCGGAACATGTCGATCAATCGGATTACTTCCATATCATAGGTGATGCCGATATCGCCTCTGCGTTTGTTGGCATCAATGGCCCCGGCACTGACAGCGATCACGATCTCCGCCTGCTCTTTCAGTTTCAACAGCATGGAAAGCTTGCTGTCCGGCTGGAAGCCCGGAAGGACACGGGAAGCATGATAGTCATCAAAAAGCTTGCCGCCAAACTCCATGTAGAGCTTGCCGCCAAACTGGTCGATCCTCTCTCTGATATGTTCCGACTGCATATTCAAATATTTGTCATTATCAAAACCTGTTCTCTTCATAATCCCTCGCTATCTCGTAAAAATAAGTAAAAGCAAGATTCACTTGCTCTTTTATGTTACTCTATTCAACTCAACTACCATCTTATCACTTTCCCCCTGTTTTTACAACAAAAGATGACGGCAGAAACAGATCTGCCGTCATCGTAGTCGTATAAGAAGAAAATATTATTCGTAAATGTAGACGCCTCTTCCGTCCCAGACACCGGCCCGCTTTCCGGTCTTGCCCGTACCCTGCGGTCTCTTGCCGGACTGGATCTGAAGTTCGTCGCCTATGGTCAGCTTATTATGGACCAGGCTGTTATAAACTCTGTCATCCAGGGCATACTTCATGGAGGAGGACTGGCATCCGGACAAAGAACCCTTCACCAGCCTGGTTGCTGCCTCCGCGGCTCTGACTGCGGCGCGCACTGCGCCCACATCACCTTCCACCTTCACGACAATCCTGGCATCGTAGCCACTATATTCATAACCTAACAGCTTTACGTTCCCGGTCTTTAAGGCCGTGTCAGCTGCCTGAATGGCTGAAGCAAGACCAATTGCCTCGATCAGTCCGATACAGTGATTGTTTGCCATGGCAGTACTCCTTCCGGACCAAACCTACTTACTCTACTATATAATAACACAAAAAATACCACGATTCCATGAAAAAGAGAGTAAATATCTGCC
The DNA here is from genome assembly GCA_946629665.1 of uncultured Lachnospiraceae bacterium. Taxonomy (GTDB): domain Bacteria; phylum Bacillota; class Clostridia; order Lachnospirales; family Lachnospiraceae; genus Anaerobutyricum. The sequence goes on from CAMOYC010000005.1 coordinate 3,123, forward strand.
AGATTATCTATACTTTTCTGCCACTGTCCTGCCTGGTCTATACGATAAAGTTTCCGGCATTAGTCCAGCAACATGCTTACTCCGCCGTACATGCCGGCATCATTACCCAGCTCAGCCAGGACAAACTCTGTATCTTTCATGCTGGAATGAACATACTCTTTGAAATGGCTCCGGATCACATCGATTACGATCTGGCCAGCCTTGGATACGCCTCCTCCGATGATATAAGCTTCCGGATCCATCACGTTGGACACGCCTGCCAGGGCCTTGCCCAGGATCTGGCCGAACCGGTTCACGATGGAAAGAGCTGCTGCGTCGGAAGCTTTAGCTGCGTCAAAGACATCCTTGCTGGTGATATTCATCTTATCCCGAAGCACTGTCCTCTCATCCGGATTGTCCGCCAGGAACCTCTTTGCCAGTCTTACGACACCGTTGGCGGAGGTGTACATCTCCAGACAGCCCTTCTTGCCGCATCCGCAGCTTTCCGTCTCATGAGGGTTCACATTGATATGGCCAACTTCGCCCGCACTGCCGTGGGCTCCGCTGTGGATCTTTCCGTTCATGATGATGCCTGCGCCGACACCGGTACCCAGCGTGATCATGATCGCACTCTGAAATGCTTTTCCGGCTCCGAGCTTCTGCTCGCCGAGCGCTGCCACGTTGGCATCATTGCCGACTTTTACGGGAAGTCCGCTGATCTTTTCCATCTCAGCTCCCACGTCAAAGGTTCCCCAGCCCAGGTTGACACAGTTGATCACAGTACTCTCTCCGGAAACAGGTCCCGGCACGCCCATGCCGATCCCAATCACTTCACTTTTATCGATTCCCCTCTGGGCCAGCTTCCCGTTGATTGCCCGGCAGATATCTCCGATGATATAGCTGCCCTGCTTCTCCTTACGGGTCAGGATCTCCCATGACTCCAGCATGGTTCCCTTATTATCAAAAAGACCAATCTTTACGGTGGTCCCGCCCAGGTCTACCCCAAATGCATAATTCTTCATTCTCCTGCTACCTCCTGCAAATAATACTTAAGTCAATTTTAGTGCATTTTCTTATGCATTGCAAGTAAAAGAGCAACTTCCACAAAATATAAAATGCTTCCTCAATGAATTTAGACAAAATCACGTTTCTGAAAGAAATATTGGATTTTACGAAGAAGCTTTGCTATATTAATAAGAAATAAAAAAAGAGTAAATGAAAAGAATCGTTATCGTAAGATGCAGGAGGGAGTTTTTTCATGGCATTTTATTACACAGAACCATCCAGAACATTTGGAGAGTATCTTTTAGTTCCAGGCTATTCATCGGCAGAGTGTATTCCTGACCAGGTAGACCTGAAGACACCTTTAGTTAAATATCGCAAAGGCGAGGAAGAATGTCCTTTCCAGCTGAATATCCCTATGGTTTCCGCGATCATGCAGTCCGTATCCGGCAACGACCTGGCCGTTGCCCTAGCAAAAGAAGGAGGTATTTCCTTCATCTACGGGTCCCAGAGTGCTGAGGATGAAGCGGCTATGATCCGCAAGGTGAAAGATTATAAGAAAGGTTTTGTCACCAGTGACTCCAACCTGGGTCCGGACGCCACCCTGGCTGATATCCTTGCTTTAAAGAAAAAGACCGGTCATTCCACCGTTGCCATCACAGATGACGGTACCGCCCACGGAAAGCTGCTCGGAATCGTAGCTTCCAGAGACTACAGACTTTCCAGGATGTCCCTGGATCTGAAAGTAACCGAATTCATGACCCCTCTTGACAAGCTGGTGGTTGCACCGGCAGATACATCCCTCCACGATTGTAACGATATCATCTGGGATAACAAGATCAACACCCTTCCCCTGATTGATAAGGAAGGACACCTTTGCTACATTGTCTTCCGTAAAGATTATGACAGCCACAAGACCAATGTGAATGAACTGCTGGATTCCCACAAGTCCTATGTTGTTGGTGCAGGAATCAACACAAGAGACTACGAGGACCGAGTTCCCAAACTGGTGGAAGCGGGTGCTGACATTCTCTGCATCGACTCCTCCGAAGGCTACAGTGAGTGGCAGTCAAGGACCATCGCCTGGATCCGCGAAAAGTACGGCGATTCCGTGAAGGTCGGCGCAGGCAATGTGGTTGATAAAGACGGTTTCAATTTCCTTGCCGAGGCAGGTGCTGACTTCATCAAGATCGGTATCGGCGGCGGCTCCATCTGCATCACCCGCGAGACAAAGGGTATCGGAAGAGGCCAGGCTACCGCAGTCAAGGAAGTGGCGCAGGCAAGGGATGAGTATTATAAGAAGACGGGCATTTACATTCCGATCTGCTCTGACGGCGGTATCGTATATGATTACCACATCACATTAGCGCTGGCTATGGGTGCTGACTTTGTGATGCTGGGAAGATATTTTGCAAGATTTGACGAGAGCCCGACCAACAAGCTCTATGTGAACGGCAACTACGTAAAGGAATACTGGGGCGAGGGTTCCAACCGGGCCCGCAACTGGATGAGATATGACCTGGGCGGAGACCGGAAGCTGAGCTTTGAGGAAGGTGTTGACTCCTACGTACCTTACGCCGGACCTCTGGCAGAGGGTGTGGGAAACACACTTTATAAAGTGAAATCCACCATGTGCAACTGCGGTGCTCTCTCCATTCCGGAACTGCAGGAGAAAGCAAAACTCACCGTGGTTTCCTCCACCTCTATCGTGGAGGGCGGCAGCCATGATGTTATCCTGAAAAATCATTCAAAAAACTTAGATTGATGTTTCATCGATTCATGTAGTATAATAGATGGGCAGAGCCGAACTCTTTAAAGGACTTCGGCTCTGCCCAGACTTTTATGGGGAGAGACCAGGGAAAGGAGATGTCATAACATATGAAGAAATCAACAGCAATGCTTCTGCTTGTTCTCATGCTCATTACATTGTTTCTGCCGCTGCATTCTTCTGCTGCGATCTTTGGCAGAAAAAGACCTACCATCTACATGAAGGTTAATCAGGTCAAGGCATTAAAGAGGGGCCGGTCTGACCAGAAGTACCGCTGGCAGTCCAGCAACAAACGGATCGTCCGGACCGGCAAAAATGGTTGCATCTATGCCGTAAGGCCGGGCATGGCTACCCTCTACACCAGAATCCGTGGAAAGACCTACCGCTACTATGTGGTTGTCATGAAGATGAACAAGGCGGCCATAAGCCTCAAAGCAGGAAAGACACAGAAGATCAAGGTCAAGTACGGCGGCAAAAATGTCAGCTGGACCTCCTCCGATCCACTTGTGGCGACCGTCAAAAATGGACAGGTTACTGCTATGGAAGAAGGGGTTGCCATGATCACAGCCAAAGCCCACGGCAAGGTTTTCCGCTGTAAGGTCCGCGTACCCAGCGTCACCTTCTCCAAGACTAGCATTACAACGAATAATCTGGGAGCTGTAAGCCCGGATACCAGTAAAGTATCTGCAAAGATCAGCACCCAAAACTTTAACGAAAAACCTGTCTTCCGATCTTCCAATAATCGGGTGGCAGTTGTCACGGACGAAGGCGGTATCATTGCTCTAAAAGAGGGATCTGCAATCATCTCCGTCTCCGGAGACGGCCTTGTATATAACACCAGGATTACGGTCACCGGCCGTCCTGTGGATGTTTTCCTTGGCCATCTGCAGAACTATAACGAATATGTCAAAAAACACGCTGCCTATATTGAGAGGAACGAAACTCCGGAAGACACTTTCGCCGATGTCCAGAATAAAGTAAGCCAGGGCAGGAAAGCCAGGATCAACTGCAGAGCTTCCATCTGCTGGGCTTTCGCTGAGATGGGGATCACCCCCCATGTCCTCTACGCCAAGAAAGGCACCTTTAAGGACAAGTTCAAGGGCGATATGACCAATTATCTGACCCGGATCACCAGCGGCGAAGTGATCGGACTCAATTACCGGGATGCCGTTGACCGGGGCCTGTTAAAGCCCGGTGACATCTGCTGTTTTAAGGGCAGGACCCATACCTTCACCTACTCCGGTGACGGATACAAGTTCTATGACGGAGGTACTCTTACCGAGATGGCCGGCTATGACAAGATCGGCTTCCTCCTGGACTACTCCAAAGCTGTATATAACGAAAACCGCTACATCAATGAAGTGCTGCGGTGGAAAGAATAAGAGACGAAAAAAGACGGTTCTCTGATTGATAATCCAATCAGAAAACCGTCCTTTTTTACTCTTCTTTACTTGGCATCCTTAAATGCCGTCCTGTAATTGCAGTTGATGGCATTCTTGATAGCAGTAGAAGAAGAACTGATCTTCCAGCCTTTCTTGGTCTTCTTTAAAGAAATCTTGATGGTCTTAGTGGTTTTCTTCACGCCATACTTCCTGGTATACTTCTTTACATAGGCTTTCATTTTCGCCTGACCCTTCTTATTATGGTAGGAGTGGCCGTTCCAGTTCATGGCCTCACAACTTTTTAGAAGGGGCTTATAGGCATCGGGGTAAGTGACTTTAAAAGTCATCGTAGCTTTGTTCCCATTTACTGCTACATCCACTGGAGTTACCTTCAGCTTCTTTTTATTATACTTACGGCAGTAGGATGCCATATATTTATTGTCTGTAAAGAAAGTGGATGGCTGTTTGGCTGTGAAACAGGAATTCATTTTCTTAATGTTATAGGCCCTGGCATAGGTGAACAGCTTTTTGGATATGGTATAAACCTTCTTTTCAGCTGCGGTCATCTTACGCTTAGGGATGGTTGCTTCTTCTGAACCCATGATGCAAAGTCGGCATTCTCTGTATTTGCTTCCAACTTTCCATGGTGTCGCATTCTCAATAATGATCCAATCACCATAAGTATGGGAACCAAATGAAGACACTTCTTTTCTTTCAACCGCATGGCAAATCTTACAAACTCTGCATACTTCTACATCATAGATGATACAACTATCATCACCACCATCACGGTCACCCGGATAATACCAATCTCCCCACTCATGCTGGCAAGTCTCCTCTTCTGAAGTCGATTCCGGTGTTTCTTCTGCTGTAGCATAAATCGGTACAATGATAAAAACCAGGAGAAGCAAACTTATAACTACATTTCGTATCATAACAGTACCTCCTTTGCATATACAGATACCATAAAAAATGTCTGAAATATGATCCTTAGAAGTCCACGGACCATTTTCTTGGCTCAAAGCAGCAGCAGGGACGCATGCACACAATCCGGACACCGCTGGCCCGTTGGGGACCGACCTTGATAAAGGTGCCCAGGACAGAGTGGTTTCCGCCCAGCCCCAGGGCACCTACCCTGCTTTCATTCACCGCCTCCGTAATTCTTTTCTCATAGACAGACTGCTTGTTGTAATTACCTTCTGCCATGGCCTGGAGCATCATGGAGGAGGCTTCATAGTGGGACCTGCCGATACCGACCGCGATGGTGGCCGGAGAACATCCCAGCTGGCCAATCACTTCTTTGGCCCAGCGGATCACCTCATCAATGACCACATCCATACTGTGTTTATGAAAAACCCGATAGGTTTTGGCCCGAATCTCAGGCCCGCCTCCCTGCATGAGAACGGTAAGCCGGAGCCGGTCTTCCTCCTCGGAATACCTGAGCATAAAGGGGGCCGGCAGGACTCCCTCAGAGTCCGGATTGAGGCCGCCGGACTGGCTGACCCGCTCTGTGTCATCGCCCAGGATAGCCATAGGTCTTCCGGGAAGGGTTTTCAGTCCTTCTTTAATTCCTTCCTGAACCGCTTCCAGCAGCTCCCCAGAGATATTTCTATTCTTTCCCACTTCCAGGATGATATGGGGGATTCCGGTATCATCACATAGAGGGGACTGGTCTTCCTTCGCTGTCACCGCATTCTCCCGGATCGTCCTGTCTGCCCAGCAGGACAGATCACCGGTCTCTTCCCTGATTACGCGGTCGTAAGCGGTAAATTTATCTTCAGAGAAGGTTGACCCGGCCTTAACCAGGGTTTCCGCTGTTTTTCTGATAATTTCTTCCCTGTCAAATATATTATCTTCTCTTTCAATCCTGTTCATACATCGATTCTCCATTCACGATCGCTACCACCGCAGGGTAGTCTTTCACTTCCAACTCATAGAGGGCTTCCATCCCCAGCTCCGGAAAAGCAACCAGTTTGCGGGACAGGGTCCCGGCATTCAGCAGGGCGGTAACCGGAGGAATGACAGCGTAGGCTGCATGATTTTCCTGCAGTTTTTTCGCCGTCTCAGGCTTCAGGGCTCCCTTGCCCAGATGCATCCGGATTCCTCCCTTGGAAAGGGTCTCCATGGTGGATTCAATCTCAAACTTGTTGCTGGAGGTGGGGCCAACTCCCGCCCGGCTGACTGCGGTGTGAAAGATCAGACCACCTTCCAGAGAAAAGTCTGCGTCTTTTATGCTTCCATCTTCGATCATCCCGGCAATCTTGGGAAGGACTGCGTCCCGGCCGCAGAAGATCCTGCCGGAGATCCGAATCTTCTCTCCGACCTGCAGGCCATCGATCTCCTCCGGCTTCACCGGAAATCTTAGTTCTTTTTCCATAACATCCTCCTTCTTGTGCCAATCAGGGGACGGTTCTGTGATTGACAAGTCAATCACAGAACCGTCCCCTGATTGGCTACACGATCCGATTTCCCTTTATCTCTTCTGTCTTTCCCTGGTCAAACAGGGCAATATTATCTGCTGCAAGCTCCATCATCCGGGAGAATGCTTCGTAGGATACTCCCGCTACATGGGGGGATAGCAGTACCTGGTCGTAGGACGCCAGCCTGCTTACTCCTGCAGGGGGTTCTTCCTCGAAGGTATCGATCCCGCAGGCGGATAGCTTTCCGGATTCCAGTGCGGTAATCAATGCGGCTTCCTTGACCAGCCTGCCTCTGGCTGTGTTGATCAGGACCGCCCCGTCCTTCATCAGGGACAATTCCCTTTCTGCGATCACATATCCCTTTTCCGGGTCGTAGGCGCAGTGGAGGGATACCAAGTCTGCCTGGGCCAGCAGGTCTTCCAGATCCATATATGTGATACCCAGCTCCTCTTCTTTTTCTGAAGGCAGACGGTAAGGGTCATAATACAGGATATCTACCTGAAAACCGGACAGGAGCTTAATGACTGCCTGGCCGATGCTGCCCGCCCCGATGATTCCGATGGTTTTCCCGGACAGTTCATGGGTCGTCAGGCCGGTGGCCTGCTTTTTCCAGACCCCCTGCCGCATCTGCAGGTTGACCGCATAGGCCCTTTTCAGGGTTCCCAGCATCAGCATCAGCGTATGCTCTGCCACGCTGATCGCATTCACTCCCCGGTTGACGAAAAGAGGAATCCCCTTCTCTTTCAGGCAGGCCAGGTCCATGTTGTCAAGACCCACGCCGGTCCTCTGGACCATCCGTAGCCGCCCGGCCTTCTCGATGACTTCCCGGTCGATCTGCAGTCTCCCGCTCACCAGCAGGTAGTCTGCCTCAGGGACCATCCGAAGCAGCTCTTCCCGGTCAGCCCGGTCAAGAACCAGAAGCCGGAAGCGGTCTCCCACCGCCTTCGTCAGTATTTCCAGGGGAATTCCCTCATAATGGTTGCTTAATAATAATGTTTTTTTCATAGATACCAGCGAAACAATACTAAATGAACAAGGCCGAATAGCAGGATTCATCCTTGATGACTCCGTAGGCCTGGGCTCTTCTGTATATTTTCTCCGCCCACATTCTGTGGGGGCCGATTTCATTCATCTTGTTGGCCTGGCTGCTCTTTACCACACCGCCGTCGGCGTGCAGGATCTGAACTGCGTCATTATACACTTCCTCGGTAACCGCCAGCATGCCGTTCACATAGGGAATGTGAGTCGGATGGATGATGGTCTTGCCGATGAAACCGTTAGCCCGGTCGAGAAGCAGCTCACGCAGCAGGCCGTCCACTGCGTCATTGATCATAGGCTCCCGCTTGAAGATGGAAGCGTTGATGGACTCCGGCATCTCCGAGAACTTCATTTTCTTGTTCACACGGAAATACTCCCAGACGGGACCGGAAACGCAATAGTCGTTGTTCCTGGAGAACACATTGATGACATCCTTCAGGCAGTCTGCCACCGGCAGGATGTCATAGATTGTATAGTTGATGCCTCTTCGCACACCGAATACGGAGGACCAGTCGGTTCCTCCCACACGCACGTTGAGCACCAGATGGTGGTAGGTGTCCAGCACCTTCTTAACCCCGGCCAGTTCCTCCTGGCGGGTTTCGATGTAGGCCATCTCCCGGCTTTCCAGAATGGGCATGCCGTAGATGGGCTCGCCAAACCGGTCATTCAGCTCCTGGAGGTGGGCAAAGTAGGCCTCACCGTTGTCCTTGGTAAACTTGGGGAAGTTGAATGCTGTGATCAGCTTGACATGGTCTTCCCTTAACATAGAAGAAAATGTCCTGAACTGGTCGATATTCCTCACACGGAATATGATCAGGGGCACTTCCTCCCTGTCGATCTCCCCCCGGGAGATCGCCTGATTCAGATCATCGAGCAGCTTTATGGAATTATCCTGGGCTGCGGGAACGTCTTCTTCCCGGCAGGCATCCTCAAAGCACATGACCATGGAGGTCAGGCCGGGATACTTCTTTGTTAGGATCGCTTCCAGAAAATTCTTGGTGCCCGGCATGTACATGGTCGCGCCGAGGCAGTAGCGAAGCAGCATCGGATCTGTGTATTTGTCAAATTCTACGGGTCCGTGGACAAACTTGCCCGGATCCTGATATCTGTGGTGTCTCATTTAATTTTTTTCTTCTGTCACAAGAGCAATGTCTTCTTCGTCAAGGACAAGACTTCTGTCTGTGACATCTTCTCCCTTATCATTGATTACTATAATGCGGGGCAAAGCCTTCTGCAGCTTGTTAAAGCAGACCGCCTTGTCCTCTCCTTCCACCAGGATCGCCGCTACGCGGGCGCTGCTGGCCTTCTCTGTGCTGACATGCATTCCCTTCGTCTTCTGGAAGAAATAATCGGAAATCAATCCTTCTTCTTTCAGTTCCGCAAGGCCCTCGGTATGATCATAGATGCATTCAAAAGCCTGCACCTGATAGATCAGATAGGTCAGCTGCTCTCTCTCCGGCACCTGAAGGTTTTTCCGGCCCAGATAGGAATCGATGGATGCCTCCAGCATATCGAATCCGGCATTTTTTTCCATCAGGCGGAAACAGGTTCCTCCGCCCAGTCTGGGTGAGAACTCGATCACGCTGACCTGACCATTCTTGTCGATGATCGCCTGCAGGAACATGGGGGTCATATCTAATTCGAAGACCTCTGCGATCCTGGTTGCGATCTCTTCCACCTGGTCCCTGACAGCATCAGGGATCTCAGCAGGGCTGACCGCGCCGTAGCACTTGATCACCTTATCGGACATAAAACTGATCCGGTTCTGGGTGGTGACAAGGATTGCCTTTCCATCCCTCACGTAGGTGTAAGCGCTGATCTCCATTCCGGACTTGAACTCTTCCACGATGGCCTCGTCACTCCAGGACCATTCGCAGGCCATCCTGACAGCCTCCTTAAGTCCGGCTTCCTCCTCCACCCTGGTTACGCCTGCGGCACCGCAGCCGTCCACCGGCTTCACGATGAGCGGGTAGTCCAGATTAAGCGCAGTAAGATCGGAATCCATCCCTACCTGGTAGTACCTGGCAGTGGGAATGCCATGGTCGATCATCATGGTCTTCATATATTTTTTATTGGTCACATTGATGGCCGTCTGACTGTCAAAAGGATGGGAAAGTCCCAGAGTTTCAGAAACTCTCATGGCAATCTGGATCTGCTGGTCCAGGCAAGGAGACAGGACAAGCTCTGCATTTCTCTCCCGGGCAATCTTCAGGACGGCATCATAGTCCATGGCGCTTTCGTTTATATGCAAATCTGCATGGGATGCAGCAGGCGGATTGTCAAAATAATCGATCAGGATCGTGAAGTATCCTCTTTTCTTTAACTTGTCCAGCACTGCTCCATGTGGATAAATTCCCCCGAGCACAATAGCAACAGGTTTCTTATCATTCATCATATCAGTTCATCCTTTATCTCCATTTAGCCGGGGACATGACTGCCTCCGGATAATATTGATCGATCACTCTTTTTACCAGAACGATCTGCTTGGCCCTCTTTTTGGCATCTTCCGTGGAAGTATCCCAGCTGTGGGTCTTGGCAACGGAACCGCCCGTCTTCAGGTAAATAGGTGCTGCCACTTTGATCATGTCGGGCACCTCATAATGGCGGATAAAGCCGCCGGAGGACTGAGGGTTCTCTGTATGGATATCAATCGGGATATCGATCGCCTTTCGGATCGCACCCAGCATCTGAAGCTGGATATCCCGGACCGGATTAAAGGAATTCGCTCCGATGCTCTCAAGGAGCTTTGCGGAACAGGGATTTCCGTGTCCGGTATGGGCAGATACCTTGAAATGACAATCTGCAGGAATCTCTCCTGCTTTTCTCATCTCATTCAGCAGCCAGAGACAGCCTTCATCGTAGACCATGAAGCCTCTGCAGCCCAGACGGGCTCCTCTTTTGACCTCTTCCACCGCCCGGATGATCTGCTCCTGGCCCCGGAGCCGGTAGCCCATCCTCTGTCCTTCCGGCGTGTGCACGGAAGCGGATGTATCTGTAGTAGCTCTCGGTCCGATCGCAAGGATCAGCTGTACATGGTATTCTTTAGCCAGCCTCACCATCTCCTCGATCTCATCATCGAGAAGGGTCCAGATTCCTTTGGTCTGGGTTACCCGGTGGATTGGTGTTCCGTAGTCATCCAGGGCTTCCAACAGCGATTTCATGACGCCGGGGCTCTGGATCCCGGGAACTTCAAACCGGAACTGGCCGCCGTCCTCAAAGCGCTTGTCGGAAGGGGTCAGGTCATAGGCATCTCCGCCAGGCAGTCCGATTGATTCTAAAAAACGTCTTGTTTCATCCATATATATTCTAAACTCCTTTTTATAAAAGGGAAAGCAGCTCTCCCAGAGAACGTTCCAGATCATAGATTCGGGAAAGGATCTCTTCTGCCTGCTCTCTCCCGGTACCGGCAGCGCTCATCAGAGAATAAAATTTCTCTTCCAGCATCTCCTGGCTCATGGGATTCTCAGGTTCACCCAGGGGGTAATCCACCTGGTCACAGTAGCTATCCTCCCCCGCATTCACGGTAACAATGGCCACCCGCTTGGCAGGTACCAGAACAGAAAGATCTTTATCTTCTCTGACTTCCACCTTTTTCATGAGAGCATCCAGTCTCTCATCCTCCAGGCAGTCCGGCTCATATTGCTGGTAATTCACCTTGCCGAAAAGCAATGCACTGGCAACCGCGTAGGGTATGCTCATCTTCGCGGATCCTGCCCCCTGCACCACAGTGTGCTCATGGCCCTTTACCGCCAGTCCGTAAGTGTCCACCAGGATCCGGTCGATCTCCTCCGGAGAAGGGGTATGGTCTCTTCGGATATTCAGGGCTGCCTCGATGGCAGAATGACAATGCCTGCAGGCAGCGTAGGGTTTCCGATAAATTCTCTCGATGGCATAATCCGGCATGAAACCATTCAGCAGATAGTCTTCTTTCACTTCCGCTGCCATGGTCTTGAAGAAGCCTCTTCCTCCGCCCAGAACATCGGAAGGGCCTTTCAGGCCGGTTCTGCCCATATAGGCTGCGTTGATCGCCGCTGTGACAGCTCTGCCTACATTATAAGGTTTCAACTCGGAGCCGTCATCGATCACCTGCAGAAGGCCCGCCGCGTCGGTGGCCGCCGCGGAGATCACCGTATTCCAGCATTCCTTCGGAAGTCCCATGGCCGTTGCGAGGCCGAGGGCCGTTCCGATCGTGCCGCAGGTTCCTGTGGCGTGATAACCTTTCAGCTTGTGGCCCGGCTGCACCGCGGTCGCCAGGCGAACCGTAGCCTCATAGCCCACAAGGACGCCTCGGACGAACTGGTCCGCCCCGAGCTTCTGGTCCTGGGCCACAGCCAGCATGGCGGAGAAGACCGGCGCTCCCAGATGGAGCATCGCATAGCGATGGCCGTCATCCAGCTCGATCATGTGAGAATTGATCCCGTTGAGCATCCCGGCACACAGCACGTTGGTCCTGACATGGGATCCCACCACGGAAATGTTTCCCGCGGAATTACCAAATGTATTCAGATAAGATTCATTTTCTTCTTTCAGAAGGCTTGCACCCAGTGTTGTGCAGGCGGCATAATCGATCAGACAGTTCCTGACAAGGCCAATCTCTTTCTCCGTGACCGGTCTTACGGAAAAATCCCATATAGAATCAAGAAATCTCTGTGTTATCGTCATATTCGTTAACTACCTCTCTTACATTATACTGGGGCATTCCGCTGATCGTCATATAGATCCTGCCCAGATACTCTCCCATAATGCCGAGGATCAGCATGGTGATTCCACTCATGAAAAGCACCGTGATCATGGTAGAGGTGTAACCTGCGACGCTGGTCGGATGTACGATCTTGCGGATCAGCAGGTAAAGAATCCCTAAAAAGCCGACGCCGGAAAAGATAAAGCCCAGATAGGTAGCCAGCCTCAGAGGAAGCATGGAGAAGCTCACAAAGAGATTCAGCCAGAGTGCAAACCGTTTCCGGAAATTATATCCGGACCGGCCTTCCAGCCTCTTGTGGTGCTCAATCTCCACATTGGCAAACTTATTGGTGATCGACATGATAAAGGAGCCGATCGAAACAAAGGGACTCTTGTACTCCAGCATGGCATCGACAACGATCCTGCTCCAGGCTGTGAAGGAAGATCGTTTGATCCCCTTGGGCTTGTTGCCCATAAACTCTGCCAGAGAGTTATGAAGGTTGCTGGTAAAACGCTTCATGGCACCGTGCTGCTTATTCTGGAAGGCAGCGTAAACTACGTCATAGCCTTCATTCAGCTTGTCCACCAGCTTGAAAATGCCTTCCGGCGGGTGCTGGCCATCGTCGTCCATAAAGACGATCACCTGGCCTTTGGCCTGTTTTAAGGCCGCCATCTTGGCGGATGCCTGGCCGAAATTCTTGGAGAGATTCACGCCCGTGATCTTGGGATCTTCCCGGCAAAGCTCCAATATGACGCCAAAGGTATTATCCGGCGATCCGTCATTGACCAGGACGATCTGATAATCTTCCTCTCTCTCGCTGAATACATTTTTGATACCCGCTACCACTGTAGGAAGCGTCTTAGCCGATTTATAACAAGGGATACATATTGATATGAGCATGGATCTTCTCTTTCTGTAAAAACAAATTATCTTAGTCAAAATATGGTGCGGAAATTGAACAAAATGAGTTTTTCTCCCGGAAAAACCAACAAATCATACTCCCGCACATTATCTTTTAGTATAACATACTTACCCTATTTTTCAAGTCTTATTATCGAACCATCCACTGCTGGCAGACCGACCGGAACTCCCGGAAAGTCTCAAGGCCTGTAGCATAAGTATGCTTGCGGCCGCTTCTTCCTTTCCAGTTGTCCGGATGCCACTGCAGACCGAAGATCGGCAGGGTCTTGTGTTCGTAACCTTCCACATTCCCCTCTTTTTTATCCCACTGGGTAGCTACAAGGTCTTTTCCCAGCCGTTTCACATTCTGATGATGGCTGTGGACCACTGTCTGGGATTTCCCGAAACGGTAATAGAACCAGGAATTCTTTTTGATCCTGATGGGCCTCTTTTTGCCGCCCAGATGATCATGCTCGCGGCCGATACACTGGGTCAGAGTACCGCCCAAAGCTACATTGACCAGCTGGCATCCCCGGCAGATCCCCAGGACCGGCTTGCCGGCCTTTTTAAATTCTCTCACTGCATCAATCTGGATCCGGTCATTTTCTTTTTTACCAAAATTGGAATGGCTGTTTGTCTTTTTTGCATTGTAAAATCCGGGATTCACGCTGCCGCCGCCCGGTATGACGAGGCCGTCAAAAGAAGAAAGCTGTACATCTTTCCGCTCATCCACACGAACAACGTCCTTTACGACCGTGACCGAAAAACCGGCTTTTTCCAGGTAAGCCCTCATTCTGTATTTGTCCCCGGTACCGGAGCAGTCAAGGATCAGGACTTTTGGTTTTGTGGCTTTTATCGTGACACGGTCCACAAGGACAAGCCTGCCCTTTTTTTTGGCATAAACTGTGTACTGATAGCTTTTATTCTTTTTGGTATCCTTATCCAGAAAGCGGGGTTTCTTCACTTTCCTGCTTATGACTTCATCCGATACTTCCGGAGGCCCGGTCCGGGCAGAAACATTTTGTTTCTCAACCAGGTACCAGGATGCCCCTTTCACCTTCTTCCAGGAAAGCTTAACCTTATGGTCAGCCAGCGTGCCGGCGCAGCGGACGCGGATCCCTGAATATGGTTTTGCCTGGAGCGGACAGGCCCCGGCCAGGAAAGTCCAGCAGAAGAGCAGCAGTAAAATGAGATGTCCTATTCCTCTTTTTTTCTGATCCATTATCGTAATCCCCTTTAATGATTCCTTTTTAATAATCCCTATTAATGATTTCCTTTAATGATTTCTTATAATAATTCGTGCAAAAAAGAAAAATCCTGCTAATCCGTCAAGGTTAGCAGGATTATTATTCTTAATGGTACATTATTCTCCACGATAATGTCTTCTCCAGTACTTCGCATGCTTTTTGCTCTTGTAGCAGGCCTCAACTTCGCTGGAGTTGCGGTTGCGGTGATAGCAGCGGTTTGCGTACTGAACGTCAAAATATCTCTTCTCACCGTTGATTCTCACGTAGCACCAGTAATGGGAACTTCTGTGTGATCCACCGCCGGTAACATGGGTTCCATGACACATATGTGCTTCGTAACCGATGTGGTTAGCCAGGATACAGAATACTTTAGACATTCCGTAGCAGGTTCCCTGTAACGTTCTTACATTCTTATATCTGTTGCGGAACTCAGAGCTGTAGGAAACACCAAGTACTGCAGCCTTAGCCTTTGTCTTGTTGATCTCTTTCTTGCTTACATGAACCTTTGTGCTTCCTGTGCTCCAGGAATATCTCATATGATGAACAAGGTACATATAGATACGACGAAGTTTCTCTTCCTGAGTCATATCCTCATCAGAACATCTCTGGATGATCTTCTCAGCAACTGCGTTCGTTCTGGCATCTGTTGTGTAGATCAGCTTAGCTTCTGCATTGGCCTTCCCTGCAAAGAGAAGAGAAAACGTAAATACAAGTGACAATATTAATAACAAATAATTCTTTTTCATAATTCAACCTCAATCATTATATTAACAATTTGCGTTAAGCTCTGGGGATAATATAACACAGGTGAATTTGAAAATCAACAAATTATTAAATTTTCTGTAACATTTACCCTGTTTTCTGTAATAACTCATTCACACTTCTATAAAGATACCTGGTACCATTACAAAAGTCTTCTGACGAGATGCACAGTTTTGCTTTTTATTTCACAGACGAAACTATACAACCTGCACATAATACCGTTTAATCCTTGTATTTATCCCAGTTAAAAATAACAAGATTGTTACTAATCCGGGAAATCGGGCCTTATTTTGGCCATTTTTTCAATATTGATCAGTTTGTCAAAATGTGCCGGGCAAACGCTATGCTTCTCTTATCTCTGTCACCTTGAAATCCAGTTTCTCAATGGTTTCCTTGATCCGGGATTCCGGCGTATCGTCGTAGACGTCAACCCGGGCCAGGTTCCTGGACAGTTTCACTTTGGCTACGACACCTTCCATCTGGTCTAAGTTCCTTTCGATTCGGTTTTTGCAATTATCGCAGTGCATTCCCTCGATATGGACGATATACTGTTTTTTAGGTTTTCCGGCTATCTTTTTCCTGATCGGCTTTTCCTTTGGTCCGCCGCAGCAGGAGCCTTCACCTTTCATATGGGTTATGGTACTCCTGATGGCCGGGACCAGAATAAGGATCAGCACAAGGATTATGATAATGTTTTGTGTTCCCATAGATCAGCTGCCTCCTATAATAATCTGACAATCTGACAATCCGGTTATCAGATAAAATGCAGGCAACCGGGATCCCCGATCGCCTGCACCAATTTAATCACTTCGAACTTTTCTCTTCCGGAGACCCACAGGTCATCTTTCCGGCTTTAGCCTTGCTGCAATTGCCTGCCATGGGGCAGCCAATGCACCTCGTGCCTTTCTTTTTCTCTTTATAAATGTAGTAACATGCAGCCCCCACCATACATACGATGGCCAGGATCGCTATCATATTTGCCAGGATTACCTGCATCGTGTTCACCTCACTTCTTTCATATTATATCATAGATATCGCAGTAAGGCTCACTTTTCCTGATCAGTTGGTTTTCAGTTCGTATTCCGCTACCATCTTCGCCTGGTTAGCCTTGATCAGATAAACGATCACCCCTGCAAATACTGCGATTGCGATCAGTCCCGGAAGGAATCCTGCTCCCAGGGATCCTGTTGTGATCAGGGTACCGATCTGGTATACCAGATATCCAACGGTGAATCCGGTTGCCAGCTGCAGGGCAATTGCACCCCAGAGCCACTTGGCAGATTTCATCTCGGAGTTCATGGCACCGAGCGCTGCAAAGCAAGGCGGTGTGTAAAGATTGAACATCAGGTAGGCAAGCGCTGCAACCTTAGTGATCTGCATTGCTGCCATAACGGCATTTCCTTCGCCAACTAATGCGAGTTCATCAGGGTCAATGAAGTTTGTAAGCGCATAAACGGTTGCGATCGTGCCGACAACATTCTCCTTCGCGATAAATCCTGTGATAGCTGCTGCTGCAAGCTGCCAGGATGCGATACCGATCACAGGGATCAGCAGGTAGGAGAAAGGTCCTGCGATGCTCGCAAGGATAGAAGTGCTCTCCGCACCCTCTGCAACGGGCTGGAAGGACCAGTTGAAGGTCTGCATGATCTGAACGACCGTATTACATACAAGGATGACTGTACCGGCTTTTACGATGTAAGCCTTACCTCTTTCCAGCATGGACTTGATAGCAAATGTAATGCTGGGAGCCTTGTATTCGGGAAGCTCAATGATGAAGAAAGATTTTCTGTATTTCATGCCGGTGATCGCCTTGACCAGCAATGCGCCAAAAAGGATCAGCACGATACCAAGCACATAGCAGAAGAAGCCGATAAACCTGGACTCAGGAAAAAATGCTCCGGCAAACAATGCGATGACCGGAAGTTTCGCACCGCAGGGCATAAAAGTTGCCAGCATCGCTGTGGACCGTCTCTCCCGCTCATTCCGGATGGTACGGCAGGCCATGATCGCAGGGATACCGCAACCGGTTCCGATGATCATAGGGATAACGGACTTTCCGGAAAGACCAACTCTCTTAAAGATGGGATCCAGAACGACCGTTGCCCTGGACATGTAACCACAGTCCTCAAGCAGGGCGATCAGGAAATACATTACCATAACGAGGGGCAGGAAGCCCACTACCGCACCGACACCGCCGATGATACCATCTACCAGCAGAGCGTAGAGGAGTGGGTTCGCGTCAGCCATCTGCTCGCCGACCCAGCCCTGGAATGCCTCGATCCAGCCTACCAGGATATCCGCCAGCCATGTTCCTACAGTGGTCTGGGAAATATAGAATACAACCCACATGATAGCCGCGAAAATGAATATGCCAAGGATCGGATTGGTCACAATCGCATCAATCTTGTCGCCAACGTTCTTTTCCTTGGTGAGGACCTTGCGGACCTCAACTTCTTTTACGATTCCGTTCACAAACTCAAAGCGCTTTCTGTCAGAAGCCTCTACAGCAGCCTTGTCGTGAAGGTCCACATTTCCTTCATCATAAGGGGCCTTCTGTCCTGCTCCCTCAAGAGCTGCCGCTGCACTGATACACTCTTTAATGCCGCTGTCTGTCGTGGAAACTGTCTTGATCACGGGGCAGCCAAGCTTCTCGGAAAGCTGCTTCTCATTGATGGTGTTCCCCTTCTTATCATTGATATCGCTCTTGTTCAGAGCCACAACAACAGGAATACCCAGTTCCAGAAGCTGCGTTGTAAAGAATAAGCTTCTGCTTAAGTTGGTCGCATCCACAATATTAATGATGGCATCCGGATGCTCATTTCTTACATAGCCGCTGGTAATACTTTCTTCAGAAGTAAATGGTGACATGGAGTAAGCACCCGGAAGGTCAACTGCAATGATC
Source organism: uncultured Lachnospiraceae bacterium (assembly GCA_946629665.1). Classification (GTDB taxonomy): domain Bacteria; phylum Bacillota; class Clostridia; order Lachnospirales; family Lachnospiraceae; genus Anaerobutyricum. The sequence continues at coordinate 21,204 of CAMOYC010000005.1, forward strand.
TCCTTCCCGGTTTCATTGTAATTCTTTTTGATCGGACTTTCTTTCTTGTCCACAGTAACACCGGCCCAGTTACCAATCTTCTCATTGCGACCGGTCAGCGCATTATACATAGTGGTCTTGCCACTATTTGGATTTCCCGTAAGCGCGATTCTCATAGTCTTTCCTCCTTTGTTGCATGTTATATCATGATCGCAGATGCCAGCTCACGGTCGATGTTGTAGCGAGCGTCTTTAATAGAAACTACAAGATTTCTTTTCTTATCTACTACCGTGATGCTCTCACCACTGTAGCAACCGAGTGAGAAAAGAAAACTTTCCATCTCTTCATCTCCCTGTGTATCTACATCCTTGATGATATAGTCTTTCCCTAATTCTGCTTCATTTAATGTCATTTTTTTCCCTTTCATCATTTGACCATCAAAATTATATGTCGCAAACCCAAGTTTTATAAACATACCTTAGTTATATGTAGCATATATTAGTTAGCATTCTCTAATCTGTATTATAAGAATAAAACTTAAAGGAAAAAATGTCAAGCAGTAATAATTGTTCAGGAAATATTTTTTTTATTTCCCATCGTTTCAATGCGAAGGGCGAAATAAAGAAGGGACGCCTCCCGAAAGCGCCTGGGGTCAAGACCACATCGCTCCCGGATACGTTTCAATTGATATTGAACCGTATTGACATGAAGGAAACACTTTTCCGCTGTCTTTTTCAGGGACATTTCACATGCAAAATAGAGATGAAGCAGGTTCCGGTCCGCCTCATCCAGGCCGGCAAGGCATTTTTGAAGGTAGGCACTGGCAGCTGCTTCTGAAATACTGCCGATCAGGATTTCCAGCCTCATGGACTCATACAAGGCAAAGTTCTCTCCCACCTCCAGACTCTGGATCGCCAGTCTCGCCGCCTGATAGGACAGATCCTGCCGGGTCAGTGTCCTCGCGGATCCGATACCGATCCGGATATCCCCGGGCCAGTCGCCGGCCAGCTTCCTCAGGGCCTGCTCCCACCGAACAACTTCGCGCTCTTTCACGAGAAGAATGTACTCGTTTGGAAACTGATAACCATACAGGCACTTTCCGCATCTTCTCACAACATCCTGGACTGCTGCTTCAATGGCAGCCAGCGGGTGCTCCTGTCCTTCCTGCAGCTGGACGATCATGGTCCGCCACTCTTCTGACCGGTCTGACAGGCCGTTTCTCTCCAGGACTTCCGCCACAAAGGGAGCGGTTACGGCCTCGCGGCTGATCAGAGCCCGAACCAGGTATCCCGTTTGCGTGCGGGTATCATAATTCCTGGAATCAATTTCATGTTCCCGCAGCAGCAGGAGGGTGATCCGCTGTGCCAGGTCGGCATATTTCTCCACCTCCTCCGGAACTCCTGTGATCCCGATAACTGCCACTGTACTTCCATGAAACCGGATAGGCATGTTGATCCCATGGCGCAGATCCCGTTCCGGATCGTCTTTTTCGATAGCTACAATCTTGTCATGACGGGCAGCTTCATGCCCTCCGACATGGTAACCTCCGACCCGGGCCGGGTCTGTACTGGCACTGATGCGCCCATGGATATCAATAAAATTAATATCATGCCGGCAAATGGTCTTTAATGTGTCTACAATCTGCTGAGCCAGCTGGGGACGTACTATTTCAGGCAAATCACTCTCTCCCTTCTATATATTATCTCTATTATTATTATCTCTAATAAAATTCATATTCTTAAACAGCATTTTATTGTTATATATAATATATCAAAATCATGTTGGAAATGCTACTATTGATATATCAAATGAAGTTGCAATCAATACAAGCTATATATCAAATCAAGATTTACAACGGTAAAGGAGGCAGGAGCTATGAAATTTTTATTTGCATCGGACTCATTTAAAGGAACCCTGTCCAGTGAGCAGACGGTTCAGCTGCTGGCAAAAGCAGCAAAGGAAGTGTTCGGAGAGATCGAATACAGCGGCGTGCCGGTAGCCGACGGCGGAGAAGGTACTACCGACGCAGTTGTCACTGCAGAAAACGGAGAGTGGATCGAGACAGAAGTTTGCGGACCATTGATGGAAACGATAACAGCAAGATATGGCAAGCTGGATGAGAACAGGGCGGTGATCGAAATGGCGGCGGCTTCCGGACTCCCCCTTGTTCCCATCGACAAACGTAATCCCCTTCGTACCACCAGCTATGGCACCGGCGAGCTGATCCGCCACGCCCTTGACCAGGGGTTCAAGGATATTTCCATCGCCATCGGGGGCAGCGCTACCAATGACGGCGGCATGGGCTGTGCCCGGGCACTGGGCGTACGCTTTCTGGATTCCGAAGGCCACGAACTGGAAGGCCGTGGAGAAGATTTAGAGAAAGTATCCACTATCGACGTCTCTGACCTGGATCATCGTATCGCCGGAAGCAAGATTACTGTCATGTGTGATGTCACCAACCCCCTGTGCGGCGAAAATGGTGCGACCGCAACTTTCGGGGCGCAAAAGGGTGCAACTCCGGAGATCCAGGCCCGGCTGGAAGCCGGCATGGTAAATTATCGGGATGTGATACGCAGGCAGTTTGACATTGATCCGGACTCCATCAAGGGTGCGGGTGCAGCCGGCGGTCTGGGAACAGCCCTCATGGTATTCCTCGGAGGTGAAATGAAATCCGGCATCGACACGGTTCTTGACCTGATCGACTTTGACAAAAGGCTGGAAGGCACAGACCTGGTTGTAACCGGAGAAGGCCGAACAGATTGGCAGAGCTGCTTTGGAAAAGTAATGCAGGGGGTCGGCGAACGGGCTGAAAAAAAGGGTGTGATCGCAGTTGGACTCAGCGGCTCGCTTGGACGTGACGCGGACCGGATTTTTGACCATGGCATCGCATCTCTGATGACCACTGTAGATTCACCGATGCCGCTGGAAGAGGCCCTCAGACGGGCAGAAGAACTGTATTATCTTGGTGCTGTGCGCATGTTCCGCTTCATCAAAGCAGGCATGGACTTGAATAAATAAGGGGAGGATACTGTCATGTATGATTTTACTACTTTAGGAGCCATCGCCGGTCTGGCGATTGCCATCGTGCTTATTATTAAGAAGGTACATCCGGCCTACAGTCTGATCCTCGGCGCCCTGATCGGCGGTATCATCGGCGGCGGAGGGCTGACCACCACTGTGGACACCATGGTATCCGGGGCCCAGAGCATGATGTCCTCCGTCCTGCGTATCATGACCTCCGGTATCCTGGCCGGGGCGCTGATCAAAACAGGATCTGCCCAGAAGATCGCGGAAACGATTGTCGATAAAATGGGAGAAAAGCTGGCACTTGCAGCAATCGCCCTGGCAACCATGATCATCTGTGCCGTGGGTGTCTTCGTTGACATCTCCGTCATCACCGTGGCGCCCATCGCTCTGGCAATCGGCAAACGGGCAAACCTGAATAAGCAGTGTCTGCTGCTGGCCATGATCGGCGGAGGCAAAGCGGGTAATATCATTTCTCCAAACCCCAACACGATCGCTGCTTCAGAAGCCTTTGGTGTAGACCTGACTTCCCTGATGCTGAAAAACCTGGTTCCCTCCCTGTTCGCCCTGGCTATGGCGATCCTGCTGGCTTCCTTCCTTTCCAGAAAAAGAAATGGCCTCGAAGTCGCAGAAAGCGATGTCGAGACCAGTGAGGCGGCATTGCCGGGATTCCTCCCTGCCATTGTAGGTCCTCTGGTAGTTATTATTCTTCTTGCATTGCGTCCGATCGCAGGGATTGCCATCGATCCGCTGATCGCCCTTCCGGCAGGCGGCCTGGTTTGTATGCTGGTTACCGGTAACATCAGGAACCTGATCTCTATCACGGAGTTCGGCCTTTCAAAAGTGGTCGGTGTATCTATCCTGCTGATCGGTACAGGTACCATTGCCGGAATCATTAAAGCTTCCGCACTGCAATATGATGTGATCTCGCTCCTGGAAGCACTCAACATGCCGGCTTTTGTTCTGGCACCTCTGGCTGGTATCCTCATGGCCGGCGCGACCGCTTCCACTACTGCAGGCGCTACGATCGCCGCCCAGACCTTTGCTCCGACCCTGCTCTCCCAAGGCGTTCCCGCACTGGCTGCAGCTGCCATGGTACATGCCGGCGCAACGGTGGTGGATTCCCTGCCACATGGCTCCTTCTTCCACGCTACCGGTGGCAGCGTCAACATGAGTATCAGCGAGCGTATGAAACTAATCCCATTTGAAGCATGTGTCGGCCTGACCGCAACACTGATGAGCGTGATCATGTTTCTGATCCTTGGCTAAATCCTGTTGCGATACGGAGGATCTATCGGGAAAGAGAAACCACTGCTTCCACTTTATCCGTCATAGGAAACTGGTCCACCGGCTGGATCATCTTCACCCGGTAACCACCCGATGTCAGATGCTTTAAATCTCTTGCCAAAGTCTCCGGATTGCAGGAGATATACACAACTCTCTCCGGCTTCAGTTTAAGCAGGGCATTCAGGAACTTTTTATCGCTTCCTGCCCGGGGCGGATCCATGAAGACCACTTCTGCCTCCTGGCCCTGCGCTGCCATGCCGACCATAAATTCTCCGGCGTCCGCTTCCACAAAGCGGACGTTTTTTATTTTATTACGTCTGGCGTTTGCGATAGCATCTCTCACTGCTTCTTTGTTCAGCTCTGCGCAGATGACCTCCCGGGCTCTGTCGCTGGCAGTGATTCCAATGGTACCGATCCCGCTGTAGGCATCGATCACCCGCTCCCGGCCACTCAGACCGGCATAGTCCATGGCGGTCTGATAGATAACCTCCGTCTGAATGGAATTGATCTGATAAAATGACTTGGGTGAAATACGGTATATCTTTCCGCAAAGCCGGTCCTCGATGTAGCCCTTCCCATAGAGGACCTGATTCCTGTCTCCAAGCACCATGCTGGTTGACCGGTTGTTGATATTCTGGACGATGGTGGTGATCTCCGGATATTGTTTTCGAAGCGCTTTAACAAAGTTATTTTTTGACGGAAATACCGGAGTGGAGGTGACCAGGACTACCATCACCTGGCCGCTGGCATGTCCGCACCGGATCAGGATATGCCGCAGAAAACCCTGGCCGGTATCCTCATTATAAGGCCGCATTTTGAAGGATCTCATCATTTCCGCGATCCCCCGCATGATCCTGTCTGCGGTCTCATTTTCGATCAGGCAGTCATCCACCCGGATCACCCGGTGGCTCTTCGCTTCATAGATGCCGGTAAAACAGTTGCCCCGCCTGTCTGACGCCACGACCCCGTGGACTTTATTCCGGTAGCGCCAGGGATCTTCCATCCCGATGATCGGCTTCACCTTTCCAAAGGGGGCTAAAAGATCCTCGATCCATTTCTGCTTCTTAACGAGCTGGTCCCGGTAGGGCACCGAAACAAACTGGCAGCCACCACATTTTTTCTGATAAGGGCATTTTCTTTCCATGGGAATCCTTTCTCTCCAAAAAGGCCGCCGCATAAAATGCGACGGCCGGTTATCACCTGGTTCTGAAATAAATTAAAGATCAGATGTACAGAACGGGCAGCGTGTTGCTTCGATATTCACCTCGGACTTGCATCTCGGGCAAATCTTTGTGGTCGGTGCTTCCGGCTCTTCCTCTGCTTCCTGTACAACGATAGAACGAGCTTTGTTCAAGGCCTTGATGATCATAAATAATACAAAGGCGATGAGCAGGAAGTTAATGATAGCGCTGATAAACTTACCATATGCGATCACTGCGGTCCCTACTTTGATGCTGAGCTCGTCCACGCCATGACCGCCACCGATCACGCCGATGATCGGCATGAGGATATCCTCTACCAAAGAGGTAACGATCGCTGTGAATGCGCCACCGATGATGATACCAACAGCCATGTCCATGACACTGCCTTTGGAAATGAACTCTTTGAATTCCTTAATAAAACTTCCCATAGTACTACTTCCTTTCTTAATATATCCTGCAAATAAATTATAATTATTTGTCAATATTACTATAAAGGAGCTTCCTTCCGGTGTCAAGTGTCAGACAAGAAAAACACCGCCCATTAAAAAGGCGGTGTCCTTCTGTTTAGAAAGGGTATTTCATTTAATTAGAGGTATCTTACTTTAGTATGTAAATGTAAGTGTGCAATATTGATATGTTACGCTAAATGTGTGTGTGTCGTGCTATTGTTTACAGGTTACAAACGGTGGAACAGGCTTTCGCCCGCCCCTTATATAATAAGGTGCGTTATGCATGACGCACTTTATTATCAGAATAAAATATTACGCGTACTGGACAAGTGCTGCTCCAAGAGCCTTGCAAGCCTCGATTGACTCATCATCCGGCGCCTCATTGGCTATGAGACCTTCGCCGTTGATCAGGGTTGCGCCTGCACCTGCCATCCTTGCTTCCCAGTCTCTCATCCACTGACCGTCTCCCCAGCCATAGGATCCGAACAGAGCGATTGCTTTTCCGCTTGCAAACTCTTCCACTTCTGCCACAAACGGATCCATCTCCATTTCCTCAAGGACCTCAGCCCCCATAGCGGGACATCCGAGAGCAAAAGCCTTTGCTTCTTTTAAGGCGCCAATATCCGCGTCCGCAACGTTGACTACATTTGCTTCGCCGCCGGCAATGACAATCCCTTCGCCGATGGCTTCTGCCATTGCCTCTGTGTTACCTGTCTGTGACCAAAATACAACCTGGATCATGATCGATTCCCTCCTGTCTCTGAACTAGCCGCAGCTGACGATGATTTTTCGGATGGAAATGCCTTCAAGGATCCGGCGAAGCAATGTTTCTTTCGCCAATTCATATTTCCGGAATGTTTTTCTGGCCTCCGACAGATTTCCATACACCTTCCAGTAGCCGGAACAAAGAAAATTTCTCCCATCGTTGACCACGAAACCTTTGACATCCTGAACAGGGTATCCAAGCAGTATGCCAATCTCATGGGGAAAAGCAGCATGACCGGCAGTGTAGGCTCTGTACCTGACGGATACTATATGCAGAATGTCGTTCAGGGTACAGTCCCTGAGTCCGTAATCCCCAAGAAAGTTCTGGTTCTCCTCCCTGTCCAGCCATCTGCAAAGACTTTTTCTTCGATAGAGGAAAAAAATGGTTCGGTCTTTCAGTTCGGTCAGAGCCGTATATTCGATTCCCGTCCCTTCCAGGATTTCAGAGAGGTCCGCCTCATCTTCCCCTGGAACGATCAGAAAATTCGATACCTTCACCCCGGTAAAAAGGGGGGAACACTGGAGGACCATCTGTGTCCTGATATTATCCTTATCGAGCTGCTTCATCAGTTCCAGTACATCCTGTTTCATCTTATCACCTAAGCCGCTTTATTTGTTAGTTGTTTCTAACACACGTTTAATATAACTAATTATACTGAATACGTCAAGGCCTCCAGGTGAGAATATTTCTCATACTTCGCAATGAGATCAGGATCGTTGACAGATTGTGCAGCAGGGCGGATGTCGTCGGCTGGATGATTCCGGCCACGCCAAGAATGATCAGACCTCCGTTGAAGCCTACGATCGACCGATAGTTTCTGCGGATCCGGTCCACCAAACCGTCGCTCAGCTGCTTTAAGGTTAGGATCTCGTACAGGCTCCCGGCACTGATCGTAATATCTGCCACCTCACGGGCAATCTCAGCTCCGTCCCCGATTGCGATGCCCACATCGGCTGCAGACAAGGCCGGAGAATCATTGATGCCATCTCCGATCATAATGACGGTTCTGCCGGCCTGTTTCTCCCGCTCCACATAGTTCGCTTTGTCCTCCGGCAGTACTTCGGCAAAGTATTCATGCGCCCCTACGATCCCTGCGATCGTGCGGGCAGTCCGGTCGCTGTCTCCGGTCATCATGACCACTTTGGAGAATCCGGCCTCCTTCAGTACCCTTACCACCTCCGGAGCTTCCTCCCTCAGCGGATCGTTAATGCATATGACCGCTGCCAGCCTTCCTTCGATCGCCAGATACAGATGGGAACAATCAGTGGGTAAAGTCCGGAATAATTCCTCCTTGCCTTCCGGAATCGTCGCATTTTCATCCTCAAAAACAAAATGATAACTTCCGATCACTGCCCGTTTTTTATCAATAGTGGTTGCAATGCCATGGGCTACAATATATTCTACCCGGGAATGCATCTCCTCATGAAGCAGCCCCTTTTTGGATGCCGCCTCCACCACCGCATTCGCGATCGAATGGGGGAAATGCTCTTCCAGACAGGCAGCAATACGCAGGAGTTCGTCCGACTCATGCCCGTTAAAAGAAATGACATCACATACCGTTGGGGTTGCCCGGGTCAGGGTTCCGGTCTTGTCGAAAACAATGGTGTCCGCCTGGGCGACAGCCTCAAGGAATCTCCCTCCCTTAACCGTAATCTGATGGTGGCCGGCTTCCCGGATCGCTGAAAGCACGGAAATCGGCATCGCCAGCTTTAAGGCACAGGAAAAATCAACCATAAGGACTGCCAGTGTCTTGGTGATATTCCTGGTGAACAGCCATACCAGGCCAGTTCCGGCGAGGGTATATGGCACCAGCCGGTCCGCCAGGTGTTCCGCCTCGCTCTCCAGGCCCGACTTCATCTTTTCAGATTCTTCGATCATGCGGACGATGTTCTCAAAAGTGCTGCTGCCTCCCGTTTTCTTAACCTTGATGATCAGTCTGCCTTCCTCCACAACTGTGCCGGCATATACCGTACTTTCTACTGTCTTGCGGACAGGAAGGGACTCTCCGGTAAGGGAAGCCTGGTTTACCAGCCCCTCACCCTCACAAACGGTGCCGTCGAAAGGAATCACATTACCCATGTGAACGATAACCCGGTCCCCCGGCTTTACTTTGGAATAAGGTACCTGGACCTCCGTCTCTTCCGTCCTGATCCAGACTTTGTCCACATTCAAAGACATGATCCTGGCCAGGTCGCTCACGGATTTTTTGTGAGTCCATTCCTCCAGCAATTCGCCGATACGCAGCAGGAACATGACAGAACCGGCAGTATTAGTATTCCCCCTTAACATGGATACTGTGATGGCCGTGGCATCAAGCACCGGCACTTCCAGTCTGCCTTCCCGCAGGCATGCCAGCCCCTCCCGGATATACCTGGTTGCCCTCAGGGCATTGATGCAAAGCCGGACCGGGACAGGCAACAGAAGTCTGCCGGCATAATGCCGCAGGACCATCATCACCAGGTTTTCCCTGTAGGTACTGTTCATCTCCCTGCCGGAATGAGCCAGATAATCATCCGGCACCCGGCATTCTTCAAAATGAAACTTCTGCATGCTGTGCAGGATTCTTTCCCGGTTCTTTTTATCCGGGTCTGTTGCAAAACAGATCGCCACATCAGAAGTGCTTTCATATACCTTTGCCTTATCTGCACCGGCAGTATTCTCCAGATAGTACTGCAGGGTATCCGCCTGCCTGCAGCTCATTTTCTTTATGTCCATCAGATGGATCCGAATCCGTCCATCTCTCTCATGCTTAATCTGAAACCTCACGAATACTCCTTTTTATCCGGCACAATGCTTACTCTGCCGGATTCTCATCAGCCACTTCATCTTCTGCACATATATCTTCAAAGATCTCTTCTTCTGCCATAGCATTACGTTCTTCATTGATCGCAAGGGCGTCGGCGTAAATATCCTCAGCATTCTCCTGAAGGACATTGACTTGTTTGAGAACACAATCCCTCCCTCTCAATGCAGCTGCTGTTACTCCTGTGTAAACCTGTTTCGCATCCCTGCCGGAAAGAATCTTTATTCCGGCGGTACCAAATAAAACGCCACCGGCGAATGTACCGACCTTCTTCCAGTTGATTTTGCTTAAGATGCTGCCCATAATCGTTCCTCCCTTTTCTAGAAATGTTTTCTGTTACTATCTTTTAGTAGTTAATCTAACATATATTATGTATAACTTGCTATAGTTAGTAACTCATAACTATTATATGGCTAATGACAGGAATTATCAATACTGCCGGAAAAATTATTTCAAAAAAAGAGCAGGATCAATCCTGCTCTCATTCGTTCTTCTCTATTCTTTATCTTTTATCCTCATCGATTCTCAGCATCCTGATCTGTTTCGCCAGAAAATGTTTTGCCCGGTTCACATCCCGCTCATCCGGATGGCTCTGGGACTTTAAGTGTCGTTTTAAGCCTTCATCGTCCAGGTAATGACGATGGTCCCTGGGCAGTCTTCTTCGACGCCAGGTCCTTTCCGGATCGATCCGGCCCTGACAAAGATATACGCCAAGACAGGTGTTGTTCTCCTCGATCTCCATGCGGATGTTCTCCCTTACACGAAGCCCGTAGGGGCTGTTAGGATTCCCGCCCATCGTACAAAATGCGATCACTTTCCTGCCTCTGATACTCCTCAGGAAATTCAGGGTAGTCGACTCGATGGAAGACCGCCTGCACCAGAAGCAGAGGATGACCAGATTCTCTTTCGGCACGATATTCCCTTTTCGGTACAGGTGGACACGCCACCCGCTCTGATGCAGTTCCTCGATCAGATTATTCGCGATCAGCCTGGTGTTCCCGGTAATCGATGAAATGAACATGGTCGCAGATTTTCTCATATCTGTTATCCGTCCTCCCCAGAAAGTACCTAATCCTCTTCCTTGTTCTCTTCCTTACTCTCTCTTTTATCGTCTTCTGCCGCTCTTCTCTGCTCCAGCCGGGTTATGATGTAGGTTCTGTAGATAAAATCTATGATCGCAACCGCCGGCACAGCGAGAAGGATGCCGATTATTCCAAACATGTTTCCGCCGACGATCACGCCCACCAGGATCCAGAGTCCGGAAATTCCCAAAGAGTTACCGAACAGACGCGGCTTGATGATATAGGCATCACATGTCTGAAGGACCAGCGTAATAAGAACGAAGATCAAGGAATGGATCGGATTTATCATCAGCAGGATCAGACCGCTGATCACAAGCCCGATCATCGGTCCGAAAGTCGGAATCAGATTGGTCACTGCAACCACAAAGGAGATCAGCCCCACATATTCTATTCCGAAGATTGCCATCAAAATGGCGTTTGCTACACCCACGATCACACTGTCGATCAGATTGTAGACGATATACTGGTTGCAGATCGTATGGCATCTGCTGAAGAAAATGATCAATCCATCATAGCGTTCCTGGCCGAACAGGGCGAGCAGAAGACGGCACAAACCTACCTTCAGCTTTGGCTTTTCGGTCAGCAGGTAGATGGACAGAACAAAGGCAATCAGCCAGGATGCCAGGTTCTTACCCAGATTTGCGGAAGCAGTAAGAATTCCACCGACATTTGCCAGAATACGGTCGGAGAAGTTCGTCAGGAACTGCTCTGCCGAGCTGATAAACTGACTCAGGTCCAAAGTTGTCTTAGAAAGGCCCCAATATTCCAGTGCCTTATTGAACGAAACAATATATCCATCCAGATTCCCAATGAATGTCTCCACACTGTTGATCAGCTGAGGAATCAGGATAAGCAACGCAAAAACAAGGAATAAGATTACAAAAACGTAAGCGAGGACATTTGCCAGGATCCACCTGCGCCCATCATTTTCCACGTCTTTAAAAAGCCGCTCACACCGTTTCGCCAGGGGGTTGACGATATAAGCGATCACGCAGCCCATGATGACCGGCTTAAAATAACCTAAAAAAGACAAGAGGCCTTCCCAGATCCCGGAAATCCTTGACAGCACAACATATACTACCACACCGATACATATGGCGACTGCCGTGGGGTACCAGGGGGCCTCCCAGAATTTTCTTTTCCCCATCAAATCACTCCCATCTTTTGAATCACTCATCATCATACATGGTTTGTCGAATAATTTCAATGATTCACCGACATTTTCTTAGAAAAGAAAAACCTGCAGGGTCTCAGGAAAGCGCAGCCGGCAGGATAATCTATTTTCAAGGCGCCATTTGTGTAGACAGGATTGTGGGAGGACGCCAGCATGACTGCATCCTGACCGGTTGGCGCTGTCAGATACTTATATTCATGGGTTCTCAGTGTGGTACTCATAAGGTTGCGGACCGGTATATCGTCCTCAACAACTGAAAAAACGCCCTGCAAATCTTAAACTTGCAGAGCGTTCCTGTGTTTCATTGATTCGATTTGCAGAGCAGACCAATACAGCTTTACTTCACTTTGACCTTGCAGGTCACTGTCTTTGCAGCTGATGCCTGATAGTTGCTGTTTCCGGAAGCTTTCACAGACACTTTAAGGTTGTAAGTTCCCTTTTTCAGACCTTTCTTTACAGTCAGCTTCCCGGTCGTCTTGCTGATCTTGAAATACTTCTTGAAATTCTTTTTCCCCTTCTTCGCGGAAGAAAGTGTGTATGCCTTCTTGTCATCAGCCTTCTTCGTGAAGGAGATCAGTTTGGTGACTGCCAGGGTCTGCGGTTTTTTCTTCAGTTTCTTGAATTTAACAGAAGCGGTTTTCGGTTTCACAGCCAGAGGATTCGCAGCTTTGGTAATCTTAAAGGTCAGCGTTTTTGTCCCTTCAAACCACTCTCCTGTTAACGTTATTTTGACACTGGCTGTACCTACCTTGGTGTTATTGGAATAGGACAGAGTATAATAATCTTTGTTCAGAGTCCCATCAGCGCTGGCAAGTGTGACTGCAGGCCTGATAGCCTTCCCGGTATAAACATAAGAATCCTTTGCCAGTTTGACCGTGGTCACAGGTGCCCCGCCAATTGCCATACCTCCCTCATCAGATCCGCATTTACTGCAGACAGCAGTCTGGTATCCATAATCTGTAAACGAGGCCTTATGATAGATGAGCTTCCAATCATGTTCACCGCCTTTCGGACAAGGGCCACCGGCTTTTACCGAGATCAAGGCATCCAGTTTATCATAAGTCGTCTTGTTGGAAACACTTATGCAGGTACCGCCGACTGCATTAACAGGAGCCTTGGAAGGATCAGGCCAGTTGTATTTGCTGTCTTTAGTCGCCAGATGTACGATCATGTACGCTGTGTCCCCTTCCGCAAATGTCCTGGTCTCACATAAATTATCTCCATTCTCATCACACCATTGCGCACCTGTTATAGTGAACCATCCCTGCTCAAACTCCGGAAGCGATACCGTGGGTGCCGTTTCTTCATCGACCTTGGGACTTGTAACATTGATGGTCGTAAAAGCATAGAGGCCTATCAGAACAATTGTAGCAGTTTTTTGATTTTCACTCAGGTCCCTCACCCCTATACTGCCTATGTTCGTATTAATGGTGTTAAAGTACAAAAGACCATACTGACTCTTGAAAATATATCCGTTCTTGGCTTCCACTTTAATAATCAACCTATAAGAATGCTTTGGATTGAAAACCCCATGCTGACCTGGATGGTCAATATTTTCTTTTGCGATGATCTGATTATTAGCATCGTATCCATAGTCCTCGCACCATTCGATTTGTTTGACAGTAAATCCTTCTCCGGACACCTTAACATTCGAGGCATTCGCATTTGTGAAAGAATCGCCTGCTGTCGGATGTGTTATGTCAACATTGATGGTGCTTACCTCGATCGGTCCATCCGCTGCCTTTACGGTCCATGCTGTCATCGGCATCATGGCAAACGCTATTGCCACAGCCATGAATATTGTTGCTATTTTCTTCATTGCTGTCATGATCTCCCTCCATTCTCTTGCCTTACACGAAAAAAGCCGCAAAGCTTTGTGGCAGACTCTCTCTGTCACATGCTTCACGGCTAAAATCTTATCTGCGTTGCTAATCATATTTTACCATGATGAAGCAGAAAAAGATACCGATATTCTTTCTTTATATAATTTTATCATGCTATATCAATAAGGACAGTTCGATCTCATCCTCGTCTACAGTCCCGGTCTCTGTAAAACCTTTTCTTTTATAAAGATTTAAAGCCCGGGTGTTCTCTTCGTTACAGGTTAATGCCACCCGGTTTGAATCGCCAAAAGGCTTTGTCCTGATATAAGCAAGCACCTGGTCCAAAGCAGCACTGCCATAGCCTTGTCTCTGCTTCGATTCATCGATCATCATATGCCATATATCATATTCAGGAATATCATAATCGTAAATAACCATAACATAGCCAACCATCGTGTCGCCTTCATAAATTCCGAAAGGCTGGCACTGCTCCCTGTATACATAGGCCTGGGCAAGGCTGCGGATCGGATGCGATACAAAATGTTCCTGTTCCGGTGTAAGCTTAAGGTTGAATGCGTCGATAAAATTGTCTTCTGTGATTTTTCTAAGATTGGTCATAAATTCCTCCAATGATTGTTCTTACTGAATTGAAACGCTCTTCTTGCTTAAACATCTATGAGGAACACTCTTCTCACTATCTTCCCGGGTTCAGAACCAGGATTTGCTACTTCACAGCATAACATACTTCTGTAATGAATTCATCCGGGACATCCGTCTCATGCGGACTCACATGATAGATGTTGAACATTGATCCGGCATACTCATAGCCGTTTTCGCTGACCCAGGAGATTACCGCACTATAAACATCAGGCATTTGTTCATAACCGCCTTTGACCATGCAACTTGCAACTTTTACCGCCGGAAGTACCTTGAACTTCACGTGCTCTGTATCCGGATACTTTCCTTTGACAGTCTTCCATGCAATCAGCTCCACATCTGTTTCCTTATATTCATCATCCAGATATTCTGCGGCCACAAGACAGGGATCCGCCGGAATCAGGTTCATAGAAGCGGTTTCCTCGTTGAGGATCTGCCATACCAGCCCTTCCTCCTCATATCTGGGGATCGTCATATGTACCGTCGCTGCATAGCGTTCAGGGATCGTTTTAACTGAAACATTGTAACTCATGCTCTGCTCCTTTCTCAGCCTCTTTCTGGCTGTATCCAGGAGCCGCATCTGATACTCCGCTGCCTCTGAAATAACCTTTACTTCAGCCTGACGTCTCTCAAAATAGGCGTCCAGTGCTTCTCTGTTTTCGTAGATGTGAAGCCTCACATGTCTTAAGACACGTGCTTCCCATCTGCGCCTTACGGCGCA
>CAMOYC010000006.1 GCA_946629665.1 uncultured Lachnospiraceae bacterium
CCATCTCGCCGGGAGCCATAACCTGTTTTCTTCTGTGCTGCTTTCTCTCGTCATTAAAGTATACGCTGATATAACTGTTCTTGAATACATCTCCTACACGGAAACGAACAGTAAGCAGGTCTGTCATGTTCTCTAAGTGGATGGTGGTAGGTACGGTGTAGCGAGCGCCGTCTACTGCCTTCACTTCGATTACCTTGTCGGATTTCTTCTTTGCAGTGCCATAGCGTTCTTTCACGTATCTGGCTGCGTTGGTTCCTGCTGTGGTTGCTTCCTCGGATACATAGTCAACCAGGTCATGTACATGGAGTACGTTACCGCAGGCGAAGATACCTTCCACGTTGGTCTCCAGGCTTTCGTCTACTAACGGGCCGTTTGTTACCTGGCTCATCTCAACCTCTGCCTGCTTGGACAGCTCGTTCTCCGGGATCAGACCTACGGAGAGGAGAAGGGTATCACAGTCGTAATGCTCTTCGGTTCCGGGGATGGGCTTTCTGTCCGGGCCTACCTCAGCGATGGTTACGCCAGTCAGACGTTCTTTACCCTCAATGTCGATTACGGTATGGGAGAGCTTCAGCGGGATGTCAAAGTCATCCAGACACTGAACGATATTTCTCTTTAAGCCGCCGGAGTAGGGCATAACCTCTGCGACAACCTGTACATCTGCTCCCTCGAAGGTCATACGTCTTGCCATGATCAGACCGATATCGCCGGATCCTAAGATGACAACCTTCTTGCCGGGCATGTAGCCTTCCATGTTAACGAGTCTCTGGGCAGTACCTGCGGAATAGATTCCTGCGGGACGGTAGCCGGGGATGTTCAGGGCTCCACGAGGACGCTCACGGCATCCCATAGCCAGAACAACAGCCTTAGCCTGGTACTGTACCATACCTTCGGTACGGTTCATCACTGTGACAACCTTTTCTTTGGAAATGTCAACAACGATGGTATTCAATTTGTAGTCTATGCCAAGCTCTGCTGCCTGATCGATAAAACGCTGTGCGTACTCAGGTCCTGTGAGCTCTTCTTTAAATGTATGGAGACCGAAACCATTGTGGATACACTGGTTCAGGATTCCGCCGAGACGGTCGTCTCTTTCGATCATTAACAGACTGTCGATTCCCTCTTTTTTAGCGGCGATCGCTGCTGCTAATCCGGCAGGGCCTCCACCTACGATTACAACATCATAAGTTTTCATATTGATTAACCTCACTTTCCCCGATCTTATAACTCTTCTTTAATCTTGCCAACGAGAAGCTCAGAGCCTGCTACATTCTTCTTGACCTCTGTCATCGGAATATCAAGCTCTCTGGAAAGAATCTCCATGGTCTTCGGTGTACAGAAACCTGCCTGGCAGCGGCCCATTCCGGCACGGGTTCTGCGCTTGATCGCATCCATGGATCTTGCAGGGATCGGACGATGGATCGCATCGACGATCTCGCCTTCTGTAACCATCTCGCAACGGCAGATGATATTACCATAGAGAGGATTCTTCTTGATCATCTCATTTCTTTCCTCTAAGGAAAGCTGGTCCATCTTAACGAAACCTTTACGTTTTGCAATAAAATTATCTTTCTTCGGGAAATTATACTTATCCTGGATCAGGCCCTCGATCATCTCGCCGATTGCCGGTGAGCTGGTCAGACCTGGAGACTCGATACCTGCTGCATCGAAGAATCCGGGAGCATCTGCAACTTCCTCGATAATAAACTCATGATTCTCTTCATGGGCACGCAGTCCTGCGAAAGAGGTGATAACCTTGCCCATAGGAAGTACGTCTTTGGTAAGGTAGCTGTGCTGTGCCTTGTAAACAAGATCGTTGATGATCTCCTGGGTTGTGCTGGTATCTTCCTTGTCCTCCTGGTCTGTAGCGGAAGGTCCTACGAAAAGATTTCCGTGAATGGTAGGAGCAGTCAGGATACCCTTGCCCATCTTGCCGGGCAACGGGAATACGGTTGCGCTGAAGTAGTCACCCAGCTCATGGTCCATAAGCAGGTACTCGCCTTTACGAGCGATGATCTTCATCTTCTTCTCGCTTACGAAGTTGTGCATCTTGTCAGCGTAAACGCCGGCTGCATTGACAACAATCTTTGTCTCAAATGTACCCTTGTTGGTTACCACTTCGAAATAACCGTCTTTCTTCACGATATCGGTTACTTCCGTCTCAAACTTGAACTCACAGCCGTTTACTGCTGCGTTCTCAGCGAAAGCTACGTTCATGTTGAAAGGATCTACCAGCCCACCTGTGGGAACATATAATGCTGCTACAGCATTCGGTGTCAGGTTCTTTTCCATGGCAAGAAGTTCTTCTTTTTCTACGATGCGTACGCCAGGAACTCCGTTGTCAATACCCTGCTGAAGGAGAACATCCAGTTTTCCTCTTTCTTCCGGTACCGTACAAACGATCAGGGAACCGTTTTTCTTTACCGGGAAATCCAGTTCCTCTGCGAGCTGATACATAAGCTCGTTGCCGCGGACGTTCATCTTAGCCATGAGAGTACCTGGCTTACAGTCATATCCGCCGTGAACGATCGCGCTGTTAGCCTTGGATGTTCCGGAACAAACATCGTCGCCTTTCTCGATCACGCACATGTTCACCTGATACTTTGACAGTGCTCTGGCAGTACAGGCACCGGTAACTCCAGCACCAATTACAATAATGTCATACATACCTATTCATACCTCCATTTTGTTATAAACGCATGAAAATGACCAGCCTTTCGGATGATAATTCTCATTAATTCCATACAGAATCATTTTAACTCATTTTAATGACTATGTAAATTATACACTTTTGCGAAAATATCTAATAAAATAGGGTAATTTGCACCAATCCCCTCCAAAACAAAAAGGATTACTTTTCCAATTGAGAAAATAATCGAAAAAGTAATCCTTAATTCTAATATTAGTCTGTCAGGAATCCTGAATAATGGCGAACCAGCATCTGGGACTCGATCTGCTTGATTGTCTCGAGAACAACACCGCATACGATGATGATGGATGTTCCGCCGAAGGAAACATTGGCCCCGAAATATCCGTTAAAGAAGATCGGGATCACTGCTACGATACATAAGCCGATCGCACCGATGAAGATGACATAGTTCAGGATCGTGGAAAGGTAGTCTACCGTAGGTTTTCCGGGACGGATACCCGGGATGAAACCTCCCTGTTTTTTCATGTTGTTTGCGATCTCGATCGGGTTGAAGGTGATCGAGGTATAGAAGTATGCAAACAGGACAATGAGCAGCAGGTATACGACCAGACCGATGGAATACTCCCAATGGTCCGGATTACACCACTGTGACTGACTCAGGCAGTTGAAGATAAAGCCTGCAGCTCCCTTGGGGTTGGCGCCAAGCAGCTGCTTGATCACAACCGGGAACTGGAGCAGAGAGGAAGCAAAAATGACCGGAATAACGTTGGCAGTGTTCACCTTGATCGGAAGAACAGAACCCTGACCACCATACTGGTTACGGCCCTGCAGTTTACGGGAATACTGTACCGGGATCCTGCGCTCCGCATCGTTTAAGATGATGGTAAGAATGATCGTACCGATCACAACGAAAAGGATCACAGCTACCGCGATAACAATACCGCCGATCTGCTTGCCCTTGACGAACTGCTCGTAAAGATGATAAAAGTCACTTGGCATACGGGAAACAATGTTGATAAGAAGGATGATGGAAATACCGTTTCCGATTCCCTTCTCTGTGATCTGCTCACCAAACCACATTACAAGGACGGACCCTGCGGTCAGGCACACGATCATCTCAACCATGATCAGGGGGCTCATATCTGTTACGACCCCCTGGTTCTTGAAACCGATCGCGATTCCGGCACTCTCGAGCAATGACAGACCGAGAGTGACAAATCTTGTAATGTTGTTCATTTTCTTTCTGCCGTCCTCGCCGTCGCGGTACATCTCCTCCAGTGCCGGAATGGCAATGGTAAGAAGCTGAATGATGATGGACGCCGTGATGTAAGGCGTTACATTCAGAGCGAACAGGGAGAAGTTTTCGAAAGATCCTCCTGTGAAGGAGTTCAGCAGGTTGAAGGAATCTCCCAGCAGGGAATCCAGATACTGCTGAACGGTTGCACTGTCAATTCCCGGAACGGGAAGCTGGCAGCCAAGCCTGCAGATCACAAGAATGAACATTGTAAATCCGAGTCTTTCTCTAATATCCTTAACTTTCAGAGCATTTCTGAGAGTTTCGAACATTTATACCACCTCAGCTTTTCCGCCGGCTGCTTCGATCTTGGCTGCAGCACTCTTAGAAAATGCATTCACCTGAACGGTAAGCTTCTTGCTTAAATCTCCATTTCCAAGAATTTTTACTCCGTCAAAGGAGTTTTTAACCATGCCTGCTTCTCTTAAAAGATCTACAGTTACCACTGTATCAGCATCAAATCTTTCCAGCTCGGAAACGTTGATGGAGATGATCTTCTTGGAGTTGATGCATGTGAAGCCTCTCTTAGGAAGTCTTCTGTATAAAGGCATCTGACCGCCTTCAAAACCTACTCTGGTGTTACCGCCGGAGCGGGACTTCTGTCCTTTCTGTCCTCTGCCAGCTGTCTTTCCGTTTCCTGATCCATGTCCGCGACCTACACGAAAAGCATCACTGTGCTTGGAACCTGCAGCAGGACGTAAATTTGATAAATCCATTATTGGTACCTCCTTATCTGCAACTAGATCTCTTCAACCTTTACCAAATGTCTTACATGCCAGATCATTCCGCGGATTGCTTCGTTATCAGGCATCTCTACTGTCTTGTTAAGCTTGCGAAGGCCAAGAGCCTCAACAGTCTTTCTCTGCTTCGGAACGGCACCAATCGGAGACTTAACTAATGTGATTCTTAATTTATCTGCCATCTTAATTACCTCCTCTTACAGCTCATCTACAGATTTGCCACGGAGTCTTGCAACTTCCTCAGGAGTCTTCATTGCCTTAAGGCCTTCGATCGTTGCGAGTACCACGTTCTGTTTGTTGTTGGAACCAAGAGCTTTTGAACGGATATTCTTGTATCCTGCAAGCTCAAGTACAGCACGGGAAGGGCCGCCGGCGATGATACCGGTACCTTCCGGAGATGCTTTCAGCAGAACCTCGGCAGAACCGAACTTGCCGATGTAGTCGTGAGGAATGGATCCTGTCTCATTGATCGGAACCTTCACGAGCTTCTTTGTTGCATCTTCTTTTCCCTTACGGATCGCTTCAGGAATCTCAATAGCCTTACCTAAACCGGCTCCAACATGACCATTCTTGTCACCTACAACTACCAGAGCTGCAAAGCGCATGTTACGTCCGCCTTTAACAACTTTGGTTACTCGTTTGATGGCTACTACGTTTTCTTCTAATTCTAATTGACTTGCATCAATTAATTCACGCTTCATGTCATATCCTCCTTGTTTAGAAATTCAGACCGGCTTCACGGGCTGCATCTGCCAGAGCCTTGATCTTACCCTGGTAAATAAAGCCGCCTCTGTCGAAGACTACTGTCGTGATACCTTTTTCTACTGCCCTCTTACCGATTACTGTTCCTAAGTGAGCTGCAGCTGCAACATCGTTTGTCTTCTCAAGCTCAGCTTTTACTTCCTTCTGTACGGTGGAAGCGGAAACGAGTGTGTTGCCGGCAACGTCGTCAATAATCTGGGCGTACATATGCTTGTTACTTCTGAATACTGCTAAACGAGGAGTAGAAGCTGTACCGCTGATGCGGTTACGGATTCTTCTGTGTTTTTTAGCACGAACCTCACTTCTGGATTTCTTACGAATCATTTCAACGACCTCCTATTATTTACCAGTCTTGCCGACTTTACGTCTGATCACTTCATCAGCATACTTGATTCCCTTGCCCTTGTAAGGCTCAGGTCTTCTCTTGTCTCTGATTTCAGCTGCGAACTGTCCAACTTTCTGCTTATCGATACCCTTGACAGTGATCTTGTTCTGTCCATCGAGAACTGTCTCGATACCTTCAGGATCAACCATCTCAACAGGATGAGAATATCCCAAGGAAAGAACGAGGGTCTTGCCCTGCTTCTGTGCTCTGTAACCAACACCGTTGATCTCGAGAACCTTCTCATATCCCTTAGTAACACCTGTTACCATGTTAGCGATCAGAGTTCTGGTAAGACCGTGATAGGACTTCATTTTCTTTAAGTCGTTCGGTCTTGTTACGATAACCTGATTATCTTTTACTTCGATGTCCATCTCTGTGGGAAGACTCTGGGACAGTGTTCCCTTAGGACCCTTTACAGTCACTACGTTATTCTCTGCCACGTTTACCTCAACGCCTGCAGGAATCTCAACTGGTAATTTACCAATTCGTGACATATTGCACCTCCTTAAATTGTCGGAAAAGACTCGCGGGTCTTTTCTGTTTTCAGCAGTTTATTAATCGATTACCAAACAAATGCGAGAACTTCGCCGCCAACGTTGAGCTGACGAGCTTCTCTGTCTGTAATGATACCTTTGTTCGTAGAAATGATAGCAACGCCTAATCCGCCGAGTACCTTGGGAAGGTTCTCTACATCAGCGTACACACGAAGTCCCGGCTTGGAGATTCTCTTCAGACCGGAGATGATCTTCTCATTTTTATCAGCACCGTATTTCATAGTAACACGGATTACCGGAAATGCACCGTCTTCAACGACATCATAGCTCTTGATGTATCCTTCTTTGAAAAGGATCTCAGCGATGGCTGTCTTGATCTTGGATGCAGGAATATCTACTGTATCATGCTTTGCAGTGTTGGCATTACGGATTCTTGTAAGCATATCTGCAATAGGATCGCTCATTGTCATTGTAGTTTGCCTCCTTCCAAATTCTACCAGCTTGCTTTTCTGACACCAGGGATCTGGCCCTTGTATGCTAACTCACGGAAGCAAATTCTGCAGATTCCGTATTTTCTCAGATATGCATGTGGACGACCACAGATTTTGCAGCGGGTATATTCTCTTGAAGAGAATTTCTGCTTGCGCTGCTGTTTGATTTTCATTGCTTTTTTAGCCATTAGAAATCCTCCTAACTATCTTGCGAACGGCATACCGAATAATCTCAGTAATTCACGGGCTTCTTCGTCGGTCTTAGCGGTTGTAACGAACACAATGTCCATACCGCGAACCTTCTCTACCTGATCGTAATCGATCTCAGGGAAGATCAGCTGCTCTTTCAGACCGAGAGCATAGTTTCCTCTGCCGTCAAATGCGTTAGGGTTAACTCCACGGAAGTCACGTACACGAGGAAGAGCAAGGTTGATCAGGCGATCAGCGAACTCATACATCTTGGATGCTCTGAGAGTAGTCTTGCATCCGATTGCCATTCCTTCACGTAACTTGAAGTTTGCGACAGACTTCTTAGCCTTTGTGATAACTGCCTTCTGACCGGTGATCTTCTCCATGTCCTTTACAGCAGCATCGAGAACCTTGCTGTTCTCCTTGGCATCGCCAACACCCATGTTGACAACGATCTTCTCAAGCTTCGGAATCTGCAGCTCGTTTTTATATCCAAACTTTTTCATCATGGCAGCTTTAATTTCGCTGTCATACTGTTCTTTGAGTCTACTCAACTTAGGTCAGCCTCCTCTCTTAGTCAATCACTTCGCCTGTTGCTTTTGCGAAACGAACTTTCTTACCATCAACAAACTTGAAGCCAACGCGAGTAGGCTGTCCCTTGTGAACGAGCATAACATTAGAAACGTCGATCGGACCTTCCTGCTGAATGATTCCGCCTGCCTGGTTCTGCATGCTTGGCTTTGTGTGCTTTGTAAGCATGTTAACGCCTTCAACAACAACTCTGTGTTTCTTGACATCAACGGAGAGAACCTTGCCCTCCTTATCAATATCTTTACCGGCAATAACCTTTACCAAATCGTCTTTCTTAATCTTATGAGCCACGAAAATACCTCCTTATAATACTTCCGGTGCTAAGGAAACAATCTTCATAAATTTCTTTTCACGAAGCTCTCTGGCAACCGGTCCAAAAATACGGGTTCCTACTGGAGTTAAGTCATCTTTGATGATGACTGCAGCATTTTCGTCGAAACGGATGTAGGATCCGTCTTTGCGGCGTGCGCCCTTAACGGTACGTACCACAACGGCCTTAACTACATCACCTTTTTTAACAACGCCGCCTGGTGTTGCATCTTTAACAGTAGCGACGATGGTATCTCCAATGTTAGCATATCTTCTGGTAGAGCCACCCTTTACACGGATACAAAGAAGTTCTTTTGCTCCAGTATTATCAGCAACTCTAAGTCTTGATTCCTGTTGGATCATAACTCTATTCTCCTTCCGTGATATTATTTAGCTCTCTCGATCACTTCGACAACTCTCCATCTCTTGTCTTTGGATAAAGGTCTTGTCTCCATAACCTTAACACGATCGCCTGTATGGCAGTCGTTATTCTCATCATGAGCTTTCAGTTTATATGTTCTTTTTACAATCTTGTTATATAAAGGATGCTTTACGTTATCAGTAACGCTGACAACGATCGTCTTGTCCATCTTATCGCTGGTAACGAGACCAACACGAGTCTTTCTCAGATTTCTTTCCACAGCAAATTCCTCCTTCCCGATTACTCAGCACTCTTCTCGACGATGATACCCTGGATTCTTGCAATATTTCTGCGAACTTCCTTGATACGACTGGTGTTGTCTAACTGGTTAGTCGCATTCTGAAATCTCAGGTTAAATAATTCTTTCTTAGCAGCTACTAATTCATCCTTAAGCTCTGCGACGGATTTTGTTCTTAAATCTTCTACATACTTAGTTACTTTCACTGTTATCACCGCCTTCTAAATCTGCTTTGGAAACGATCTTACATTTTACAGGCAATTTATGCATAGCAAGACGTAACGCTTCTCTTGCTGTCTCCTCAGGTACTCCGGCAACTTCAAACATTACGCGGCCCGGCTTAACAACTGCTACCCAGTACTCAACGGTACCTTTACCGGAACCCATACGTGTCTCAGCAGGTTTTGCTGTGATAGGCTTGTCGGGGAAGATCTTGATCCAAACCTTACCACCACGCTTCATATAACGGGTTAAAGCAACACGGGCTGCCTCAATCTGGTTGGACTTGATCCATGCGGGCTCAGTTGTCACGAGACCGTACTCACCGTAAGTGATCTTGTTGCCTCTTGTAGCTTTTCCTCTCATGGAGCCACGGAACTGCTTACGACGTTTTACTCTCTTAGGCATTAACATTATTTATCGCTCCCTTCCTGTGCTCCCTTAGTCGGAAGAACTTCTCCAAGATAGATCCACACCTTAACACCAACTTTACCGTAAGTTGTGTTAGCCTCTGCGAATCCGTAATCAATGTTCGCTCTGAGTGTCTGCAGCGGAATTGTACCCTCGCTGTAGAACTCGGTACGCGCCATATCTGCACCGCCAAGACGACCGGAGCACATAGCCTTGATTCCTAAAGCTCCGTTTCTCATGGATCTCTGCATGCAGGACTTCATAGCACGACGGAAGGAAATACGGTTCTCAAGCTGAGCTGCAATGTTCTCTGCAACAAGCTGAGCGTCTTTATCAACGTCAAATCTCTTGATCTCTTTTACTTCGATGATCACTCTTCTTGCGGATGTGATCTTCTCGATCTCTTTTCTCAGCACCTCGATCGCGGAACCCTGACGGCCGATCACAACACCGGGTTTTGCTGTGTAGATCACAAGCTTGATGGTGTCAGCTGTACGCTCGATCTCTGTCTTGGAGATTCCTGCGGTGAATAAGCGCTTCTTGATAAATTTTCTGATTTTATTGTCTTCAACAAGGTAATCTGCAAAGTCTTTTTTCTCTGCGTACCATGTGGAATCCCAATCCTTGATGATTCCGACTCTTAAACCATGAGGATTAACTTTCTGTCCCATTATATCCCTCCTATCTCTCGTCAAGAACAACAGTGATATGGCACTGTCTCTTCTCAATTCTGTAAGCGCGGCCCTGTGCTCTTGCTCTGATTCTCTTCATTGTAGGTCCCTTGTTTGCGTAACACTCTGCAATGTAAAGATTCTCTCTGCTCATGCCGTTGTTGTTCTCTGCGTTGGCAATGGCAGACTTCAGAAGCTTACCGATCAGCTCAGAAGCATATCTGGGATTGTACTCTAAAATTCCTAATGCTGTTTCTACATCTTTGCCTCTGATGGCATCCAGTACGAAACATGCTTTTGTAACAGACACTCCCGCGTAGGAAAGCTTAGCGGATGGTCTGGTATCTTTATTGGCATTTCTTTCTCTTTTAATCTGGGATCTATGTCCTTTTGCCATGGATGAACCCTCCTTTCAGGCGTAAACTATTTCACTCTGGACTTCTTCTCGTCTTTTCCGTGTCCTCTGTAAGTTCTTGTTGCAACGAACTCTCCTAATTTATGTCCTACCATATCCTCTGTTACGTATACCGGAACATGTCTTCTTCCGTCATGTACCGCAAATGTGAGGCCTACGAAGGATGGGAAAATAGTGGAACGACGGGACCAGGTCTTGATCACGCTCTTGTTGCCGGACTGATTCATCGCATCAACTTTCTTTAATAAACTTTTATCAGCAAATGGTCCTTTTTTCAGTGAACGAGCCATGAGTTACCTCCTTAATTATTTAACGTTCTTACCGTCTCTTCTTCTTACGATCAACTTGTTAGACTGCTTGTTTTTCTTTCTGGTCTTGAGACCTAAAGCAGGCTTGCCCCAAGGTGTTGACGGACCCGGACGACCGATGCCGGCCTTTCCTTCTCCACCACCGTGAGGGTGATCATTCGGGTTCATAACGGAACCGCGGACTGTAGGACGGATACCCATGTGACGTTTACGTCCTGCCTTACCGATACTGATCAGGTCATGCTCTACATTTCCTACCTGGCCGATGGTTGCACGGCACTGGATCGGAACCATTCTCATCTCGCCGGAAGGGAGACGCAGTGTAGCGTACTTACCTTCTTTTGCCATGAGCTGTGCGGAGTTACCTGCGGAACGAACCATCTGAGCGCCCTTGCCGGGGAAAAGCTCGATGTTGTGGATCTCGGTACCAACCGGGATGTTCGCTAACGGGAGGCAGTTTCCGATGTGGATCTCAGCGTCAGGGCCGTTCATGATCGTCTGGCCAACCTCTAACTTGTAAGGCGCGATGATGTATGCCTTCTGTCCGTCTGCGTAGCAGATCAGAGCGATGTTAGCGGTTCTGTTCGGATCGTACTCGATACCGATAACTTTTGCCGGGATACCATCTTTATTTCTTTTGAAATCGATTAATCTGTATTTCTTCTTTGCTCCGCCGCCACGATGTCTAACGGTGATCTTACCCTGGTTGTTGCGGCCTGAGTGCTTCTTTAAGTTATAGGTCAAGGACTTTTCAGGAGTCTTCTTGGTGATCTCTGAAAAATCAGAACCTGTCATATGTCTTCTGGAAGGTGTATATGGGTTATATGTTTTGATGCCCATCCCTTTCACTCCTTTCGTTACCGAATATTTATTATCACGCTTTTATGCGTATAGATGTGTCTGTTTCCTGCCGGTTTCATCCGGTTCTTACTGACTGATCTTACAGACCTTCAAATACCTGGATATCTTCGCTGTCCTCTGTCAGTTTCACGATGGCTTTCTTCCTCTTGGCAGTTCTGCCGAAGATGTAGCCTCTTCTTTTCTTCTTTCCGGGAAGGTTCATGGTGTTGACTTTCTCAACAACGGTTCCCTCGAACATTTTCTCAACAGCCTCTTTGATCTGAGTCTTTGTTGCATCCGGATGAACATCAAATGTGTACTTCTTTTCGCCCATTAAGGTCATGCTCTTCTCGGTAACGACCGGTCTTAAGATGACGTCATAATACTTTAAATCTGCCATTATGCATAAACCTCCTCAATCTTTGCAACTGCTTCCTGTGTGATCACTAAGGTATCATACTTGAGCATATCGTAGACGTTGATGGTGTTCAGTGCAGCTGTAGCAACCTGAGTTAAGTTGTTCGCTGACTTCACTACGGTATCGTCTTTCTCATTAGTTACGATTAAGGCTTTCTCAACCTTAAGGTTGTTTAATACAGTCTTAACTGCCTTGGTCTTGATCTCTGTAAGCTTAAGCTCGTCTAAGACAATGAACTTGCCCTCAGCAACCTTTGCGCTTAAAACAGACTTGATCGCAGCAACTTTCTCTTTCTTGTTAACCTTTACGGAATAATCTCTCGGTGTCGGAGCAAATACAACTCCGCCGCCCTTCCACTGCGGTGCGCGGATGGAACCCTGACGGGCATGTCCTGTTCCCTTCTGTCTCCAGGGCTTTCTTCCTCCTCCGGAAACCTCGCCGCGTGTCTTAGCTTTCTGAGTACCCTGACGCTTGTTTGCAAGCTGTGCAACAACTGCCTGGTGTACTAAATGCTCGTTAACAGGCACTGCAAAGATAGAATCGCTTAACTCGATTGTACCAACCTGAGCACCTTCCATATTATAAACAGATACTGATGCCATTTATAAGTCCTCCTTCCTTACAAGCCTTACGCTTTTGCTGCAGATTTCAGTGTCACTAAGGACTTCTTCGGTCCGGGTACGGAACCCTTCACCAGAATGACATTGTTCTCTGCATCTATTCTAACTACCTCAAGATTCTGAACAGTAACCTGTACATGACCCATATGTCCGGCCATCTTCTTACCCTTCATAACCTTTGCAGGGTCGGAAGCCATACCGTTGGATCCGGCATGACGATGGTACTTGGAACCATGTGTCTTGGGACCGGTGTGCTGACCATGTCTCTTGATGGCACCCTGATAACCTTTACCTTTGGAGATAGCAGTTGCATCCACCTTGTCACCTGCTTCAAACATGGAAACGGTGATCTCCTGGCCGAGCTCGTAGCTCTCAGCATCATCAAGTTTCAGTTCTTTTACATATCTCTTTACGGATGTTCCTGCTTTTTCGAACTGTCCTTTCATCGGTTTGTTGGCAAGTTTTTCTCTCTTGTCCATGAAACCAACCTGTACAGCGCTGTATCCGTCGTTCGCTACGGTTTTAACCTGTGTTACAACACAAGGGCCAGCCTGTAATACGGTAACCGGAATTAATTCTCCGTCTTCTGCGAAGATCTGAGTCATACCGATTTTAGTTGCTAAAATAGCTTTCTTCATTTTTTCTTCCTCCTGGTTTTCTACAGCGGATCACGCCGATCGCTGACTTCGGTGTGATCATTCTAGTCTACAGCGGATTACATAACAAGTTGTCATATAATCATGAAGCCATAGGACATCTCGCTATTATTTCTGCTTGATCTCAATGAATACACCTGCGGGCATCTCAAGTCTTGATAACGCATCAACCGTCTTGGACGTAGGGGTAAGGATATCAATTAATCTCTTGTGGGTTCTCTGCTCGAACTGCTCTCTGGAATCCTTATACTTATGTACCGCTCTTAAGATCGTAACTACTTCCTTCTTAGTCGGCATCGGTACAGGACCGCTGACCTTAGCACCTGTCTTCTTGACAGTGTCGATAATGCTCTTTGCAGATGCATCGATTAATTTGTGATCGTACGCCTTCAACGTGATTCTGATAATTTGACTTGCCATAAAAAAAGTCGCCTCCTTTTCGCACTTTGTTAGTACGACAAGCGGTGACTGTACACTCTTCCGTGTGTATCCTGTTTTCAGACACAATCCACAGAAGTTCTACTCGCTATGGTAGTTATTAATAGTACAGTGACTTGTCGCCAGTTTCATAACTTGACATTCGCTCCACGGAAAACCTGCATCTGATGTGCAGCAACCTCACGCTTCACAGCTATCAATGTCACACAGCATTTATTATTATACACGAATCAAAAAATAAAGCAAGAGTTTTTTTGAAACTATTCAGAGCCATGCGGTTTTTTTTACAATATGACGATAGAAGCTCACTTATATCGTCATCTATTGGGAGAAAATGTCTCCCGGAAGACCGGATCCAGCCTCTTTAAGAGCAGGCCGCTGAGGATTCCGATAAGCACTCCGGCTCCGAGGCCGGCCAGGATGAGGACCGGCAGGTAGTAGATCAGGGCCTTTGTCTCCAGCACAAACATGGCTACCAGAATCTGACCCACATTATGGAATACACCTCCGGCCACACTGACTCCCACCGGGGAAAAACGACCGGTTTTTTTGAGCAGGGCCATGACCAGCATGGACAGGGCAGCGCCGGCTGCGCTGTAGACGATGGCGAACCCGTTTCCGAACAGGAGGCCGGAAAGCAGGATCCTCATGGCACTGATCCCGATCGCGGCGGGCAGACCGGCCGTGTACAGGACCAGCATGGTGATGATGTTGGCCAGGCCAAGCTTGGCTCCCGGGACGCCCAGGTTAATGGGGATCAGCATCTCCACATATCCGGCCACCAGGGCCAGGGCAAGAAACATGCCGTAAAAAGCTGTTTTCTTAGCAGACATAAGAGATTTCCTCCTAGTTTAATCATCTTAATAAATATAGTAGATCATACCAAATAAAAGGGCTGCTTTCAACAGCAGCATGGGCAGCCTGAATTTCTTCGGGATACTGTCGCCGGCGTTCTGCCTGGGACATACTCCG
The DNA here is from genome assembly GCA_946629665.1 of uncultured Lachnospiraceae bacterium. Classification (GTDB taxonomy): domain Bacteria; phylum Bacillota; class Clostridia; order Lachnospirales; family Lachnospiraceae; genus Anaerobutyricum. The sequence continues at coordinate 14,533 of CAMOYC010000006.1, forward strand.
GCGCATTTGCCACAGGAAAAGCACTGGCCGCTTTTCAGGTTATCTCCTTCCCGGGTCGATGGCAGCTCCAGGTTCGCCGGGCAGATCCTCTGACAGGCACTGCATCCCGAAATACACTGGTCCCTGTCCCTTTTAAATATCGAAAAGGGAAGGATCGGCATCAGAGAAAAAACTGCTCCCATGGGACAAAGAAAACGGCAGAAAAATCTGGGTTCCAGAGCCATGCCTATTATTATAAGAAGAAAATGGCCCAAAGCGATGGAACTTTTCGGCCTTGTCCGGGCATAGAGCTGGGAGAAAGCCGTGAACGGGCTGTTTAAAGATACCTGATTGTTATAGCCGGCTATCACAGCCGCCAGGATCCCCAAAGCCAGCAGATATTTCAGGCAGAGCAACTTGTCTCCCCATTTCCCGAAAACCCGAAAGGGCTTCTTTTTCATTTTCTTCCTGATCCAGGAGGATACAGAATAAATGAAATCTCCTAAACTGCCGAATGCGCAGGCGTATCCACAGAAAAACCGCCCGAAGACTATGGTAAAGAGCAACAGGATGATCAGGGTCAGGGTAAAGGAATTCAGTTCGATCGCCGCAAGATCTTTCACTTCCTCCACGATCATCTTGATCCCGCCCCAGGCGGTAGAGAAAAGTGCCGGCCAGGCAAAGAAGAAAATGACCCGTATCCCGGTCTCGCATATCATATTCGCAGTAATCTTGTTCTTTTTCTTTGCCATCTATTTCTCCGCTTCTTTCAGGGCCGCACCTACCGCTTCCAGGATCCCCCCGGAAGAAAAGGTGGCACCACTGACCGTATCGATCTCCACGCTCTGTTTCTCCAGGATCTCATCAATGATCTCACTGGCTGTCTTCAGGTAGGCCGGATCCTCGCCTTCCGCCTCCGTGATCTCTATGTTGGTGATCTGGCTGTCTTCCACCGTGACTTCCGTCACAATCTGTCCGCCGAATCCCTGCCCGCTACCGGTGTAGGTACCGTCCTTCCATGTGGCCGGATCTGTAGTCTTTACAGGTTTCTTCCTGCTTTTCTTTTTCTTCTTTTTCTTCTTGCCGGTATCGGTTTTCTTTTTCTTCTTATCCGTTTTTTTCGAGGCCTTTTTGGCTTTAGCCAGAGCATTCCGGACTGCCTTGATGACTCCGTTGGAAGAGTAGGTTGCTCCGCTGACTGCACTGAGATTGGTGGTCTGTTTGGCAACGATCCTCTTCAGCAGGGCTTTCGCCTTGTTCAGGTAAGAGCTGGTCTCGCCGGAGGCCGACAGGATCTTCACAGATTTGATCTTACCCTTTTTGATCGTTACCTCCACCTTGATCTTGCCGCCAAAACCCCGGGCAGAACCGGTGTAGGTCCCATCCTTATATTCTCCGGATTCGTCGACCTTCCCCACATCCTTCGGGCCGTTACCGGAAGGGACTCCGTTGCTGACAGGAGCAGCAGTTGACTCTGTCCCGTACAGGGCATTCTTTACGGCAGCGATGATCCCCCGGGAAGAATAGGTCGCTCCGCTCACCGTATCCACATCCGCACTCTGGGATGACAGGATTGAATCGATCACACCCTTTGCCCTGGAAAAGAAGGGCTCAGTCTCGCCGGGAGCGCTCACAATATCGATGGCTGTGATCGCTTTATCTTTCACTGTCACTCTAACGGTGATCCTGCCTCCAAACCCATTGGCAGAACCTTCATATTCCCCGTCTTCCAAATCAATGACACCCTTGGCCTCTGACTCGGCTTCTTTTTTTGCTGTCCGGGAGGCTTTTTTCTTTTCCGCTTCCATGGCAGCCGTTTTTTCCGCAAGGACCTCCTCCACCCGGGTCACATCATCGGCCTTTCCTGTGTATTCCCTGGCCACAGGTTTCTGATAATCCGACATAGCCATGGAAAGTAAAAGAATAACTGCGATCGCAGGTATAAACATTCCTATTGTTTTTGCAATGTTTGTCAGTTTCATCCTTATGAATCCTTTTCTTTAATCTCTATCTTTCCAAAAGTTCCCAGTCATGATCAGAAGTAAAGGAATCTGCCAGTCCCTGACTTACCAGGATCCTCCCATCTTCCAGGCAAAGGATCATGTCAAAGACTTCCTCATGTTCCCGCCAGAACACGATCGCTTTTTCCGGCCCCATGGTAAAGAGAGCAGTTGACAGTCCGTCAGCCAGGGTTCCGCTCTCGCTGACAACTGTCACAGAGTTCAGACCCGTCTCAGCCGGGTAGCCGGTAAAGGGATCGATAATGTGATGATATCTCTTTCCATCTTTTTCGAAATACCTTTGATAGTTGCCGGAAGTGATGACCGCCGCGGTCTCCACTTCCAGGGTCCCGAGATATCCACCCTCATCCATGGGGTCTTCGATCCCGATCTTCCATAAGCTGCCATCGGGCTTTCTGCCTATGGTCTGCACATTTCCGCCCAGGCTTACCACTGCCTGGGAGACTCCCTGTTCCTGAAAGACCTGCATGATCCGGTCGGAAGTATAGCCCTTGGCGATTCCGCCAAGATCTATTTTCATCCCCTTCTTTTCCAGGGTCACAGCAGTTAGATCCTTTTCCCGGTCAAGTTTCACCTTGGAGGAATCCACCAGCTTCAGCAGGCGGTTGATCTTTTTCTTCCCGGGTACCTGGTAATGATCATCCGGAAATCCCCATGCTTCCACAAGAGGATATACAGTAATGTCAAAGGTACCCGCAGTCATCTCATTCACATCCAGGGCAGATTGGATCATCTGTGCGGTATCCTCGGATACGCTTCCCTTTCCTTCTGTATTTATCTGAAAGATCTCACTGTTCTCGTCGGTGGCGGATACCAGCTTTTCGATCCGGCTGATCTCATCGGAAGCCGCATTCAAAGCTTTATGATCTTCATCGCCGTAAGCTGTTAACGTCATGTAAGTATCCATCGCAAACACGTCGATAGTCTGGGCTTCTGTTTTCAGGTCCTGTCCTCCGGTAGATAATTCCGGGGAAGAGCCGGCACAGCCGGTAAGCACCAGGGACAGACTCATTACAATCCCCAGGCTGTACAAAATGATATCCCTGTATCTTCTGATCTTATTCATGATTCTATTATTCATGATTCCATTCCACTCCCCTTGATTGCTGAACTTTGATCACTCCTAGAATAATTGATGCCGGCAATTTTATCAACCAGTCAGCCAACAATAAAGGCATATACTATATTGATTAGATTCAAATAACTATAGTTAGTTATAACTTAGAATATCTGATTTTTGGGAAACCGTCAAGAGAGGGCAGGATTTTCAGTCCTTAAAAGAGTTTTTTTATCAACACATTCATTTATCGACTATATCATATCGATTATTCCCGATATTGATCAGACTCTCTCAAGTAAAAAAAGGTACAGGAAAATCTCCCTCCTTTTTGATATGGACACGTTTCGATTCCATGATGTATATTAGCTATTAGTAGCAACTAACTATAATTAGTTAATACTTGCAACCATCAACCCATGCCACAATCATTTCCACATTAGTAAGGAGGAAACAATGAAAAAAATGCATTCTATCCTGACTGTCATTTTATCCTTTGCTCTTGCATTGGGGCTTTGTCCCGTTCATTCGTTTGCAGAGGGTGCCGCAGTCAAAAGCTGGAAGGATCTCTATTCCGAGCTTGGCGTAACCGCCTCTGCAGAGGAGGGCTATTATGACGCCGTTACCAGCGCAACTTCTTTTTCCAGCCGTCATGCAGGTGACATCCCGGATGTAGTACATCGTGTAACGGATGCGGATGGCAAGACGACTGTACTTGACGGGGTTGTTCTTCCGGGGCTCAGGTAAATGTTACACCGGCCCTCGGTTCCACGGATTACACGGACAGCAGTTCCTACGGCACTGACGGACTTGTAATCTATCCGGATGATACCGTAGAGGGTTATGTCTGGAATAACTACCTGAAAGCCATGTACGCTGTCACCGTCTCTGACGGGACCACAACGGTCGGCGCGCTTCCATGGATTGATTTCTATGGAGAACAGTCCACTTCCGGATTCCATTATAACAAGATCCAGGTTGCTTTAAACAGCGGCACTTCCGTTGGCAAGAACAAGGCAACCGTCCACCGCTATGATGCTTTCTACGAGAATGGCTCTGTAAAACCCAGAGATTATACCGTAACTGTATATGCGGATGGATTTGCACCGCTTACCGCTACAGTAACTGTTCCTACCCTTTCCGGAAAGCTGGATAAGGATATCACGGGTGCGGATACTTATGTTGCAAACAAGGACAATTATACCGAAGCAAGTTACGCTGCTTTTGAGGAGGCTTTGACGAAAGCGAAGGAAGTTGCCGCAAAAAGCAATGCAACCGATGAAGAGATCACGGAAGCAAGAAAGGCACTCTCCGATGCAGAAAAAGCTCTGGTCACCAAGGTTACTCTTAAGGCAAAAGCGAAAAAAGTAAAAGCCGGAAAGAGTCTGAAACTGACTGCCACTGTAAAGACCAGCAAGGCAAAACCCGTTAACAAGACATTGAAGTGGACATCATCCAACACAAAATATGCTACCGTAAACAATAAGGGTCTTGTGAAGGCAAAGGAAGCCGGCAAGGGCAAGACCGTGAAGATCATGGTACAGTCAACAGACGGAACGAACAAGAAGAAATCCGTAAAGATCAAGATCAACTAAGGAACTGTCCGGATGTCAACTGACACCCCGGCTATGGACGAATCCTAAGAAAAAAGACACCGCTTCATTTTTCATTCAGGGAGGAAGAAAAATGATCGCGGTGTCTCTTTTTATGCTTATGAGACTCAGCAAGGAGTCTTGTATTGTCTTTTTGCTCCTGTCATACCGTCCATCTGCCAGATGCGCCGCAGGGCAGTACCAGGCCGTTTGTGCTGACCGGAAGGCCGATCTCCTGGGATTCCACCCGGCCTCCGTGTTTCTTCTCGATCAGAGATCCCAGCATATAGGAAAGCACAGCGGGCTGGAGTCCGGTGGTATAGGAATTGATCAGGAAAAACAGGGGATCTTTGGAGAGCAGTTTCTCGCAAAGCCGGATCAGAGGAAAGATTTTTTCCTCAATCTTCCAGATCTCCCCTTTCGGCCCTCTTCCGTAGGAGGGAGGATCCATGATGATCCCGTCATAGTGGTTGCCCCGGCGGATCTCCCGCTCGACGAACTTCACACAGTCATCCACCAGCCAGCGGATCGGTGCATCCCCGAGGCCGGAAGCCACTGCATTTTCTTTGGCCCAGGTCACCATACCCTTGGAGGCATCCACATGGACCACAGAAGCGCCTGCCGCTGCCGCTGCTAAAGTAGCCCCTCCGGTGTAGGCAAAGAGGTTCAGGACCTTGATGGGCCTGCCAGCCCGGCGGATCTTCTCGGAAAACCAGTCCCAGTTGACCGCCTGCTCCGGGAAGAGCCCGGTATGTTTAAAATGAAAGGGTTTTAAATGGAAGGTCAGATTCCGGTAATGGATGTCCCACTGCTCCGGCAGATCAAAGAACTCCCACTCTCCGCCCCCGCGGCTGCTGCGATGATAATGGGCGTTCAGCTTTCTCCAGCGCCGGTCCTGCCGTTTGGTATCCCAGATCACCTGAGGGTCCGGCCGCAGCAGGATGTATTTCCCCCAACGCTCCAGTTTCTCTCCCTTGCTGCAGTCTATCACTTCATATTCTTTCCATTGATCGGCAATCCACATAAGTCTTTTCTCCCCTTTCTTTAGAGTAAATGCAGTCGGAATATCCTGTGAACAAAATGGATCCGTCCTGCCATTTTCCTGCGGACCGTATTCAGGTAGCGGACCGCTTTTTCTGCCTCTGCCCGGGTCAGTTCCCTCGGAGCATAGACCGCCTTCTGCCGGATCCGGATCATTTCAGCCAGTTTTCGCTTCGATAGCGTGCCGTCCAGAGCCAGCAGGCGCTGCTCGGTCCGGCAGGTACGATTATCCCGGCATTCTTTCCATTTTTTCTGATTCTTCCCGGCCACCTCAAGTTCCAGAGCGTCCAGGGTGCTGATCAGCCGGTCATAATGGAGAACAACCAGCTCTCCGTATCTGCCCCGCTCATAGAGGCTTCGGCCCTTCCAGGCAAAGATAGCTGTGTGGAAGACAAAGCGCAGGAGCATAAACACAAGCAGGAAGGCCAGTCCGATCCCGAGAGTCATCAGCAGGAGTATCAGTGCACTCCGTCCTTCCCCGGCTGTTTCGCTCTGCAGATCCATCTCCTCTTCCTGAGCCTGAGATTTTTCTTCGGTCTTGTCCTTCTTGGACCCCCGGTCCGATTCTGTGGCCTGATCCGTGTCCTCTTTTTCCCGGGAATTTTCATCCTTTTTCTTTTGCTCTTCTTTACGGGACTCCTGTTGATCTTTTTCTTTCCCGCTGTCCTCATCGCCTGGCTTTGTTTCCTGCTCTTTATCCAGAGCATTTTCTTTGTCATCAGAAGTATTCTCCGGGTCTTTTTCCGGATCCTGGCTGGCCAGGGCAGCTTCTTCCTTATAGTAAGGCTGCCCCATCATCTCCTCGTATTCCGGTAATACTTCAACCGGGATCCAGCCCTTCTCTTCGATATAGACTTCCGGCCAGGCATGGGCGTATTCTTCCGTGATCGTCTCGTTTCTCACGCCGCCTTTCCCCTGCCCGGGAGGCAGGATATAGCCTTCCACGTACCGGGCCGGGATTCCGTAATAGCGGAACATAAGTACAGCCGCGGCTGCATAGTGCACATCATATCCTTTTTTATTGTCACGGAAAAACCATTCCGCGAAATCTTTCTCCGCCGTCAGTTTTCCGGGGTTTTCATCATAGGTGACCGATCTGTTCAGCCAGGTCTGGACCCGTCCGATGATCGATGTTACGGTATCATTCTTACGCCGGCCGTCCTCCAGGGTCTTCTGGAGGAGAGTCTGGATCTTCCGGTCCAGGAGCAGGCAGGTGGCATCCACGTAATTACTGTAGATACCGGCATTCTCATCTTCCCCGTTCAGCCGGCTCATCCTGCCTGCCGCAGAGGGCAGGAGGGTCATGCTCCATCGATTGCGTCCGAGAAAGCCGGAAGCCCTCATGGTTTCTCCGGTACCTACCAGGCAATCCGTCTCCGTGGTGTACCAGGCCGGGTCTGCTTCGTAAGGAACGTACATATATTTTCTGCTGCCACCCACATTCTGCAGGGACAGGGAGTAGCTTGTTTTCCTGATGGAGGGATCTTTCCGGTCTGAGGACAGGTACCGCCTCATCCCCTTAGCCAGCTGGGAAAGGCCGTAAAAGTCTGCTTTCTCATGCAGATAGTCTGTCACCGAGACCCATCCTCCGCTCTGGGCGGTCCAGTCTCCTGTGTAGGAATTCTGCAGGGAGAGACCACCTACTGTTTCCATCATCCGGATCATCTCCTGGTCCGCTCCCCAGAGATTATCCTCAAAGATAATCCCGGTAAAGCCACGCAGATAGATTCCGTCCCGGCTGCCGGTGCGCACTTTCAGGTCCGGGCTGTCATCCCGGGCCATCTTTCCGGCTTTCATCAGATCTCCGTCCGGGAGCACTCCTGCATCCTGGTGATAACGAAGACTGTCAAGCCATTTGCCTGCCGCGCTCCTCCCGGATCCCATCTGCAGGCCGCCAATGCTCAGAATACAGACGATCAGCAGCATGGGCAAGGCTCCGATGGCTGACCCCCAGGTGGACGGGGCGATCAGCAGCAGGTAAAACAAAAGAAGGCAGACCAGGGCTGTGATCCCCGGCTGCGTTCCGACCCTGAGCACAGGAATCAGAAAAGCCACAGAAAGCAGAAAAGTCAGCAGAGCAGGCCATCTTTTCCTCAACTTCCCGCCCAAACCGGTCAGCAGCATGCTGACTGCCAGGCCTGCCGCGATCTGGCAAAGGATCCTTCCGGCTCCTTCCGACAGGTCAATGATCCCGATTCCGAAAGATTCCTGCAGGATTCCGGGAAAGCCCAGCCTGACTCCGGCATCTTTCAGAAGCACCGCCATCTGGTTCCAGCCGTCCCCGAACCCCCGGCGGGGCCAGGGCAGGGCCATAGCCAGAAGCGGCAATAGGAAGAATACAGTTACTGTCAGCCATTTTCTTGCTCCAAGATGGATCTCGCTCCTGCCGGAGTCCATGAGAACAAACAGGAAAGCCAGGCCAAAGGCCGCCAGGGACAGCACCAATCCGGTGTAGGTCCAGCCGGTCTGCCCGCAGAACAGCCAAAGCAGGGACAACATGGAAAAGGCCAGGGTAAAGGCCGGTCCGATCCCGGTAAGGGACGTATCCTCCAGGCGGTCCGGATCGCGGAAATGATAGGCCTCGTCACTGTTTCCGAACTGCGGCTCCCAATCTTCCTCCATCCGATAGACGGAAGTTCCGCACCAATCCGGAAGGACCGCGCTTCCCATCCAGTAGTCGGTCAGGTATATGATCTCGCTGCACAGGTTCTTATATTCCTCCGGGATCTCCGCCAGGGCAGGTATGTCATGCTCGTAAAAGGATGCCCGAAAGAGAAGGCTGAAGGTCTCATCCAGCATGGAGAGATTCTCCACACGCCGGAGGATCCATTCTCCCTTAAAGTCACTGCGCCAGCAAAGAAAATGAGGCTGGCCCCTCTCCACCAGATGCTGGGACAGGGACACATACATCTCGACCAGCTCATCGATCCTCCAGATCTTCTTCTGATCCATCCGGGTCTCCAGAAACAGGACCGGCATGTGACGGACCGGGCTCTCCAGTTCCTTCACCATATAGTCATCGCTTTTTCCGGTAAGTTTCCAGTGGATCTGCCGCAGGGAATCCTCCTGCTGATAGGGCCGCACACCGGACCAGGAGGTAGGGTCCGTTCCCCTCCGGTTGGCTATATCCTCCTCCCCGTAGAGGTTGGAGGTACCCGGCTCCAGACTGATCTCCGGTTCCCGGGTTTCCGGCAGGACCATCAGTTCCTGGTCCTGATCCAGGGGAATGACCTTCAGGAACAGGCCGTAAAGGCCAGGCAGACGGGCAGAGTCCGCCTGCAGACGGATCAGGCCCAGGTATTCAGGCCGGATCTCCAGACGTGCCTGCCAGACGCTGTCACCCACATAGGTAAGCTTCAGGATTACAGGATCTTCGTCTCCCATAAAATAAGAACTCAGCTTCACCCGGACCGTACCTGCAAACAAAGGCAGTTTCCTGCCGGGAGCCTGCAGACGGATCACGGCAGTTATTTTTTTCTTTTTTACGGTATAGGCGGGCAGATCGATGCTGCAGCGCATATCCCCAGGCAGCAGCAGATCGTAGACCAGCCCGATGCAAGCTGCCAGGACCAGTGAGGCTGACAGCCAGACCGCATAGTTTCCGCCAAGGAAAATACTTAACAGCACCACCGTACAGACGGCAATGCCCGCCGATATTCTCCTTATTTTCATCGTTTATCCGGCACCCTTACCTTTCCGCAGATCTCCCGGGTCACACGGACCGCATCATGGTCGGACAGTCTTGCCCGGGAGTGGAGGATCAGCCGGTGTCTGTAGACATCCACGATCACATCCTGCACATCCTCCGGCACCACATAATCTCTTCCTGCCAGATAGGCTCCTGCCTTGCACATGCGGACCAGAGCCAGAGAACCTCTGGGGCTGACCCCCAGCTGCACCATCTCATGTTTTCTGGAGGCTTCCGCCAGCAGGGCAACATACTCATAGATCAGGGGGGAAACTTTTACCGCATTTACTTCCTCCCGCATGGCCAGAAGCTCCTCTGCGGTGATCACACAGGAAACCTGGTCGATCGGGTCGGAATGTCCTCTTGCTGCAAGAAGTTTCACCTCATCTTCCACACCGGGATATCCCATGGACAGCTGGATCGCAAAACGGTCTAGCTGGGATTCCGGCAAAGGCATGGTTCCGGAAGATCCCACGGGGTTCTGGGTGGCAAATACAATAAAGGGATCCGGCAGAGTCCTGGTCACTCCATCCACAGTGACCTGCCCTTCCTCCATTACCTCCAGCAGGGCGGACTGGGTCCGGCTGGAGGTCCGGTTAATCTCGTCGGCCAGCAGCAGGTTGGTCATTACCGCACCTTCCCGAAAAGAAAATGTTCCGGCCTCCTTGTCATAATAATAGAATCCGGTCACGTCAGAAGGCATGACATCCGGCGTGAACTGGATTCGCCGATAGGATAAACCTAAAGACCTGGAAAAAGCCAGGGCCATGGTTGTTTTCCCCACCCCGGGCACGTCTTCCATCAGGATGTGGCCGCCGGAGAGGATCGCCATCCAGACCTTGCGGATGATCTCACGCTTTCCCATGATCACTTTATTTACTTCGTCAAGTATCGCTTTTGCTTTGTTTTCCAATGAATTTTCCTCCGAGGGGAATGAAAAGCGCCGGCACCGGTGGCAAGAGGCCACAGGTACCGGCACCGTATTCATTCAATCTTTGATCAGCCAGGATAAGTGCTGGGCCTGTCAATTATTTTCCTTCCCAAAGTCCGTGAAGGTTACAGTATTCCAGTGCGGATACAAATTCCTCACCGTCAGCCAGCAGGAACTCTGCATAAGGCTTCTCAGCCGGTTTCAGATACTTGATCTGTCCGCCCTTTGTCGTGTTGATCGCGATGAACTGGATATAATGAGCATCCAGCATCGGATGTTCTACGGATCCTACTGCCACACAAACTTTATTACCCTCAACAGTCACAGCGGGAACATGCTTCTCTGCAGCGGCATCTGTTGTTCCGGGAATGAGAACTTCCATATCCTCGCCACAGCAAACAGTACCACAAGGGGAATCAATTAAAGTAGCGATGATCTTCTTGCACTTGTTACATCTGCTAATTTTCCATGCCATAGTTATACTCCTTTCAATGACAGAGCCGGTTAGGGAAGCTCTGCATCATACACAACATAGAACAATAAACCTCTTCAAAATGTACATATATAATACAATATATATGATTTAAAGTCAATCAAACTCCACCGCAGATCAGACGCTTTTCAAAACTGTCTGACAGAGACTTTTCATCACATTTTCAGGCAGAGATAAGCGAAGTATCCTGCGTAGAAAAGAAGGAGGAGCGCACCTCCCGGCCTGGTCAGTTTCCGCTTTCTTACCACCAGGATCCAGAGCAGGACCGCTGCAGCGATCGCAATGATCCCGTCTACGAGGAACTCCGGGGAAAATACGACCGGACAGATCAGGCCTGTGGTACCCACAACAAACAAAATATTGAAAATATTGCTGCCTACGATATTGCCGATCGCGATATCCGCACTTCCTTTTCTGGCAGCCGTCACGGAAGTGAACAGTTCCGGGAGAGAGGTTCCCAGGGCAACCACAGTCAGGGCGATAAATCTTTCACTCATTCCCAGAATCCGTGAGATTGCCGTCGCCGCATCGACAGCCACATCGGACCCCTTTATGATCATGATAATCCCCACGATCGTCAGCAAGATCAGCAGCCAGATCGGCTTATCCTTATTGGCTGCCGCCTCCTCCTCGCCATCCGATTGACGGGCCATCCGAAACAGGTAGATCATGAATCCGATGAAGAATACCCAGAGGATCACTCCTTCGAAAAAACCAATCTTATGATCCGTCATCCCCAGTACCAGCAGGAGAACCGTCATGGCTATCATAAAAGGCATTTCCACCTTCACGGTACTCTCGGCCACCGCGATGGGAATCAGGACCGCTGACAGTCCAAGGATCACCAGAACATTAATAATATTACTGCCCAGCACATTTCCGATCGTGATGGCTGCGCTGCCTTTTAAAGCGGATGCGATGCTGACTGCAGCCTCCGGGGCACTGGTCCCCATCGCCACGATCGTCAGACCGATCACCAATTGGGGAATCCCGAACTTACCTGCAATTCCCGCAGCACCATCAACAAACCAATCTGCCCCTTTCATCAGAAGGACAAATCCTATGATCAACAGACCAAGCTGGATTAATATCTCCATTTTTAATCCTTTCTTTCCAACCGTTCCTAGAGGACGGATTTTAAATATTCCATCAGTTTGTCAAAATCCTCGAAAGCCGGCAGGTCCGGATTATCTGCCAGGATCTGGTCCGTGCTCCGGAACAGGAACCCGTTTTCTCCGGCACGGATCATGCCCAGGTCGTTGTAGCTGTCCCCGCCGGAAATCGTTGTAAAACCGATGGACTGCAGTGCTTTTACCGTCGATAACTTGGAATTCTCGATCCGCATTTTATAGCCGGTGATAGCACCGTTATCCGCTACTTCCAGAGAGTTGCAGAACAGGGTAGGCCAGCCCAGCTTCTCCATCAAAGGTTTGGCAAACTGGGTAAAGGTGTCACTGATAATGATCACCTGGGTCATAGCCCGCAGTTCATCCAGAAAAGCCCTCGCTCCCGGAAGCGGATCGATCGTAGCGATCGTGTCCTGGATCTCTTTCAGGCCAAGGCCATGTTCCTTCAGGATTCCCAGTCTCCAGTTCATCAGCTTGTCATAATCCGGCTCGTCTCTGGTCGTTCTCTTTAATTCCGGAATCCCGCTCGCCTTAGAAAATGCAATCCAGATCTCCGGCACCAGTACTCCTTCCAAATCAAGGCACACAATTTTCATAGTCTAATCTCCTATTGTAATGATATTTTTTGTGATTATATTTAATGTTGATCCATGCGGACGACAGGGCTTAGTCTGCCGGGGCCGGCTCAGACCAATAATGCTGGTTATAGATGTCCGTGAACCGGTAGAGTAACTTAACATCACCTTTCCCGACATTGGTATTACTGATGACCAGCTCATCCATGTCTCCGGGAACCGTGAACCGCTCACCCAGCTCGTAGTTGTCAATGAATTTCCCGTTGTAATCATAGAAATCACAGAGGAAGTCGATCTTGTCACCTTTCTTCAGAGGGGTCAGGCCCCTGGCTACCGTCTCCGTGTCTTTCTCATCATAATCTGTCCGGGCACCCGCCACATATCCTTTCGGGTGCTCATTGTCGAACATCAGGATCAGCTGCACATCCTCACCGTTCAGCACGGCCGGAACCCTGCCGGTGATCGTGTAAGCGTCTCCGTCTTCCGTCGTATCCAGGTGATAGTAGGCAACCGGTTTTCCGTTGATGGAAACCCAGGTCTTGTCATCGCCGGCAAGCAGGTTGCCGTCTTCATCGAAATCAAAGACATTGTCAAGGCCCAGGTCAACGTATCCCTCACCGTCATCGTAGAACATGTTGAGATCCAGCTGGGTCACCAGATTCCACTGGTCCTCATCCAGAGAGATCACCTGCTGGCCATCCGAATTCTCCTGCCATACCAATTTGGAAGCATCAAACTGATTCTCTCCAATATAAGCTGCCATGTTCTCATCGCTGATGGACTTGCCTGTAAAGAAATCCATGTTTCCGCTGTTCAGGCCGGAGATGTTGATCCCGCCGGAACCACCCATGAACAGACCAAGCAGGTCTGCGATATCGGAACTGCTCGGACCGGAACTGCTTTGTCCGGAGCTGCTCTGTCCGGAGCTCCCCTGGACCAGGTTGCTGAAGTCAAACAGGGAAGGAGCCGGGCTGGTTGTGCCGCCGCTTGCGATCTGGCCGCCGACTTCCATGCTGGCGAACTCGCGGATACACTCGGAGAAGTCATTATCCACGCCGATCTCCTGGTTGATCTTTACCGCTTTGTCCACGTTCCGTGTCTGCTGATAAGGGAAGTAGACCGAGAGTCCGTAGGCATTGGTCATATTACGGGATGTCATATTGTATTTTACTGCATCCAGAAGAACCTGAGCGAGGTTGTCGCCTTCCGCAGTCTCCATTTTTTTCGCAAAATGTACCAGGTCGATCTGGTCGATCCTGGAGGACCGGGCGAATTCTCTTGTAACGCTTCTTGCTGCAGAAACTTTACTGTAATTATTATTCTTGATCAGCTCACGGGTGTCTTTGGCAAAGGCCGTGAAATCATCCGGGAATGTCTCCTGGAGCTCCGCCAGGTCCACCACGGAAAGGGTGGTCTGCTGCCCTGCGCACTTCTGGTTGCACACGCTGACAAAGTCGTCGACAATATTTTTTCCGATCTGGAGCGTGCTCATGGAAGTGTCCGCGGAGAACCTGGACAGCCAGTTGGTATAGTACCAGCCTACACCGGGCTCCGTCTCCTCGGAAGCGATCATGTAGTCCGCATATTGACTGAGCATCTTGGCATTCTCTACAGTAGCCATCAGACAGCAGTCAAATCCGATAAAGTCAAACTTCATTCCCGCGTTATTCAGCGCAGTATTGATTCCGGAAAGAGTCATGGAACCGCTGCGGGGATTCTTCTCATCGTAACCGTAGCCGCTGATGGAGCCGCCGCCGTGATCCCAGAAGATCAACTCATTCCTGTCCGCAGGGAAGTGCTTCTTGCCCCACTTGATGAATTCCGTGAGGGTAGCGGGGCTGGTCATCGCACCGGTGCCCATGTTCTTCTCCAGGCACCTGAGACCGCCTCCGGTCACCTGGTAGATCTGGTTGACCTTGCTGCTGACGATATTGTTCCGCCAGCCCTTGCAGCCACCTGTGTATACGATCACATTCATTTTCTTCCCGATGTCAGCCTTCGCCATCTCGGAAAGATCGCTGGTTGCCATGCCGCTTCTGGACTCTAAGTCCGTACCGCACATGTAGACCATGATCGTTACCGTATCTTCTCCGCCGCCCTTGATGGTCTGATACTTGGGCCGGGCCTCGGAAGACACCCTCTCATTCAGTTTGCCGGTATTGGCACCGTTAGTCCATCCGCTCTGGTCATTCTGGCCGCCGCTGATGCTGCTGTAATAGCCGGGACCGTTTCCGGAGGAGGAACTTCCGCCTCCGAGGCCGCCCAGCAGACCACTGCCAAGACCTCCGCCTCCGCCCAGCAGGGCGATCAGGAGGATAATGATCGCCGGGATCGGCAATCCTCTCTGTCCTCCGCTTCTCTTTCCGCCGGAACCGCCAAAGTCCCCACCGCCGGAAGGGCCATGACCGGTACCCACAGGACCGGTACCCCGGCCCTCTCCTCTTCTATGCACACCGGAGCCTCCTCCGGTAACGTACTTGTCTCTACTTCTCGGTCTCTTTCTGTCCATCTGATCTCCTCCTTCCCAAACAATGTGCTTTCAGGGAAGATTACAGCTTCAGGAAGGTACCCAGGATCGACCTTCCCAGGCTGGCACCCAGGTTACCGCCCAGCTTCTTGCCAAAGCTTCCACCGACTTTACTGCCAAATTCTTTGCCGACCTCGCGGCCTACCGTGCCGACTACACTGTTGCCGACCGACTGGAATTTTCTTTTCTTCTTTCTGGCCTCCGCCTCTGCCGCCTTCTTCCTGGCAGCCTCTTCTTTCTCCGCAGCTTTTTTGGCATCCGCTTCCGCCTTGGCCGCTGCCTTGGCTGCTGCGGCAGCATCTTTCGCCGCCTGCTTCTCGGCCTCTGCAGCCGCCTTCTCCTCTTCCTTCTTCCTGTGAGCCTCCTCGGCTGCTTCCTCAGCCGCCCGGGCATCCTCTGCCCCTTTTCTCAGAAGGAACTCATAGGCTGAATCCGGATCCACGGCTATGGCATACCTTGAATAATAGAAATTGGACTTGATCGCCTGGTCTCTCTCCTCGTCCGTGATCGGGCCCATCCGGCTCTGGGGAGGCAGGATGCAGGTTTTCTGAACCATACCCGGGATACCGCCTTCCTCCAGGCAGGAAACCAGGGCTTCCCCGATCCCCAGGTTGGAGATTACATCCATAGTATCAAAGGCAGGATTCTCGCGGAAAGATTCCGCCGCTGCCTTCACCTTCTTCTGGTCAGCCGGCGTATAGGCCCTGAGCGCATGCTGGACCTTGTTGCCCAGCTGGGCCAGGACGCCGTCCGGAATATCCTTGGGATTCTGGGTGCAGAAATAGATGCCCACGCCCTTGGACCGGATCAGCTTCACCACCTGCTCGATCTTATCCAGAAGCTCCGGTGTGGCATCGTCAAACAGCAGATGAGCCTCGTCGAAGAAAAATACCATCCGGGGCTTGTCCAGGTCTCCCACCTCCGGCAGTGTCTCAAAGAGCTCGGACATCAGCCAGAGCAGGAAGGTGGAATAAAGCTTGCCGTTGTTGATCAGACTCTCACTGTCAAGCACGGTGATCATTCCCCGTCCGTTGTAATCCAGGGAAAGCCACTCATTGATATTCAGGGCCGGCTCCCCAAAGAAGGTCTCGCCTCCGGCAAGTTCCAGAGCAACCAGAGCTCTCGTGATCGCCCCGATGGAAGCCGGACTGATCTTGCCGTACTCCATGGCAAATTCCGCATTATGTTCACTCACGTAATTCAGCATGGCCTTCAGGTCCTTGGTATCGATCAGGAGCAGGCCGTTATCATCCGCGATCTTGAAGACGATCGTCAGAATATCACTCTGCAGGTCATTGAGATTCAGGATCCTGGACAAAAGGAGCGGTCCGATCTCGGAGATCGTCGTCCGCAGCTGGATTCCTTTCTCCCCGAACAGGTCCCACAAAGTAACCGGATACCCTTTATAAGAAAATGTATCCGCCAGCCCGAACCGACCTATCCTTTCCTGCATGTTTTCGCTGTCTGCACCCGGAAACATGGTTCCGGCCAGATCTCCCTTCACGTCCGCCAGGAAAACCGGGACGCCCAGATCACTGAAAGATTCCGCCAGGACCTTCAGGGTAACCGTCTTTCCGGTACCGGTTGCACCGGCCACCAGCCCGTGCCGGTTTGCCATCTTCGGTGCGATGGTCACCGGAGTCCCGTCTTCTGTATTTGCAATCCAAATCTTCCCGTCTTTAATCATAAAAACGCCTCCTCTATCATAATTCCTCCATCAAAATTTCCGATCAGTTTTCTGTCTCTATTGTACCATGACAGAGCTCAAGGAAAAAGGATTTCTTTTTTGCAATTGTTTCCGGTTGGTAATTCTATTTTCCGCTGATTGGTGATACACTATGTATAGAAGCAATCCAAAACCTATCATGGAAAAGGCAGGAGATCCATATGACATTATTTGATAAATCCAAAAAACATTCTTCCACTGAAAAAGCAAAAGAGACCATCGTCATTCCCAAATTCATTTCTCGCTCGGGTTCTTTGATCTACTCGGAACCGGATAATCCCTATGAGACCGTGGAAGTGTATATAGATACCTATGAATACTTTGTGATCAAGCAATACATCTTTGATCGGGGAGATGGCGCCGGAGGCTGGAGGGCCCTTTTCCTGGATGAAGAAAATGAAAAAAAACTCCGTGACCTGACCAATGGCCAGCCGGCAGAATCCCTGCGGGACCACTTTAAGGATGGCGGAAGCATGTATTCCCTGATGAAAAAGCTGGATGAAGCGGGCATCGAATATGTCCCGGGATATTATACATAAAAAGGAGTATCCAAAGTATGAGAGCCAAAAGAAGAAGAAGGACATTTCGACTGCTCAGGCAGTCTTTCCATATAGCAGGAGTCGATAAGATCCTTTCAATCTATTTCGTTTTTTTCCTGGTAACAACCGTAATCCTGTTGTATGTGGAACCGCATATCAAAAACTACTCTGACAGCCTGTGGTACTGTTTTGCAGTAACGACAACGGTAGGCTTTGGCGATATTACCGCAACAACTGCTGTCGGCCGGATCCTCACTGCTGTCCTGTCGGTCTGTTCCATTATTGTCGTGGCGATCGTCACCGCAGCCATCACCAGTTTCTGTCTGGACCAGGCCAAATTGAAGGCGAGCGACAGCGCAAAACAATTTATGGATGATCTGGAACATCTCTCAGAGCTTTCCCCGGAAGAGCTGGACGAACTCTCTGCCAGGATCAGGCAGTTCCGTCTCACAGGAGAAAGAGAGCTGGACAAGATCCGAAAAAGAAGAAAGGGTAAGCATTAAAAACCCACTTAAATTCAAGAAAAAGGCGTCATACAAACAATCTGTCCATTTTACAACTTGAGCAGAATCGTTAGTAGAACGCCTTTTTTATTACTCATCTGATGGGGATGCAAGTAACTGCCTCATTTGGTCAACCGAGATGCCAAGCTGAGCAGCCCCTTGGGCAGGAGTAATGATTTCCTGTCTGATCAGAGAAAGAATTATGTTTGTCTCGCCTTGAGCCAGGCCCTCAGCCAAACCCTCAGCCCGGGCTTCATCCCTTAGTCTCTCAACAATTTCGCACATCCTGCTTAACCCTCCTTCATCCTTTTTAAGATATCTTTTCTCTCTGGAAGACACGGGATATCTCCCATCATCATAATACTCGTCATCCACAAACAATTTCATGAGATCTGCAATGTCACTGCCATCATCCACTGAAGCATTCACATAAACTTCAGATAAGCCATTATACACTTTCATGCTTGTTTCTCTGATAATACGATCCACATGGTAGACTGTTTTGTTTTGATGAAAGATATCGAATTTCGAGATAAAAACACTGATGATATCCGGAATCTCCTTAAAGCATTGTCCTGGGTCCGTAGTATTAGTTGTCAAACATGCGGTATTATAACGCACTCTCCTCTGGTGGTCATCCAAATCGGATTTTTGAACCTCAACCGCAACTTGGGTACCATCTCCCAGAATACAATCAAGATCTAACTCTACAGATCTTCCCTGTAGATTCCTAAGCTCTCGCTGTGTCTTATTCTGTAACACTAATAAATCCGAATCCTGAAGTATCACCCTTAATATTTCCTGGCAAAAATCATTTTTTTCTGCCATCACCTGAAACATTGTGTCATCAATGGGGTTGAGCTTCCTGGCTTCTTCTCTGATTTTAGCCCTGTTGCCCAAATATCCACTCTCCTTTCCTTGTTTGGAAAGGCCTCTCCAGGATTTTATTAGTATATCATGACAGAGCCTGAGACAAAAGGATTTCTATAAATAAAAATGTAAAGAAGGAGACCTGAACGTGTGAGCCATAGAAAAAGCGCACTTGGCCAGGCCTTCTGGTTTTGGCCGAAGACCTGGTATATCGATTTTTGAATATCCTAAATTTATGCGCTCTTTTTCAGTTCAAACAGATACCGGCCGGTCTTGTCTGCCTGGATCTTGTTGTGATATTTGTTGACATTATGCGCAATAGCCAGGATGACGCTCTGGGCTGTGGCGTTCTCGATCCCCCGGTAGGCGTATCTCCGGAATCCCATATCTTCCTTCACATTGGCAAAGGATCCTTCTGCCTGGATGCTCCGGTTCATTCTCAGCTGGATCCCGTAGTCACTTGTGATCCTTTCCAGATCTTCCTGTCGTTTCTGTTTCATCGTTTTGGAAACATGCAATGTCTTCAGACGGTCTTCCATGGGAGTCTTGCAGTTGTTTCCTTTGATGCAGCTTGTCTTATAAGGGCATCCTTTACAATCCTCACACCGATAGATGGATGTGACCCGTTTATAGCCGGTCGCTGTCTTTTCTTTCCGATCATAAACCCAGGTGAGTTCCTTTCCCGCATGGCATATGTAGCAGTCCTTCTCTGCATCATAGGTCATGTTTTCCATCCGGCCGATGTCTTTTTTATACTTTCGTGTTTTTGACTTTTCATAATTGTTGGGTTTGATAAAAGCGA
>CAMOYC010000007.1 GCA_946629665.1 uncultured Lachnospiraceae bacterium
GCAAGTAGAATAGAAAGTGATCTACAGAATCATAAGAAAGAGTGTCTCGCAGCTGAGACACTCTTTTTTTCAGATCATTCCGGCTTCTTTTGCCTCATCCCGCAGCTGGTCCCTGTAATCCGGATGGGCCAGAGAAATCATGGCCCTTACACGGTCCCGCATGCAAAGAGGCTTCAGATCCACACAACCGTATTCGGTGGCGATGTATTGTACATCAGCTCTTGTGGTGGTGACAACGCTGCCTGCGGGTAGGCGGGAGACGATCCGGGACCGCCGGCCGGCCTTTCTGCTGTTTACTGTGGAGGCAGCGGCGATAAAGGACTTGCCCTCCTTTGACATCTGAGCTCCCCGGACAAAATCCACCTGGCCTCCGGTCGCGCTGAATTGCTGTCCGTTCAGATTATCGGCGCAGACCTGGCCTAAAAGATCCATGGTCAGGGCGGAGTTGATGGAGATGGCCCGGTCGTTTTTGGCGATGTTGACCGGGTTGGTTACCTCGGTGTAGGGAAGAAAATGCAGATCTTCATTGTGGTCCATGAAGTCATAAAACTCCCGGCTGCCGAAAGCGAAAGAAGCGACGGACTTGCCCTTGTAGATCGCTTTGTTCCGGTTGGTGATATTGCCGTTTTTCATCAGTTCCATCATGGGGTCTGACAGCATTTCGCTGTGGACACCCAGATCATTTTTTTCCCGGAGGCCGAAACCGATTGCGGAGCACAGGCTCCCCAGACCCAGCTGGATACAGGCCCCGTCGGGAATCTGTTCCACGATATGGTCGGAGATGGCCCGGACGGTCTCATTGACATCATAACCGGACACGGATACCGGTTCCCGGTCCAGACGGACGATCGCATCCGCCTCGGAATAGTGGATTCTGTTATCCTCACCGCACACATAGGGGATCCTGCGATTCACCTGCAGAATGATGCGAGAGACGGCTTCTTTGAGGTGGACATTGATGCCGACGCCGGTAGGCCCGTAACTCATATATCCATCTTCGTCCGGAGGGGACACTTCAAAAAATGCGACATTGACTCCGCTGGTCTGCCGGCACCAGATATCGGACCGGCTCAGGTGGACACTGGTGTAATCCACCGGGATATAAGCCTGGCAGGAACGTTCCCAGTTCCCCATGAAATAAGTGGTGATGCCCGCATAATGTTCCGGGTCCGGCTTCTCCATGCCCGGAGGGGCAACAACGATATTGCCGGAGGCGATCGTAATGTCCCGTAGGGGCCGGTCAGGGTCCGAGATCCGCCGGCTTAAAGCCTGGCAGAGTCCGTAGGAGACACTGCTCATTGTCCCGATATAGATCCGGTCTCCGGATCCGATCAGCTCCATGGCCTCTTCCGGAGCCATACATTTTTTTTCAAATTCCTTTTTGATATGATCATTCATCGGATGATTTTGTCCTTTCGATTATTATTCTTTTAGAACAGCCATATATCTCATTAAAACATATTTCTCATAAAATGCAAGGGATTAGATAGCGGAAAGATCAGTTGTATGCTAAGATACTAGCAAGAAACATTCTGACAAAAACTGCTATGTTGCTGTATGTATATGAAAAGGCACAGGAGGAGATTAGAAACGAATGAGTTATAAAATATTTGTCACAGATATTGATGGAACGATCCGCACAAGAGACAATATGATCTCTGACGCAGTTGTTGAAGCGATCGTCGGACTGGAAGAGAGAGGGATACCGGTTGTCATCGCTTCCGGCCGGGCGGCTCCGGGCCTGCTGGAAACTGCCCGGGACCTCCATATGGCAGAGTATGACAACACATTTTTGATGTCCTTTAACGGAGGCACGATCACAGAGTGTCGGACCGGGAAGATCCTGAAGAATATTACCCTTCCCCTGAACACGGCCTCCAGGATCTGGGCTTTATCCAAAGAGTATGACGTTGATATCGTAACGTTTTATGAAGACGCTCTGGTCACGAACAATACCGACAACCCATATTTTC
Organism: uncultured Lachnospiraceae bacterium; assembly: GCA_946629665.1. GTDB lineage: Bacteria > Bacillota > Clostridia > Lachnospirales > Lachnospiraceae > Anaerobutyricum. Next base: position 1,974 of record CAMOYC010000007.1, read on the forward strand.
GCCATGAGGCGGAGATCTGCACTATGCGACTGATCCAGGTGGAGGATTTCCGTGATTATGATGATATACCTTTGTCCAAGATCATGTTTGGCGCGGACCCGAAACGGATTGAACAGCTGGCTCCGGTCATGAAGAAAATGTTCGAAGGAGAGTTTGATGTTTTTATCTCGGAACCTCAGTTTCTGGAGTTTGTGCCTCCGGGAATCAATAAAGGAGATGCATTGGCCTTTTTTGAAGATTATCTGGGAATCACCCGGGATGAGATCCTCGCTTGCGGAGACAGCGGAAATGATGCTCCCATGGTTGCCTATGCGGGGCTTGGTGTCGCAATGGATAATGCACTTCCCCCGGTGAAAGAAGTGGCAGATTATATTGCGGGATCCGTGCAGGAGGACGGCGTTGTGGATGTGATCCGCAAGTTTTTCTGATGGATATTTTTTGACCTGATCGATATTATTTCATTGAAATATGATGTTCCAGGGAAGCCCGGACCCCGGGCTTCTTCTTTTTGTGCTGGCATTTTTTTAGGACACCTTTCTGTAGTATAATCCAGACAGATCAAAGAAATGAAAGACAGGAAAGGAGCGATGCCGGTATGAGTGATTATATTGTAATTGATGTTGAGATGTGTAAAGTCGGAAAGATCTTTCGGCAGGGCCGATACAAAAGACATAATGAGATCATCCAGATCGGAGCTGTCATGCTGAACGAAAAGTTTGAGGAAGTAGATGAGTTTTCCAGCTTTGTTCATCCGCAGTTCGGGAAGATTGACGGTTTCATTACCAAACTCACCGGGATCACACCGGGAAATATACAGGCTGCTCCTTCTTTAGAGATGGTCCTGCTTGATATGATCCGCTGGATCGATGGCAGGGATGCCAGATTTTGTTCCTGGAGCAGGACAGATTACTGTCAGATCCGGGATGAGATCCTGATGAAAGATCTGGATATGGACAAACTGGATTTCTTTTTGAAAGAAGAGAACTGGATTGATTACCAGAAAGTGGTGGATATCCGTTTTGGGCTGGACCGGGCCCCGTCCTTAAAGGACGCTTTGGAACTGGCAGACCTGGATGTAGTAGGGCATCTGCATGACGGACTTGCAGATGCAAGGAATACAGCCAGAATGATCGCAAAACTGGAATTAAACCCCTGCTACCAATGTGGCAGAGAGCGGTTCCTTGTCAAGGAAGACCGGCAGACTCATCTGGGTTACTCGCTGGGCAGCCTGCTGCAGGGGATCGTGCTGGAAACAGCTTAGAATAACAGGAGGTGTTTCAGATGAAAGGTTATGCAGTAGAAAGTGGTTACATGGGCCTTGTGGAGGGAAGATATATCCTCTTTTCCTGTGAGGCAGATTACAGAGAATATCTGGAAGATTAACAGAGCAGGGGGCAGAGACCTTATGGGGGAAAGGTTTCTGCCTCCTGATTTTATCCTTTTCAGGAAAATAGATCTAAAAGAAGCAGTGCAGGTCTTTAAAGACAGCCTGGTAGTCTGCCAGGTCCTCCAGGTGCAAAGCCTTTACGCCGGTGTAGGCATAGTCTCTGTCCAGGAGCTCATATTTTCTTTCTCCCATCTGGTGGAAAGGGAGCAGCTGTACTTCTTTTAGCCCAATCTTCTTCAGCAGGGCGGCCAGTCCTTTTGCATCCTCTGGGGAATCATTAAAATCCGGGATCACCGGGATCCGGGGAAGAATGGTCAGACCCTGTTCGGCGGCCCAGGACAGGTTGCTTATGATCCGGTCATTATAGACCCCTGTGCCAAGAAAATGTTTCTTCCGGTCGTAATGCTTCACATCAAAGAGCAGGAGATCGAAGAGGGGGGCAAGGCGTTGGAAGATCTCTTCTTTCACATAACCGGTGGTCTCGATGGCAGTGTGGATCCCGGCTTCCTTCAGTTTCTTTACCAGGGCTTCCACGAAATCCGGCTGCATCATTCCTTCCCCGCCGGAGATGGTGACTCCGCCACCGGATTCCAGGTAAAAATCCATGTCCTGCAAGCAGATTTCCAACACCTGGGAAACCGTCTTGTATTCTCCTGCCTCAGTGTTGTCATTCATCGTCTGGATCAGGCTGCTCTGGGATTCCGGGTTGGCACACCAGCGGCAGCGAAGAGGGCAGCCTTTCAGAAAAATTGTGGTACGTATACCGGGCCCGTCATGTATGGAAAACTTCTGAATATTAAAAATAAGTCCTTTTTGGTCCATGATACTCCTTCTATCGATATTTGGCTGATCAATTCATTGCCAAAATATCATAGCATAAAATGATACTTATGTAAAGAATTAAACTTATCAAAGAAAGTTATAATAAGAAAATGAGAGGAAACTGTTGACATCTACCAAAAATGTGCTATTATAAACTTACGAAAGAAAGTTATGAATATTTTTTAAGGAGATTAATAATGGAGAATGCGGCACATTTTGGAAGACTGACACCAAGAATGCAAGCCTACCGGGAGAGCGTTCTGGATAAAAAACCCTACATCGATGCAGAGCGGGCACTGCTGGTGACGGAGGCCTACCGGGAAAATCAGGCTCAGCCGGTTGTCATAAGGCGGGCCCGGATGCTTCAGAATATTCTGGAGAACATGACTATTTACATAGAAGATGAGACCATCCTGGCGGGGAATCAGGCAACTTCCAACAAGGATGCCCCGATCTTTCCGGAATATACTCTGAAATTTGTGATGGAAGAGCTGGACCTCTTTGAGAAGAGGGACGGGGACGTATTTTATATTACGGAAGAAACCAAAGACCAGCTTCGGTCCATAGCCCCCTTCTGGGAAAACAATAATCTGAGAGCCCGCGGTATGGCCCTGCTTCCGGAGGAAGTGCAGGTCTACATGGATACCGGCTTTTTCGGGATGGAAGGCAAGCTAAACGCAGGGGATGCCCACATCGTGGTAGATTATGAGAACCTGCTCCGATGCGGTCTGGCCGGTTATGAAGAAAGAGCCAGGACACTGAAAGCCGGACTGGATCTGACCGATCCTGCATCCATCGATAAGTATCAGTTCTACAAGGCAGTTCTGATCGTGATCGATGCAGTCAGGCATTTTGCAGAGCGTTATGCCAGACTTGCCGAGGAGAAGGCGGGACAGGCGGAGGAACCGAGGAAGGCTGAGCTGCTGGAGCTTGCCAGAATCTGCAGGAAAGTTCCCTATCAGCCTGCGGAAACCTTCCACGAAGCGGTACAGTCAGTATGGTTTATCCAGCTGATCCTGCAGATTGAATCCAACGGCCACTCCCTGTCCTATGGGAGATTCGACCAGTATGCCGGGCCTTACCTGGATGCGGACCTGGAGGCAGGAAGGATCACGGAAGACCAGGCAGTGGAACTGCTGACCAACCTGTGGATCAAGACTTTGACCATCAACAAGGTCCGGTCCCAGGCCCATACCTTTTCCAGCGCGGGAAGTCCCATGTACCAGAATGTCACCATCGGCGGCCAGACCAAAGAAGGGAAAGATGCGGTCAACCGGCTCTCCTTCCTAGTGCTGAAGTCGATCGGACAGACCCGGCTTCCCCAGCCAAACCTGACCGTGCGGTATCACAGAAATCTGGACCAGGCCTTTATGGATGAGGCGCTGGAAGTCCTGAAACTGGGGACCGGTATGCCCGCCTTTAACAGTGATGAGGTGATCATTCCCTCCTTCATAGAGAAAGGGGTAGCAAAAGAGGATGCCTATAATTATTCCGCAGTTGGCTGTGTGGAGACCGCCGTTCCCGGGAAATGGGGGTATCGATGCACCGGGATGAGCTACCTGAATTTCCCCCGGGTCCTCCTTATGGTTATGAATAATGGGATCGATGTCACATCCGGCAAGCGTTTTACCAAAGATTACGGGAATTTCCGTGACATGAAGTCCTTTGATGAACTGATGAGTGCCTGGGATAAGGCGATCCGGGAGCTCACCCGAATGAGCGTGATCGTGGAGAATGCCATCGACCTGGCAGGAGAGAGGGAGATCCCGGATATCCTCTGTTCCACCCTGACACAGGACTGCCTGGGAAGAGGGAAGACCATAAAGGAAGGCGGAGCAATTTACGATTACATTTCCGGACTCCAGGTCGGGATCGCAGATATGGCAGACAGTCTTGCTGCCATCAAAAAGCTGGTATTTGATGAGAAGAAAATATCGAACGATCAGCTGATGGACGCTCTGGAATCTGATTTTGCCGGTCCGGAAGGAGAACGGATCCGTCACATGCTGATAGAGGAAGCTCCGAAATACGGTAATGATGACGATTACGCAGACCAGCTGATCGTGGATGCCTATGCCTCCTATATTGATGAGATGAAAAAATATCCGAATACCAGACATGGCAGAGGACCGATCGGCGGGATCCGCTATGCCGGGACCTCGTCCATCTCTGCCAACGTAGGTCAGGGATTCGGAACTATGGCTACTCCCAACGGCCGGCATGCCAGGGATCCGCTGGCGGAGGGATGTTCCCCTGCCCATTCCATGGACAGGAAGGGGCCGACGGCCGTATTCAAGTCCGTGTCCAAGCTTCCTACCCATGAGATCACCGGCGGAGTCCTTCTGAACCAGAAAGTGACTCCCTCCCTGCTGTCGACACCGGAGAATACCAGGAAGCTGGAGATGCTTATCCGGACTTTTTTCAACCGACTGGAGGGGTATCATGTCCAGTATAATGTGGTGGACCGGGCTACCCTGATCGACGCCCAGAAGCATCCTGAAAACTATAAAGATCTGATCGTCCGCGTCGCCGGCTACAGCGCATTTTTCCATGTGCTGTCCAAAGCAACCCAGGATGATATCATAGCGAGAACAGAACAGACCTTGTAAATCCTGTAGAGAAGACGGTATAAAAGACTGCAAAAAGGAGAATGAACGAATGAAATTATGTATCGACACCGCAGATATTGAAGCAATCAGAAGCATATACAAGTACTATCCCGTGGACGGCGTATCCACGAACCCCTCCATTCTCGCCAAATCCGGTCAGGCCCCCTATGAGGTTTTGAGGGAGATCCGGAAGATCATCGGAGAAGAGGGGGAGCTTTTTGTACAGGTGATCTCAAAAAAAGCAGAAGGTATGATAGAAGAGGCCCATCACATTGTAAAGGAACTTGGCCTGCGGACCCTGGTCAAGATTCCTTGCACGGAAGAAGGATACCGGGCTATGCAGCAACTCCATGCTGAGCAGATCCGTTTTATCGGTACCGCGATCTACACCCCCATGCAGGCCTATCTGGCTGCCAAATGCGGAGCGGACTATGTTGCTCCCTACATCAATCGAATCGACAATATGGGATTTGACGGGGTACAGGTTGCGAAAGATATTCAGGATATTATCGAAAACAGCGGATATGACTGCAGCCTCCTTGCTGCAAGTTTCAAGAACTCGCAGCAGGTGCTGGAACTGGCCAAATACGGAGCAGGAGCGGTAACGGCCTCTCCGGATGTGATCCGTGGATTTGTGAAGAATGCGGCCATCGATGCAGCCGTAGAAGACTTTATCACTGATTTTGAAGGTCTGGTCGGACCGGGAAAGACAATGGCCAACTGCTGAAGAAAAGGCTGAAGGCCTGAGGAGTTACTCAGCCTGGATCACTTTGATCCCTTGCGCTGTCAATTCCTCTACAATTCCAGGATCGATCAGTGAATCGGTGATCACAGTACGAATCTTGTTCTTTAAGTTCAGCGGCACGGCACTGTGTCCGCTGAACTTTTGGCTTTCGGTAAGTACGATCACCTGTTCCGCAGCGAGTGCCATATCCCTCACTGCCTGAGCCCTCATCTGGTCCCGGTTGGTAAAACCGGACCGGGCAGAGTAGCCGTCCGTGCCGATGAAGAAGAGGTCCACACAGAAATTCTCTGCCGTCTGCCGGACCATGGGGCCCACCATAACCTGGCTGTCCCGCTGGTAGTTGCCGCCTAGCAGGACGATGTCAAAAGAGCATTTTTTACGGATGTAGTCAGCGATAAAGACGCTGTTTGTGATCAGGGTGATATTTCTTTTGCTGGCAGCTAATGCATCTGCCAGGAGAGCGCAGCAGCTTCCGTTCTCGACCAGGATGGTATCCCCGTCATTCACCAGTTCTGCTGCCCGGGCAGCGATCATTTTTTTCTCTTCATAGTGGTAGGCGATCCTGCCGGCCAGGTCATCCTGGTTGCCCAGCATGGCATAACCGTGTTCCCGGCGGATGATCCCCCGTTCTTCCAGTTCATCCAGGTCTTTGCGGATAGTGACTTTGGAAACGCCAAGTGCCTCCGCCAGCCTGGTCACTTCTGTTTTCCCTGAATCGATGATCAGCTCCAGGATCTGACCGGAGCGGTCTTTCTTTACTCTCATGATATTCCACCCTTTTAATTTATTTATGATAGTTATAATACCATATTATTATATTTAATTCAATTTTATGAGTTATTAAAGACAGGATTAAATCTTTCTTTTCCTTGCTTTACAAATAATATTTTTATGATTATTATATTTTATAAGAGTTTTTTTAGAAATCTTTATCAATAATGTATTGCGAGGCGTATTATCATGAAATGTCTAATCTTAGCAGGCGGCAGCGGGGAGAGACTGTGGCCTTTATCCAGAAAGAACTATCCCAAGCAGTTTATCCCGATCCAGAAGAACCATTCCATGTTTCAGGAAACGGTTTCCAGGAATCTCCCTTTTTGTGATGAATTTATCATAATAACCAAGGCAGACTACCGCTTTATCGTGGAGGACCAGATGAAGGCCTTCCAGGGGACACCTTACCGCTGTGTCTACGAGGAGAAGTCCCGGGGGACTCTGAATGCGATCGCCCTTGCCTGCATGAATCTGACACCGTCCGAGTATGTATTTGTGGTGGTTTCCGATCATGTGATCTACTCCCGCCCGGAGAGCGGCAGCGGGGAGAAGGATTACAAGGATTCCGTTATGCAGGCCAAGGAATATGCGAGAGAAGGGTTCATTTCTTTATTTACGGTCAGAGAACATCACATGAATCCTCGCTTCGGCTACATCAGAAATCTGGCGGCAGACGGCAGGGTCGGAGAATTTATAGAAAAGCCCCAGGGCTCTGTCCTGGCATCCTTTGATCTGAACCAGGAAGCGGTCTATCGGAACTTGGGAATGCTCCTGTTCCGGGCGGATGTATTCCTGAATGAACTGAGCAAGCTGGAGCCGAACCATTATCAGAAGCTCAAAAAGACATTTTCTTTGAGAAACAGCAGCAACGAAAACCTTCGATATGAGATCGAGGGGTCCGAGAAGACCTACGATCTCTGGGAGAGCCGCACCTACTACAATGATGCGGGAAGTTATGATTACTATTCTGCCGAGAGTGAGGCAGACCTTTCCGAACTGATTATAGCAAAGGCGCTCCTGGAGAGGACAGATAAGCTGAAAGCAGTGAAAGGTGTGTTCCTCTGGAGCCAGATCGACAGCCTGGAAGATCTGGAGAAGACAGACTACACCCTGGAGGGCAAGGTTGTCACAGAAGACTGTTACGACAGTGTGGTGATCAACCACCAGCAGGACCGGACGGTTGTGGTGAACGGCCTGGATAACATCATTGTGGCGAACACACCGGATGCAGTCTACATCAGCCGCAAGGGGAGAGCTTCCGAGATCCGTCAGATCATGGAAGATCACCCTGAATTGCAGGCCGATTCCGAGCAGGGAACGATGTTCTACCGGCCCTGGGGCCATTATGAGGAGCTCGCTTCCGAGGAAAGCTACCGGATCCGCCGTGTTTTTCTTCCTGCGGACAAGCTGATCCCGGCCCATCGCCACGAGAACAGGAATGAGAATATCACGATCGTACATGGTCAGGCTAAGATCACGAAAAACGGGGAGAGCCGGATCTACAATGTGAAGGATAACGTGGATCTGCCGGCCGGCACAGAGCACCAGATCGAGAATGCCGGGGAGGAGGTCCTGGTCTTCGTGGAGACGGCGGTCGGCGAGATCGGCCACGGCAAGGACCTGATCCTCAAAGGAAAAGAAAATGAGCAGGCCGACAGCAAAGACCTGATCCCTGAGGCTCTGGTGAAGCTGAGCCCGGCCTTCAAGGATTATCTGTGGGGCGGCACGAAGCTCAGAGATATCTACGGGATGAAATGTGATTATGATATCATTGCGGAGGGCTGGATGATGTCCGCCCATCCTGCGGGAGAGTCCATCCTGGACAGCGGCCGTTACAAGGGCATGCATTTCGGCAACTATGTAAAGGGGATCGGCCGGGAGGCTCTGGGCTGGAAGTGCAGTCCGCTGCAGAATTTCCCGATCATGGTGAAGTTTATCGATGCCAAGCAGAGTCTGTCCGTCCAGGTCCATCCGAATGACGATTACGCCCTGGAGCATGAGAATGAGTACGGTAAGAACGAGATGTGGTATGTCATGGCGGCCGAGCCCGGAGCCGGCCTCTATGTCGGATTCAACCGGGATGTATCCAGGGAGGAAGTGGCCAGAAGAGTGGAAGACAATACCATCCTCGAGGTGCTGAATTTCTATGAGACCAAGCCCGGGGACGTCTATTATATCCCGGCGGGGACCGTTCACGCGATCGGCGCCGGCAACCTGATCTGTGAGATCCAGCAGTCCAGTAACTGCACCTACCGTCTTTACGATTATGACCGCCGCGATAAATTTGGCAATGCCCGGGAGCTGCATCTGGACAAGGCGCTGGATGTATTGAATTTCCATAAGTTTGAACCGGAAGCCCTGGAGTCCGAACAGGACAGCGCAGGCACAGTGATCACCAGGTGTAAGTACTTTGAATCGACGGTATACGATGTGCAGGGCCAGGCCAGGATCCCGGTCAGCAGCAGTAATTTTGCTTCGATCATCTGTATGCAGGGCCAGGGAATCTTACGCTGTAACGGGGAGGAGCTGGCAGTTCAGGCAGGCGAGAGTATCTTTGTTCCGGCAATCGACAGTATCGTGGATGCAGAAGGACAGATGACCCTGATTCTCAGTCACGTGTGATAGAAAACGTATGTTATTTTTTTATCAAAAATGCTTTCCTTTTTTGAGGATACATGATATCATGATGGCATAACCAAAGTGGATACTATTATTGGCCCGGGATTCCGGATTTCGGGGCGATGAAAAATGCAAAGGAGTGTAAATTATGCAGACAAAAGATGTTGTAATCGTAAGTGCATGTCGTACCGCTATCGGTAAGTTCTTAGGAGAGTTTAAGAACGTTTCCGCAAGAGATCTGGCTATTGCAGTTGGTAAGGAAGCGATCAGCCGTGCCGGCATCGAGCCTAAGGATGTTGACGAGATCGTTATGGGCCAGGTTTATACCTCTATGCAGGGTTCCCTTCCTGCACGTCAGGTATCCCAGCGCATCGGTATGTCCATCGAGTCCAACGCAGTGAACGTAAACCAGAACTGTGCTTCCGGTATGCGTGCATTAGAGATTGCCTGTGACGATATCCAGCTGGGCAAGACGGAGATCGGCCTTGTTGTTGGTGTTGACAACATGACACAGGTTCCTTTCCTTCTTCCGAAGGGACGTATGGGATATCGTATGGGTTCCATCCCGAATCAGGGCGGCGCTGAGTTATACGACGCACTGCTTCATGATGCACTTTATGATGAGCTGTCCGGCGGACACATGGGCGTAACCGCAGATAATGTAGCTAAGCTTTACAATATCACCCGCGAAGAGTGTGACGAGCTGGCAGTTATGAGCCACGAGCGTGCATGCAAGGCAACAGAAGAGGGCAAGTTCAAAGAGGAAATGATCGACATCGTTGAGCATACCAGAAAAGGCGATAAGATCCATAATACAGACGAGCATAAGATCGAGGGCTGCACTATGGAGTCCATCTCCAGATTAAGACCTGTATTCACAAAGGACGGCGTTACCACAGCAGCGAATGCTTCCGGTATCAACGACGCAGCTGCAGCAGTTGTCGTTATGTCCGTGGACAAGGCAAAAGAACTGGGAATCGAGCCTATGGCTAAGATGATGGCTATCTGCGGCAAGGGCGTTGACGCCAGCGTTATGGGCCTTGGACCGGCAGTTGCAATTCCTAAGTGCTTAGACGCAGCAGGCGTTAAGTTTGAAGATGTTGACTACTGGGAAGTAAACGAAGCTTTCGCAGCTCAGTTCATCGGCGTAGAGCGCAAGTTAAAAGAAGATTACGGATACATTGTTGACCGTAACAAGACCAACATCAACGGTTCCGGAATCTCCTTAGGACACCCGGTTGGATGTTCTGCACTTCGTATCATCGTAACCATGTTATATGAGATGAAGCGTCAGGATGCTAAGATCGGCTGCGCATCCCTCTGTGTAGGCGGTGGCCCGGCTATGGCATCCCTGTGGACCCGCGAGATCTAATCCCACGATCCACACTGCTGTTTCATTAAAGTTTGATCATAGTTTTTTCAGGGAACTTCGGCCCGGGCCGGAGTTCCTTTTTTGTTGCCCCGCGGCATGCAATATGATAAAATTAAGACAGGAAAAAGCGGAGGTAGGAATATGATCAGTGATAAGCTTTTACAAGCAAGAATCTATGAGAAGAATAATGAGAGTTCCGCGGAGAGCCGTCCACGTTTTCACTTTACTCCGAGAACCGGATGGATGAATGATCCCAACGGTTTCTCCTATTATGACGGGGCTTACCATCTGTTCTACCAGTACTACCCTTATGATACCAAGTGGGGGCCGATGCACTGGGGCCATGCCAGGTCGGAGGACCTTGTCCACTGGGAGTACCTTCCTGCAGCTTTAGCACCGGACCGGTCTTATGATGCGGAGGGCTGCTGGTCAGGCAGTGCAGTGACTTTGCCGGACGGAAGACAGCTTCTGGTCTACACCGGCAGGCTGGTGACGGAGAACAGGGAAGAAGGTATTTTCCAGGTCCAGTGTCTGGCTGTGGGAGATGGACTGGATTATGAGAAATATGAGGGCAATCCGGTGATCACAGGTGCTGATCTTCCGGCCGGGGCCAGCGTCCGGGATTTCCGTGACCCCAAGGTCTGGCTGGATGAGACCACGGGCTGTTACCTGATGGCAGTCGGAAGCCGGGCTGCCGATGGGAGTGGCCAGATCCTCCTTTTCCGGAGCCGGGATGGTTTTTCCTGGACTTATGTTAAGGTGCTGGAGGCCTGTCACGGACAGTATGGCCATATGTGGGAGTGCCCTGATTTTACGGTGTTCGGAGATAAGGGCCTGCTCATGGTGTCCCCTCAGGATATGATAAGAGAAGGCGAGTTCCAGAACGCCCATGGAAATATGTACCTGGCCGGCAGCTATGATAAGGAGACCTGTACCTTTTCCAGAGAAGAGGTCCATGCGATCGATCATGGCTATGATTTCTATGCCACCCAGACGCTCATTGCCCCGGATGGACGACGGATCATGATTGCCTGGATGCAGGCCTGGGAGAATGCCCATGAGCATCCTTTCCCTCAGGACTGGGCAGGTATGATGACCGTTCCCCGGGAGCTGACCCTCAAGGGAAATCGTCTGATCCAGAACCCCATCAGAGAGATTGAAAAACTTAGATCTGATAAGGTTGCCTACCATAACCTCACGCTGAATGGAAGGATCAAACTGGCAGGGATCAGCGGCAGGTGCCTTGACATGACTGTGGATGTCAAACCTGTCTCCCCGGAAGATCATTATGAATATTTTGAGATCCGACTGGCAGAGGGCGAGGTCCGGGGCCGGTACTATACATCTGTGCTGCGCTATGAACCGGCAGCAGGCTTGGTTACCTTTGACCGGGCCGTCTCCGGATATGCAGGGGACTGTCTGCCTGCAAGAAAGCTGAAACTGGATGAGGACAGGGACGGAGTGATCCGTTTCCGTATCCTGCTGGATAAATATTCTGCAGAGATCTTTGTCAACGACGGGGAGTATGTGCTGTCCTCCGTGCTGGAGACATCCCAGGCGGCGAGGGGCATTTCTTTCATCTCCCAGGGCGACTGTCGGATCGATATTGAAAAATATGATATGTTTTAACATGGAGGCCCTATCTGCCTGACGCAGGGGGCCTTATCTTATAGAGGAGTGGAATATGAAGTACAGAAAAGATCGCCACGGCAATGATATCTCCGTTCTGGGGTTTGGCTGCATGCGCTTCCAGCAGTCAGGCGGGAAGATCAACATGGAGAAGACCGAGAAGCAGATCATGAGGGCTTACCGGGCCGGTGTGAACTATTATGACACCGCCTATGTATACGGGGGGAGCGAGGCTGCTCTAGGAGAGATCCTGGAGAAGAACGGAATCCGTGACAAGGTGTATATAGCCACCAAATTGCCTCACTATATGATCCGCAAAAGAGACAGTCTGGAAAAATATTTTCAGGAACAGTTAAAACGGCTGCGCACGGATCACATCGATTACTACCTGATGCATATGCTGACCGATGTGGCTACCTGGGAAAGACTGAAAGACCTGGGTATCCTGGAATGGCTGGAGATGAAAAAAAGCAGAGGCCAGATCCGTCAGGTCGGTTTCTCCTACCATGGAAATTCTGATATGTTCTGCAGTCTGATCGATGCCTACGACTGGGATTTCTGCCAGATCCAGTATAATTATCTGGATGAGCATTCCCAGGCCGGCCGGGTCGGACTTCAGTATGCCAATAAAAAGGGATTGCCTGTGATCATTATGGAACCGCTCCGGGGCGGTAAGCTTGCGGGCGGTCTTCCGGAGGAGGCTGTGAGACTGATCCGGGAGCATGATCCTGTCGCTACCCCGGCCCAGCTGGCCTTCCGCTGGCTCTGGGACCAGCCGGAGGTAACCTGTGTTCTTTCCGGTATGAATACACAGAAAATGGTCTGGGAGAATGTAAAGACTGCTTCTGCCAGTCAGGTTGGAGATCTGACGGAGGAAGAGCGGGAGATCATCAGGCAGGTGGTCGGGATGATCAATGCAAAGATGAAGGTGGGATGTACCGGCTGCAGATACTGCATGCCCTGCCCGCAGAATGTGGACATACCCGGAACCTTTGCGGCTTATAACAGAAGATATTCTGACGGCTATGTCAAAGCGGTTTCCGAATATTTCATGTGTACGGCTCTCCGCCGGGAGCCGTCCTCCGCGTCCAATTGTATCGGATGCGGCAAGTGTGAGATGCACTGCCCCCAGCACATAGAGATCAGAAAAGAATTAAAGAATGCAGCGAAAGTGCTTGAGAATCCCCTCTACAAGGTCGGGAAGAGAGCAGTGAAACTGCTGAAACTGTACTAGAGCCTGATTTGGAGAGGAGTGATACTATGGCAGAATTAACATTTATGGACGGAAAGATTGTCCTTATGAAGGGTGATATCACGGAACTGGACTGTGACTGCATCGTAAACGCGGCAAACAAGTCCCTTTTAGGAGGTGGCGGCGTGGATGGCGCAATCCACCGGGCTGCAGGCCCGCAGCTGCTGGAGGCCTGCAAAAAGCTGAACGGATGTCCGACCGGGGAAGCAAAGATCACACCCGGCTTTAATCTTCCTGCCCGCTATGTAATCCACACGGTGGGACCGGTATTTTCCGGCAAAGGCCAGGACCCGATCGACCTGGCCAATTGCTACTGGAATTCTCTTGAAGCAGCTAAAGGTCATGAAGCGAAAAGTATTGCTTTTCCCTGTATCTCAACCGGCGTCTACGGGTATCCCCACAGACAGGCAGCTATGGTCGCAGTTACCACTGTGAAAAGATGGCTGGAAGAAAATGATGACTATGAGATCAAAGTGATCTTCTGTGCATTTGACCAGCGTAATTTCCGTTGCCTGAAGATGGAATTGGAAGGATAAAATCCGGTTATCGGAATCTGGCCCTGTAGATATTGACACAGGTGTAGGCCTCTTTGTAGTGAGAAGCGATCATAAGGAAGATCTTTCCATCCGAAGCAACCTGGATTCCTTCCGGTTCTCTATGAGACAGCTTTTTCCCACCGCGGATGGTTCGGCTGGATGACTTTCCGGTCTTGTAATTGTACTTTTTCAGGATGATCGGGCGATACCGTTTTTTAAGGATCCTCATTTCCGCTTTGGAGGCGCTTCCTTCAATCGTGTAGATGGTAGTACCTTTGATGTCAAAACCCTGGAAGGGGCCCTTGGTCAGGCTTCTGCTAAAACTTTTCTGAATCTTTTTTGTATTGATATGCCGGCCGTTTTTCAGGGCGTAGACCTGAAAGCGCTGCCGGCCTTTTCTGATGTAACGCACTGCCAGCTTTTTTCCGTCTGCGCTTATGGCAGGGAAGACATTGCTGGCATAGGAGGATTTTGTTCCGGCTGTCCGGATGCGATAATGGATCCTGGCATGCTTACGCAGAGTTTTGCCTGGCCGGTAGGTAAAACAGGAGATGCTGGTGGTTTCTCCACTTCCTGATGAACAGTCACTGCCGGTCCAAAGCCATGTCTTTCCGTCGTCACTCACACAATCCAGATTGGTTCCGTGGCCGAAATCAATGAGAGTCATGTAGTCACTGGTCCAGGTTCCGTCCTCCCGGTATCCGATCCGGGTCAGTCGAAGATCGTTGGACCCGGAGCCATGGGTGGCCATGACCGACAGGTAGTAATAATAAGTACCATCTGTCGTATACCCCTGGGGGATCCGTCTTGTAGAAAGTAAAGCGGCTTTGTGCACCAATGTAAGATCGCTTTTTGCTGTTTCCGCAGGAGTTGTGGCTGAGACTTTTCTCATCAGAGTCTGTGTCAGCTTCGGCATGGAAGTATTTTCTTTTTTTGAGATATTGGTGACGACTTTTGCGGAAATGTGCACTGGCCGGCAGGATCCTGCAGTCAATATAGTCCATATTGCAGTAAAAAAAATGATAAGGGATCCGGTCCCCTTACAAGCTCGTATCCGTTTCATGATTGTCCTTTCAATTGTGACCCGTTGATTGTGTAACTTACCACTATATGGTATCATGGAATTACTTATTTTCCAATCAATAACGGAGAGATTCAGGAAGGAGAAGGATGTGGTATGAAAGATTCTGGAATCAGGAAACTGTTTGTCATGCTTTCCCTGACCCTGCTGCCGGGCATCCTGCTTTGGCAGGGGGCTGACTGCCAGGCCGGTGCGAAGACGAGACAGGTGACCGTAAAATATGAGGGGAAAGTGATCAGCACGGACAGACTGTATGGCTTGTCCGCAGATAAGTATATGCTGATCCCCTGCAAGATGCTCTTAAAACATCCGGAAACCGGAGTGAGCGCCAAGTACAACCGGAAGAAAAAGAAACTGAGACTGATGCGCAATAACATTGAGCTTGTGATGTATGAGGGCAGGAGCAAGGCAGTTCTGAACGAGGAGAGGATTTTCTCACTTGGAACAAAACTGAGGACCGTGCCCATGTCCGGGAAGAAAATGCTGATGGTGCCCGCCAAGAAAGTCTGCAGGCTCCTGGGCCTTTCCTATTCCTACAATGCGGTGACCCGGACGATACGGCTGAAAGCCCGAAAGCCGGTGATCGAGGACAGGTCAAGCATCCAGTCCAAGGTGTTTATGTACATGGATACGAAGGAATTTGTGAAGCTGATCGGGCCCATTGCGCAGAAAGATTATCATAAGAACGGGGTGCTGGCATCCGTTACGATCGCCCAGGCCATCCACGAAAGCTGGAGCGGAACCTCCCTGCTTGCCCAGAAAGGCAATAATCTTTTCGGAATGAAGACCAATCTGTCCGGCAACAGCTGGAAAGGTTCTACCTGGGGTGGGAAAGTCTACTGGAAACGGACCCGGGAGGAATACGGGGGAAGAGTGGTGAGGATTACTGCCCCCTTCCGGAAATACAGCAGTGTGAACAAGTCCATCGGGGACCATTCCGCCTACCTGAAGAATGCCATGAACGGGTCGCGGCGCAGGTATGCCGGCCTGACCAGGACCAAAAGCTACAAAAAACAGATCCGCATCCTTCAAAAAGGCGGTTACTGTACTTTCCATGATTACGGGAAGAATCTGATCTCCGTGATCAAAAGATACAATCTGACGAGATATGATAAATAATCAATGTGTACCAGGAGGAGACGATAATAATGAAATTAGGAATCATCGGAACCGGTAAGATCGTACATGAAGCTCTATTTGCAATGAAGCCGGTAAAAACAATTGAAGTAAAGGCAATTTTTGCCCGTCCCCACAGTAAGGAAAAGGGAGAAAAACTGGCAGCTGATCATGAGATCGACCGGGTTTACACGGATTATGATCTCCTTTTGAAAGAAGCGGATGTGGATGCCGTCTACATCGGCCTGGTCAACAGTGTCCACCATGCCTATGCGAAAAAGGCTCTTAATGCCGGCAAACATGTCATTCTTGAAAAACCTTTTACCTCCACCGTGGAAGAAGCGGATGATCTGATCCGGACGGCCCGTGATAACGGGGTCTACATTCTGGAAGCAATTACGATCCTGCATGGGGACAACTACAAAAAGGTTCTGGAATGGCTGCCGAAACTCGGGAAGATCAAACTGCTCCAGGGCAATTATTCCCAATATTCCAGCCGCTATACCGATTACCTGAAAGGCAAGGTTGCCCCGGCCTTTGACCCGGAGCTTTCCGGTGGAGCCCTTTACGACATCAATCTCTATAATGTTTATTTTGCGGTGGCTACTCTGGGAGCACCGGAAGCTACAGCCTATTTCCCCAATCTCGGCTTTAACGGGATTGATACTTCCGGTGTGGAGATCCTGGTCTATCCCGAATTTACAGCTACCCTTACCGGGGCCAAGGACGCAGACAGTCCCTCCCATACCATTATCCAGGGAGAGAAAGGCTGGCTGAAAGTTCTCGGAAAGCCCAACGTGCCGGAAGGGGTCGATATCGAATATCAGGACGAGGCGAATCCGGACGGAGTCCCAAGTCCATCCGGCGGGATCCAGAGAGCCATGATCCGCGACCATTTTGACACACCCAAACTGCATCATCGAATGACACCGGAGTTCGAAGATTTCGCAAAGATCATCGACACAATGGATGCAGAGGCGGCGGAAGTGTGCATGAATAATTCCCTTGCCGTGATGAAAGTCCTTGAGCAGTCCCGGAAGGCAGCGGGGATCCGATTTGGGGTGGATGATCGTTCATGACAGAGTATTATGATCTATATACAAAGGACAGAGAAAGGACCGGGAAGACCGCCATCCGGGGCAGGAAGGTGCCGGATGGCCTTTACCGGATCATCTGTTTTGCCTGCATTTTTAACGACCAGGATAAAATGCTGATCCAGCAGAGACATTCATCGAAAAAAAGCTGGGCAAACTACTGGGATGTTTCCGCAGGAGGTCATATCATGGCCGGAGAAACCAGCATACAGGGCATCATGCGTGAAACGAGGGAGGAGATCGGGCTGGACCTGCCGGAGGGAGCCTTCAGCCCTATCCTGACTGTGCACTATGAGAATTCTTTCCATGATATCTATGTGGTGCAGCATAACGTGAAGATCGAGGACCTGACCCTGCAGGAAAAAGAGGTGCAGGCAGTAAAATGGGCTTCGGAAAGAGAAATCGAAGAGATGATCTCAAACAGAACCTTTATGCCTGTATACCGGGAATTCATACGGCTCCTTTTCCGGATGAAAAACAGCAAAGGGATTCTCAGAATCAGAAAAAGAAACAGATAACGGAGGATATAGCATGTTAAAAGATGTGGTAAAGACCAAGAATGAGATTGTACAGTGGATCCGGGAATATTTTGAGAAAAACGGGCCGACCTGCAGTGCAGTGATCGGTATTTCCGGCGGCAAGGATTCCAGTGTTACGGCCGCTCTGCTTGCGGAAGCGCTGGGCAAAGACCGAGTGGTCGGTGTCCTGATGCCGAACGGGGTGCAGAGCGATATCAGTGATTCCGAGGAGATCGTCAGCCTGCTGGGGATCCGGCACGTCACGGTAAACATCAAGGACGGATTTGACGGATTGAGCGGTGCGATCAACCAGGCACTTGCTGACGGTGCGGTCGGAGCAGTCGAACTGTCAAGAGATTCCATCATCAATATGCCTCCCCGCCTGCGCATGAGCACCTTATATGCGATTGCACAGGCTCTACCGGAAGGCGGGCGGGTTGTCAATACCTGCAACCGGTCCGAGGACTATATCGGTTATTCCACCAAATACGGGGATGCTGCCGGTGATTTCAGCCCTCTGGCCAACGTGCTGGTCCATGAAGTGATCCAGATCGGTGAGATCCTCGGCCTTCCGGAACGCCTGACAAAAAAAGCTCCTTCCGATGGACTGAGCGGCATGACAGATGAGGATAAGATCGGTTTTACCTATGCGGTGCTTGACCATTATATCCTGACCGGCGAGTGTGCCGACCAGGCAACCAGAGAGCGGATCGACCGGATGCACCGGCTCAATCTCCACAAGCTCCAGCTGATGCCTAATTATTCTCTGGATACGGCTATGCAGGAGCCTAACTCCCTGTAACCTTCATCGCCGTTTTGGCCAGATAGAACTGTAATGAACAGAGTGTAGAAAGTGAGGAATGATATGTCAACATTTTATATGCCTACGAAAGTGTTTGACGAAGAAAATGCAGTCAAAAACCACGCCGGCGATCTGAAAGCGTTCGGTAAGAAAGCGCTGATCGTATCCGGCCGCCATTCCGCCATGGCAAACGGATCCTACGAGGATATCTGTCAGGCCCTGGATGAAGCAGGGGTCGACCACGTTCTCTTTAACGAAATCGAGGAGAATCCTTCGGTGGAGACGATCATGAAAGCCCGGGACTTCGGAATTTCGGAGCAGGTGGATTTTGTGATCGGAGTCGGCGGAGGTTCCCCGATGGATGCCTCCAAGGCTATTGCCCTTATGATTGAGAAAAAGGACAAAGGCGCAGAATACCTGTATGATCCCGATGGAGACAGTAAAACCCTGCCGGTCGTTGCAGTGCCTACCACCTGCGGAACCGGATCTGAGGTCACCGGTGTTGCGGTACTGACGATCAAGGAAAAGCAGACCAAGAAATCCATGAATCATAAGGTGTTCCCCGACCTGGCTCTCATTGACGGGAAGTATCTGAAGACAGCAAGCCGTCAGGTAATAAATAATACCGCCTTTGACGCGCTGGCCCACATGTATGAGAGCTATCTGAACGCTACCGCTTCCGGTTATAGCCGGATGTGCGTGGATGCTGGCCTTAAGATGTGGAAAAAAAGCATCGACGTGATCCGCGGGAGCAAGGAACCGGATGATGCAGACCGCCGGAATATGATGTGTGCCTCCATGATGGCAGGCATGGCGATCGCCCACACGGCGACTACTCTGCCCCACGGACTCAGCTATTCGGTAACCACGAAATTACAGGTGCCCCACGGAAAGGCCGTGTGCTATTTTATGGCAGGTTATCTGGCAGAGGCAAAGGCAGAAGACCGGGATTATCTGCTGACCACGGCAGGGTTTGAGTCCCTGGAGGATTTCTCCAAAGTGTACCGTGAAGCCTGCGGGTCCATCGATGCCGGGGAAGAGGAGCTGAAAGCAGTTCTTGAGGGTGCTGTGGAGGAACTGGCCGGCAATCCGAAAAAGCTTGCCCTGACACCTTTTGATACTGATAAGGAAACCCTGTCCCGAATCGCCTTTTACGAAGCAACACATTAAAAACAGAACAAGAAAATAGTCTGATCTGACAGGTCCGCTCTTTGAAAAAAGGCGGACCTGTTTTTTTCCGGACCCGGACCGGACCTGGTCGGAATTCTCCCATTATTCATTAGGATATTCCATCATGACAAAACAGCTTTTTGCTATACTATATACAGGATATTATGTTGTGTGCGTTATATCGCTATTGTTTACGGAGAAAGGTATTTAGAATATGCATGTTTTATTCATAAACGGAAGTCCTCATCCGCGAGGATGTACCTGGAGAGCCATGGTGGAAGTATCCAAGGAACTTCATGCTGCGGGGATCACGATCGAGTGGGTCCACGTTGGCGTCCAGGCCGTTCGCGGCTGTATGGGCTGCATGAAATGCAGGGAAGGCGGCATCAACAAGTGTATTTACGGGGATGATACCGTGAATATCGCATTGAACCGCATGGCGGTCTGCGACGCCCTGGTAGTAGGATCTCCGGTCCATTACGGGGGAGCCTGCGGTGCTGTGACATCTTTCCTGGACCGCATGTTTTTTGCCGGGTCCAACGCAGGGATCTTTGAAGGCAAGCCGGGCGCTGCTGTAGTCAGCTGCCGTCGGGCCGGTTCCACTTCTGCGCTGGAACAGCTTAATAAGTATTTTATGATCAATAATATGCCGCTGGTTCCTTCCTATTACTGGAATATGGTCCATGGCAACACCATCGAAGAGGTGGAGCAGGACAAGGAAGGAATGTTTGTTATGCGTCAGGTAGGCAGAAATCTGGTCTGGCTCCTGAAGGCCCTCAAGGCCGGAAAAGAGCAGGGGATCGTATTCCCGGCTGCACAGCCGGATGAGATCGTCCGCACGAATTTTATCCGTAAGACTTCGCCGGATTACTCCTTCCATATGCCGCAACCTGAAACCGATAAGTATCTGCCTTGACAGGAAGAAGTAAAGAAGTATGGGAAAATGGGGTTTCTTCAAAGGGTCCAGAGATAACTGGTTCTCCCATGAACTGTATAACTGGATGGACAGCAGCCGGTTCCCGCAGGCGGCCCAGCTTCATGAACGCTGCAAAGCCGAGAGGATCCGGGAGGCCTTGTCATCCTTTACAGACATGTATTTACAGACAATCGAATATTATCCGGACGGAACCTTTCAGGAAGAAGGCAAGCCTCTCCTGGACAATGTGCAGGCCTTCTATCTGGTCCGGCTGAAGGAATTTCTTTCCGGCAGGCATATTGCCGACCATAAGATCTTTCTTCCTCTTCGTTGGAACCACCGTTTTATGGGGATTGCCGGAGCCGGCACCAACATGGAAACAGATTGGGACAAGGAGCAGACCACCAATCTGACCTCCTGGCCGATGGCTGTGCGGAACGGCTTTGCCTGTGTGGTCAGCAACGGCGCCACCGGCATGTTTGTGGACAGCAGCTGGGGTTTTAAGGACCAGGGTCTGGACTGGGAGATGATCAACAACTGGGCTTTCACCGGCACCCACAACATGACAGTCTGCGCCAAAGCAGTGGTGGAGGCAGCCTACGGCGAGAAGATCTGTAAGAGCTATATGCATGGAACTTCCGGCGGTGGGAGGCAGATCATGTGCCAGGCCCAGCTCTATCCGGAAGACTACGACGGTCTCTGGGCGGACGGTCCGCTCTTTGATTTCTATAATATGATGTTCTCCTGCCTCTGGGCAGCGGTGGTCTATTATAATGAATCGAACCGGGTACCCCTGGAGAAGTTCATCACGGCGAATAAACTGACCAGGACTGCCAAAAGGGTCTCCATGGGCCCCTTTGACTTAAAGTCAATGGGCTGGCTGAACTACCTGAGAGCCCTTCCCGGAACCCCGACACCCGCAGGTCCGATCACAATCTTTGACCTGCAGGTGATGCTGAAGGTGTGGAACGGACCGGTTCTCTCGGACGGCACAAGGATCAGCTACGGCTTCGGACCGGAGATCACACAGTGGCCGGTCGGCCCGAGAAAGTTCGGCTATCTGAAGAGGCATGAGGACGGAACCATCACTGTGATCCCCTTTGCCCTGCAGTTCCTGCGCTGGCTGGTCCGCGATCCGGACTGGGATATCCGGACCTGCAGCTACAAGGAGTTTGAGAAGATCTATCTGGATCACAAGAAGGAATTTGAAAAGTTCGCTTTTTATGATCCGGATCTGAGGCCACTGGCAAAGTGCGGCGGCAAGCTGCTGATCACCCACGGAACGGGGGATCATATTGCACCGCACCAGGTAAGTTTCGATTATTATAAAAAGACATTACAATACTTCAGCTCTGAGCAGGAACTGAATAAGACATTCCGGGTCTTCTTCCCTCCGGAGGGCGGACATGCCCTCTATGACTGGGATGGCCCGAATGTGACCAACGAATCAGGATGGAAAGCTCTGATGAACTGGGTGGAGAATGACCAGCCACCGGAACAATTGAGGGCGGTCAACTATGATTTTTCAGAAGATAAACTGATAAAAGATACCACTGTTCCGGTATTCAACCTGTGGCAGTGGAAAAAACACTATGGGAAATAGTATCATATCTGTTGATCAGACTGATGGGCCCCCGATGCTTGCTAAAGCAGCGGGGGCTTGTCAATTACAGGACATCTGCCGCAGATGACCGGAGAGGAACGAGGAATATGGCAAAGAAGAAAAAAGCAGGTTTGTCTGCAGAAAGACAGAGACAGGATGAGGAGATCCGTTTGCTCACGGTGGAACCGGAGGAAGTGGGGATGTCTTCCACCTATCTGGACTACATTGATGAGGTGATGCAAAGATCGATCGAAGAGAAGATGATGAAGGGCATGGTAACCCTGGTTGCCCGACATGGCAGGATTGTCCAGTTCAAGGCCTACGGGCAGATGGAAGAAGGGGTACCTATGAAGAAGGATTGCATTTTCCGGCTGGCCTCCATGTCAAAGACGATCGGGGCAGCTGCCCTGATGCAGCTCTATGACCGGGGGATCATTATGCCTTCTGATCCGGTTTTTGCTTACATTCCGGCCTTTGCCAACCCGATGGTTGCGGAGCCGGGAGAGAACGGAGACATTGTTTTGGTGCCCGCAAAGAGGGAGCCGACAGTACATGACCTTCTCACCATGACTTCCGGTGTCAGTGCTGTCCGGGCAATGGACAGCGGACATCCCGGCCATGAATACTGTGCGGCTCTCTACAAGGAGAAAGGGATCATTGATACCATGCACGGGCTGGATATGACCATCGCTGAGGTGGTGGACCAGGTCGCCGGATTTCCCCTGGGCTCCCACCCGGGAGAACACTGGGAGTATTCCAACCTGTCATCCATCATTACCGGCCGGATCGTGGAGATTGCTTCCGGCATGAACCTGGATTCCTATCTGAAAAAGTACATTTTTGAGCCTCTGGATATGCAGGATACCGCATTTTTCCCGGAGGAGTCGAAATGGACCAGGATCCCTGCAGTCCACGCCTGCGGCAGCATGGATAAGCTGACCGGGCTGGATGTGCCGGGAACGGATGATACCAGACTGCCCTTTTCCGATGCAAGAAAATATTTCAATATTTCCGCAGGCCTTACCGGGACCGCCTATGATTATTTTAAATTTGCCCAGATGCTTTTAAACCGCGGCATCTACCAGGGTAAACGACTTCTGAGCCCTAATGCAGTGCGGCTGATGACGACTAATCATATGGGGGACCGGCAGGAATCCATTTACGGGCACACCTGGGGATATATGATGGATGTGATGACCGCTTATAATACCACGTTTAATTACATGGGTCTGGGCTCCTACAGCTGGCACGGCTACTGGGGCAGCTGTTATAATGTCTGGCCGGAGAAGGATGTGGTTGCCATCTTCCTGTCCCAGGTATCCCCTGTCGGCATGTCCTGGAAGACCCAGGAACGGTTTCTGAATGTCACTGCGAATTCGGTCATGGATGACCTTTCATAAGCTGTTTCGAATTTTACAATTATGATATTCGCATGCTATGAATCTGTGGTATGGCATGATGATATGATATGTGTATAGAATTAGGTTATTTTATTCGTTGAGGAGGTATATAAATGGGTGCAAAAAATATTTTGATCATCACCGGAAGTCCGAGGGCAGAAGGCAATACCAACAATCTGGTAAAAGCTTTTGCTGCCGCTGCTACAGGCGCAGGCCATACTGTAAAGTGCTTTGATGCCGTTGCTGCAGACATGCATGGCTGCCACGGAGATCAGAATTGCTTCAAGACCGGTCGCTGTGGATTAAAGGACGACGGCCTTAAGATGTATGAGCTGATGGGCTGGGCTGATGTGCTGGTTCTGGCTTCCCCTGTATACTGGAAGGGTTTTACTTCCTGGATCAAGAGAGCGATCGACCGTTTTTATGTGTTCGCTTCTCCGAAGGGCCATGAGAACTGCTCCGTGAAAGAGAGTTACCTGATCGCTGCGGCCGGCAATCCGGATGTGGCTGTTTTCGACGCGATGAAGCAGGAGTTTGACCTGGTCAACAAGCTTCTTCAGTTCCGGAATGCGGGAGAGCTCCTTGCAGCGGGACTTAAGGGACCGGAGGATTACAAAGAGCATATGGAATATATCCAGGCGGCTGCTGAGATGGGAAGCAAGGTCGGAGCGGAAGACGCGATGTCCAAAGTAGCATTTCAGGGAGCTCACATGAGCCTGCGTGACCTCTGGAAAACCATGTAACAGATTAGGGAAGGAGAATTAAAAAATGATTGGAATTTTATACTTTTATTTACCGGGATGCAAATATTGTAAGAGAGCAGAAATCCTGATGCTGGAACTTCAGAACTCAAAACCGGAGTTCGGCGAGATCCAGGTGATCAAGATGAACGAGGCTGAGAGACCTGATATCGCAGCGAAGTTCACCCATTCCCGCGTTCCTGCTTTCTTCCTTGGCGATCGTCTTCTTTATGAGGCAGACCCCAATGAGAGCAGAGATGATATGAAAGCGATGCTTGAGAAGGTTTTCACTGCAGCTTGTGAAGTAAACAAACTGGCAGCTGAGACCATGAAGAATAAGACCAGCTTCTAATTTAGCCTATCATTTTTTTGATGATACAGGAGGATTGTCATATGCTTGATCTGTTGATCATCGGCAGCGGTCCTGCGGGACTTAGCGCCGGTGTCTATGCAAAGAGGGCCAACCTGAATTTCATATTGGCAGAGAAGGAGTTCCTTGGAGCCGGACAGATCATGAACTCGATCCGGGTGGACAATTATCTGGGCTTTTACGGGATCAGCGGCTATGATCTCGGCGACAAATTCCGCCTGCATGCGGAGGAACTCCGGGTTCCTTTCCTGATCGGGGAAGCCAGAGAGATCCTTCCGGTACCGGGAGGATGGCGTGTCATTTTTGACAAAGGAGACGTTCAGGAAGCCCGGACCCTGATCTACTGCGGGGGAACCCGGACAAGACACCTGGACATCATGGGCCAGGATGCTTTTGGCAGAAAAGGTATCCACAGCTGCGTGGTATGTGACGGCCCTTATTATAAGAACAAATCTGTTGCGGTGGTCGGCGGCGGTGATACCGCGATCGACACCGCCAAATATCTCTCTGATCTTGCGAACCAGGTTTATCTGATCCACTGGATGAATGAATTCCAGGGCAATGAAACTACCCTGGATAAGTTAAAGGCTGACAGCCGGGTGGAAGTGCTTCCAAATACTTCTGTGCTGATGGCACTTGGTCAGGAGAGTCTGGAGTCACTGGTCCTGAGTAATGGCAGGATCATCAAAGTGGATGGCTTGTTTGAGGCGATCGGTGCATTGCCTGAGACAGAGATGTTAAAAGAAATCGCAGCATTGGATGAGAGAGGTTATATCAAAGCCGGAGAGGATTGCATTACCTCGGCACCGGGCCTGTTCGCGGCAGGAGATGTCCGGACAAAGAGGTTGCGCCAGGTATCTACTGCAGTGGCGGATGGTGCGAATGCAGTATATTCGGTCATGGAATATCTCAGACGGTTTGAGTAGTTTAATCGTATACGACAGCCCTTCTTTTCTAAGATGAAAAGAGGGGCTGTTTTCGGTAAAACAGCCGGAAGAAAGGAGAGCTTGATGAGAAAAAGACTTGCGAAGAATACAGACAGAAAAAAATGGATGAAAGCAGCCACATTGCTGATGGCAGGCATGATGGCTTTCGGGCTCGCCGGATGTTCCGCGGGTTCCGGTCAGATGGAATCCACGGAATCCAACCTGGATCTTTCAGAGAACACCGGAGAAAACAAGGTGCATGAAGATTTCAGTCTGAATGTGAATTCCAACCGTGCCAGCGATTATGCCAAAAATGAAGTGCCTCTTCCGATTACCGGGATCGGTCGCGGCATCAGCACGGATGTGAAAGCGAAGGATAAGTACAAGATTGTTGTTATGACCCGGAATTCCACCAATCCTTACATGATCGGCATGTGGGACGGCGGAGCCCAAGCCGGCAAAGACATGGGCGTTGAGGTGCAGACTCTGGCTCCGTCTGAGCAGGATTCCATCAATGAGCAGGTTACGATCATGGAATCCCTGCTGGATCAGGGAGTGGATGGGTTTGTGATCCATCCTTCCGATTCCAAAGGAATCCAGCCGGTGGTGGACGCCGCCAACGAGAAGGGCATTCCTGTGGTTGCGATCGGAACGGCACCTGACACCGGCGCCTTCATGCGGTCCGGCGTCGACTACTATGAGACCGGTTACCTTGTAACCAAAGAACTCTGTGAGGCAGCAGGCGGAAAGGGCAAGGCCATCATCCTGGAAGGTCCGGCAGGGGTACAGAATATGGAAGAGCGAAAAGCCGGCATTGAAGATGCGATCGCAGAATATCCCGATGTGGAGATCGTGGCATCCCAGACTGCCAACTGCAAGAGAAAAGAGGGAATGGATGTCATGGAGAATCTCCTGGAGGGTGACGGTGTTCAGGACGAGCTTTCCATCGTAGTTTGCTGTAATGATGAGATGGCGATCGGAGCGATCCAGGCCCTTAAGGCCAGAAAGATGGATAATGTTTTCGTTGGTGGCTTTGACGCCTCCAAGGATGCTTCCCAGGCTGTCAAGGACGGAGACCTCTACGTGACCTACAATACAGATCCTTATGGATCCACCTACCTGGCATGCACCTACCTTGTGAAGTATCTGAATGATAAGACGCTGCCGGAAGAGTATTTTATTCCTTTCCCGTCAGAAAGAAATGATCCGCTTATCACAAAAGAAAATGTCCAGGATTATATCGATAATTACAGATGGTTTAAATAGGCCGTTAAGGACCACAGGTTAAACAGATCATTATGACGACAAATAAAAGACCGCTTCTAAGAGCGGAAAATATAAGCAAATCATTCCCCGGGGTGAAAGCTCTGTCCCATGTGGACCTGGACCTTTATCCCGGGGAGGTCCATATCCTGGCCGGGGAAAACGGCGCAGGAAAAAGTACCCTGATCAAGTGTATTCTGGGGGCTTATCAGCCGGATGAGGGCAAGCTGTTTCTGGAAGACAGTGAGATCCGGCTGCGTACTCCCAAGGAAGGGATTGAGCACGGGATCGCTGCAGTCTACCAGGAACTGACCATGATCCCCTGGCTGGATGGCGCCCAGAATATTTTTTTCGGCAGGGAGCCAAAGATTGCCGGAACAACGATCATAAACCGTAAGAAAATGTCCTGCCAGGCGAAAAGTCTGCTGGATGAACTTGGCTGTCAGGAGATCGACCTGACTCTTCCCGTAAAGAAGCTGGGGATAGCGGAACAGCAGATGATCGAGATTGCCAAGGCAATCTCTATGAACCCCAAAGTAATCATATTTGACGAACCGACCGCATCCCTTTCGGATCGTGAGGTGGACAGGCTGTTCGCTCAGATAGAGATCCTCAAAAAGAAAGGTCTGGCGATCGTTTATATATCCCACCGCATGAAAGAACTGCATGCAGTCGGAGATCGGATCACCGTTCTGCGGGACGGGAAAAAGATAGGAACCTACCCGGAGAGGGAGCTATCCGATGATGAGCTGGTCAGCCTGATGATCGGAGGCAACATTGAGGAAGTTTATAAAAAGACTTCTGTTCCGGGCCGGGAAACCGCTTTGGAAATCAGGGAACTCAGCGACCGGAAGGGTAAAGTGCACGAATGCAGTCTGCAGGTCAGAAAGGGCGAGATCGTCGGCCTGGCCGGGCTGGTAGGAGCGGGAAGGACAGAGCTTTCCCGTCTCATTTTCGGGATTGACAAGAGTTCCTGTGGCCAGGTCCTGCTCCACGGGGAAGATGTTACCGGCAAAAGTCCAGAATACCTGGTGGACCATGGGCTGGGCCTGCTTCCGGAAGACCGGAAAGGGCTGGGGCTGGCTCTTCGGGCCCCCATCTCCTGGAATGTGGTTGCTTCCGGCCTCCGGCAGGTTTTTCCACATTTTTTTATGAACGAAAAGAAAAATGACTCCGTGGCGGCCGAATATATCCGGATGCTGGAGGTTGCCACGCCGGATGTCCAAAGAAATGTCGGGCAGCTTTCCGGAGGCAATCAGCAAAAGGTCGTCGTTGCCAAGTGGCTTTGCGCGAATACGGATGTGATCCTCTTTGATGAGCCCACCCGGGGAATCGATGTCGGAGCCAAGGCAGAGATCTACGTCCTGATGAACAAAATGGCTTCCGAGGGAAAAGCCATCTTGATGATATCTTCGGAACTGTCTGAAATCATGGGGATGAGCGATAAGATCTACGTGATGCGGGAAGGACGGATCGTCGGCTCCCTAGAACGGGAGAACTTTTCAGAAGAGGAGATTGGCCGGATGATGCTTCTCTCCGGGGAAGGAGAGGGAGCATGAGAAAAAAAGTGTATGATAATAAAGGGATAAGATCCAAGGGCTTCCGACTGCTGACTTTTGCACCTCCGGCCCTTTATATGATGATCATCCTGATGATCCTGTTCAGCTTTTTTGCTGACCATTATTTTGCCTGGTCCAACCTCAGTGTGATCCTTCGCCAGGCTGCTCCCCTGATGATGCTTGCCTGCGGGCAGACACTGATCATTCTCATGCAGGGGACAGATCTTTCCCTGGGATCTATCGTTTCTCTCACCTCAGTGTTATGGATCTGGCTGTTAAATCTGGGATTTGGCATGCCTGTCTCTATTCTGCTTGTCATACTGGCCGGGGCTCTTTGCGGTCTGCTGAATGGTTTGATCGTGGGAAAAGGTCTTCTTCCGGTCTTTATCGTGACCCTGGGAACACAGAATATCTTTAAATCAGCAGCTTTGCTGCTCTGTGGCAGCCAGACGATCTACTATCGTCACGATCTGTTCCGCATGGTTGCCAAGGAGGGCCTGTCAGGGATCAGCTACTCCGTTATGATCTCTTTTCTGATGGTGGGGATCACCTGGTTCCTTCTGAACCAAACATCCTTTGGCATGAAGATCCGGGGGATCGGCGGCAATCCGGAGGCATTGACGCTGGCCGGTGTCAGTATCAGCAGGACAACTATTATGGGTTTTATCTATGCAGGTATCATGGCTGCAGTCGGAGGCATGCTTCTCTGCTGCAGGATCGAGTCCGGAAACCCTAATTCGGGCAACGGCCTGGAGTTTTCTGCGGTAGCGGCGGTCCTGTTGGGCGGCACTTCCATGAGGGAAGGCCGGGGAGGTGTGGGAGGAACCATCTTCGGTGTACTCATGCTTCAGGTGTTAAGAAGCGGACTCACTCAGGTCGGTGTATCCTCCATCTACCAGAACGCGATCATCGGTATCGTGATACTGACGGCGATCATCCTGGATGAGATCATCCGCAGAAGAGGAGGTGAAGAGGATTGAAGAAGAATACCATGCTTCATGACCTGGTAAAAGGCAGATACTTTTTCTCCGTGATGAGTCTGTTTGTTCTCATTGGGATTTCCTGCCTGATGAGTCCCTCCTTTCTGTCCCTGAGTAATTTTATAACCATCCTGCGGCAGGCCAGCATCCTGCTGATCCTCAGCATGGGCCTCACCGCAGTTGTATTAACCGGCAACATTGACCTGTCAGTGGGGTCCTCTGCGGCTCTTTGCGGATGTGTTTGTGCCCAGATGCTGGTGGCAGGATTTCCGGTGATATTGTGTATGGGCGCCAGCCTCCTGATCGGGCTGACCGTCGGTTTTATCAACGGGCTGCTGGTGGGGATCCTGAAATTACCATCCTTTATTGCCACCTACGGGATGAACATGGTAGCCTCCGGGCTGGCTATGATCGTCATGAACGGGGGTGTGATCTACGGCTTGCCCACAAACTTTACCACCCTTGGCGTCGGTTATCTGGGTCCCTTGCCGGTTCCGGTGATCCTGGCTGCTATCCTGGTGGTCTGCATGATGATACTTCTGCAGAAGACAGTGTTTGGCCGCAATGTCTACATGATCGGATACAATGCAAATGCGGCAGATTATTCCGGGGTCAATTCCCTGAGAACGTTGCTGGGTGCCTATCTCTTGTGCGGAATGACCGGGGCGATCGGCGGAATCGTTATGACCGCCCGGCTGAATGCGGCAGATTTCGGGATGACCGAGGCCTATGGATTGCAGATCGTGGCTGCCGTCGTTGTGGGAGGCACCTCCCTGCTCGGCGGGGAAGGCGGTGTGCTGGGAACAGTGATCGGAGCCATAATCCTCACTATCATCGTGAACATCATGAACATCATGGGAGTAAACTCCAACTGGCAGGGAATGGTCCATGGAATCGTTATTTTGTTCGTAGTCTGGCTGGATGTGTTTGCCAGGAGAGTGGGAGCCGGGAGAGCTCTGAGAAAACAGAGAGAATCGGTTAAAAGAGCATAGACTCTGTTGGAATAAAGAAAAAACAGGCAGAAAGCGATGGGAGCTTTCTGCCTGTTTTTCTTATACATCTATATTCGTGGGATGATCTGATCACGAAACGGTCTGCATTTATTCTGTCAGGAATTCACTTGTCTGATCGATGAGGTTGATCCGCACGGTCCCCTTCTTTCCATCAACCTTTGCAGGGATGGATTCAAACTTGACACGCTCAAGCCTTTTGCCCGGATCATCTGCGGCAATATCGTTGATATTGATCTCTTCCTCGCCGCTTTGCAGCATTTTCCTTATATTCTTGACCATCAATCTGTCGTAGCGCTCACAGGCCTTTTTTGCTTTTTCCTGGTTTTCCGGCTGATCGAAGAAACTTTTTGTCCAGTTCTCTAAATTTGTGATCTCAATCATGGCAGTTTTCTCCTTTTTTTTGTTTATAAACATATCAATTATAGAAGATATTATAGTACATTTCTGGGAAGAATCCCACAAGAATCTGGGAAATATGGTCAGGAAAGGGGGATGATCCTCAGAGAGGTATATATATTACAAATGACGGGTGTGGATATTCCAATTGCAATTCGGGCAAACCAAGAAAAAAACAGATCAGAAAAAACTTGTTCCTGATAACAAATTGTTCCATATTGACATAGGTAATACCTTGTGCTTACAAAAAAATGCATGGTCCTCCCTATTTTTTTGTCAGTTTTTTGTAAAAAGTTATAAAAAATCATTAATTGATTATTGCAAATTAACGATGTGGATATTCCCAAAATGCCACTTTTCCTTCATGTATAATCTTTATTAGATGAAAACTCAGGTATTAGGTTGATTTATGGGTTATGGGAATTTGAGTGATCATCTCAACAATTTATTGACAGGCCATAAGGCCGAAAAAGTAAGGAGGAAAATTGTAATGATTGCAAAAGGATTTACAGAGCCAACCGCACGTATCAAATCTTTAAAGGCAGAAGTTGTTAATGCTGTTCCGGAAGTTGAGCCGTACAGAGCCGTCCTGATTACAGAGTCTTATAAAGAGACAGAGGGAATGCCAGCGGTTATGAGAAGAGCAAAAGCTAATGAGAAGATCTTCAACAATCTTCCTGTTGTTATTCGTGACAACGAGCTTATCGTTGGTGCTCTTTCCGTAAAGCCTCGTTCCACAAACCTTTGCCCGGAGTTCTCTTATGACTGGGTAGAGAAAGAGTTCAAGACAATGGCTACACGTATGTGTGACCCGTTCGTAATCACAGAAGAAACAGCTGATATCCTTCACGAAGTATTCAAGTACTGGAAAGGTAAAACAACAAGCGAGTTAGCTACTTCCTACATGAGCCAGGAAGCACTTGACTGCCAGGCTGGCGGTGTTTTCACAGTAGGTAACTACTACTTTGGTGGAATCGGACATGTTTGTGTAGACT
>CAMOYC010000008.1 GCA_946629665.1 uncultured Lachnospiraceae bacterium
ATGATCGCCCTGGACCTGGACGGGACAGTTCTGACCAGTGACAAGAGGCTGACAGACCGGACCAGGCAGGCAATTCAATCCGCAATGGAACATCAGATGGAAGTAGTGGTCGTCACCGGAAGACCCTACCACGGGATACCGGACTCCATATTGTCGATCCGGGGGATCCGCTACCTGATTAGCTCAAACGGAGCAGTGAATTATGACCGGGAATCGGAGAGCGTGCTGTCCGGCAATTATCTGGATCCGGATACCGCGGCCGGGATCTGCCGCCTGCTGAAGGAGGAGGGAGTGATCTACACGGTTTTTGCCTTCGGTTACGGTTTCTGCGAACGGCTCGTCTATGACCGGATCATGGGAAGATATGAAGGAACGCCCCTGGCCGGCTATATGAAAAAGAGCCGGCGCAGAATGGAGGACCTAGCTGCCTTTTTCGGCCCGGACTCCCCTTATGCCGGCAAGATTGAAAATATCTGGTATAAGACCGAGTCTGTAAAAGAGAGGGACCGGATCCTGGACCGGTTGAAGGCTGTATGCGGAGAGAAGGTTTCCTGTATTTTAAACAGTGATACAGATGCCGAATATGTCAGCAAAGAGGCCGACAAGGGCAAGGAGGTCCTGGTCCTGGCTGACCTGCTTGGAATAGAGAAAGATCATATCCTGGCGATCGGCGATAATGCCAACGATGCCGGTATGCTCCGGGCAGCCGGGATCGCGGTGGCTATGGGCAATGCCACGCCGGATATTATAGAACTCGCTGACTATGTTACAAGAAGCAATGACGGGGAAGGAGTTGCTTTCACGATTGAACATTTTCTTTAAAGGAAATACCAGAAGAACTACTAAAGGAACTGCCAAAGAAATTGCCGGAGGGATCAGTGCTGTGGCAGGGCTGGCGGGACTCATTTTCTTTTTAAGGGTCCTGAGCCGGATCCTGACCGGATTCCGTCGCCCGGATCCCGGAGACCTGGCCTGCATCATCGTGCTGGGAGCCCATGTCAGAAAGAACGGGCCCTGCAGGGCCCTCCGCTACCGGCTGGATACGGCAGCGGATTATCTGAAAGAGCATCCGAAGGCATTCTGTATTGTCTCCGGAGGCCGGGGAGCTGACGAACCCTGTTCGGAAGCCTCCTGCATGAAGCAGTATCTGGCGGATCAGAGGATCCCGGAAGAGCGCATTTTTTTGGAGGACCGGTCCCGGACTACCCGGGAGAACATTTTCTATTCCTGCCGGATCCTGACAGAGAACGGGATCCAGGACAGGATCGGGCTGGTAACCAATGACTTTCACATGTACCGGGCTCTTAGGATCGCCCGGGAGAACGGGCTGGAAGACCCGGCGGCGGTCACAGCCCCCTCCACACCCCTGTTTCTGCCCCGCAATATCCTGCGGGAATTTCTGGCAATGATTAAATATTACATACAAAACTTCAGGAAGGATCGATGTCAAAAATGAGTGATAGAAAAATACTTGTTGTAAATGATGATGGGATTGACAGTGAAGGAATCGTCAAATTGGCAGAACTTGCCGGGCATTTCGGTGAAGTATGGGTTGTCGCTCCGGCATCCCAGTGCAGCGCCATGTCCCACCGCCTCACGGTGAAACCGACTCTCACTTTCAGGGAAGTTCCGGACTTTCCGCTTCCGGATGTGCATGCCTACAGTCTGACCGGGACGCCGGCGGATTGCGTGAAGGTTGCGATCCAGGTGATCATGGACGAAAAGCCGGACCTGGTTTTCTCAGGGATCAACGAAGGGTTCAATGTAGGTCGGGATATCTGCTATTCCGGAACTGTTGGAGCCGCGATCGACGGAAGGATGTACGGAATTCCTTCCATCGCCTATTCCCTGGAGAAGGACGGCGAGTTTGATGTGATTGAAACCTATTTTGACGAGATTACGGAGATGCTACTGAAAAAGGAGTTGGGCCAGGATGAGATCTGGAATGTCAACTTCCCCAGGAGAGACCCGGACCAGATAAAGGGAATCCTGTTTGAACGCCTTCCGGATGGGCAGGAATACTACTTTGACCACTATGAGGTCCTGGGAGAGGATGAGGGAGGGACCAGCCTGGAGCCGGTCTTTGTCTTCCCCAAAAAAGGTGGGAAAGGAACCGATGTCGAGGCAGTCTTAAAGGGCTTTATCTCCATCGGAAAAGTGAAAAACCTGACTCCTTAATAGGTTTTGACCTGACCTCCCAGGTTATTTTATCACTTTAAAGCAAAAAAGCGTTGAATTTCCCTTGGAAGTGTGTTACACTCGGTAAGTGAATTAATAATTGATGAATAATTATGATATCAACTTACCAAAGGAGTCGACATTATGGATATGCATATGAATTTTTACCGGAAGCTGCCGGTGCCCAAAGATTTAAAGGAGCGTTTTCCGGCAGATAAAAAGATTCTGAAGATAAAAGCAATGAGAGATCCGGAACTTGCAGCCATCTTTGAAGGGAAATCAGATAGATTTATTTTGATCATTGGCCCCTGTTCTGCAGACAGCGAGGACTCTGTGCTGGATTATGTGTCCCGCCTTACCAAAGTGCAGGAAGATGTGAAGGAAAAGATCATGATCATTCCCCGCATCTATACCAACAAGCCAAGAACGACCGGCGGCGGCTACAAGGGGCTGGTCCACCAGCCGGACCCGGAGAAGAAGCCGGATATGCTCTCCGGCCTCATCGCTATGAGAGAGCTTCATCAAAGGGCAATCCTGGAGAGTGGTCTTACCTGTGCGGATGAGATGCTCTACCCGGAGAACCAGAGATATCTTTCCGATCTCCTTTCCTACGTGGCAGTAGGAGCCCGGTCCGTGGAAGACCAGCAGCATCGGCTGACAGCCAGCGGGGCCGGGATTCCGGTGGGCATGAAGAATCCCACCAGCGGCGACCTCTCCATCATGATGAACTCCATCACTGCCGCCCAAGGAAGACATACATTCCTCTACAGAGGCTGGGAAGTGCAGTCACTCGGCAATCCGCATGCCCATGCGATCCTCAGAGGTTATGTGGATAATACCGGGAAGTCCCACCCGAACTATCATTATGAAGATCTGATCCAGTTGTGTGGTCTTTATCAGGAGAGCGGGCTGGACAACCCGGCTGTCATCGTGGATTGCAACCATGCCAACTCCGGCAAGCAGTATCTGGAGCAGATCCGCATCGCTAAGGAAGTATTGCACAGCTGCAGACATTCCAATGATATCAATGCCCTGGTAAAGGGGCTGATGATAGAAAGTTATATAGAAGACGGCAACCAGCCGGTAGGAGCCGGCTGTTACGGCAAGTCCATCACTGATCCCTGCCTGGGCTGGGAGAAGTCAGAGAAGCTTATTTATGAGCTGGCGGATTTGCTGTAGGTATATGGGGCTGTCGTAATAAATGGCCTGATTATCTTCGTCAGGATCTATGCACGAGTGCATGGATCCTGACGTTTTTTTTCTGCAGGAACGGCTGCTCGGGCTGGAGGGAGCAGGAATTTCGCAGGGAACATCTCAGGGCAGGCTCAAAAACCGTGACGGTATCAAAACCCGGAAAATAAGAGGAGTTTTGCAACGAAAAGTTGAAAACCCACCATGGCTTTCCGACATGTTTCAACCGCCAAAAACTTCGGGAAAGCAAATAATCTGACGAAAGTTAACTATTCATAGACCAGCGTTCGGTTAGAAAAATATGGGATTTTCAAAAAGTGAACTGGAGCTCAAAAATTGCAACAAATGGTTGAAAGAAAGGGGTCTTCCGGATGGGTTTTTCCACCGCCACGGTTTTTAGATGATCATGTATAGGCAGGGCCGGTCCAGAATCCAGGGTTACGCCAGGTTAATCTAGCTAAATTAACTTTTTGCTATCCCGGAGATATTCGTTTACCTGGGATAGGTCCCAGAGGATTTCTGGCAGCAGCGGGAATTACATTGGGCTGGCTCAAAAAAACCCGTGACGGTAGCAAAAAGAGAACGGGAGCTCATATTTTGCGAAAAAGGTAGCAAAATGGCGACTTTCAACGGAGTTTTGCTACCGCCACGGGTATTTTAAGTATCCTGGATATTCAGGAGATCTACTCTAAGCCGCGGGTCGGCCCAGAATAGGTACCAGGTACCATTTCAAAAGTGTTAACTAAAATATTTTCAAATTTTATTAGCACTCACCCTTGACGAGTGCCAATAAAAGTGTTATAGTCATTACAGAACAAGGGAAACGGATAGAGCAAGAGAGTGTCAGTGCATGCCGTACTTGTTCTGAAATAAACTTAAAATCAAAGATATTTTATATAACAGGAGGAATTGATCATGTTAAGAACAGGTTTATTTGGTAATGACAGTTTTGTAGATAACTTCATGGATGACTTTTTTGATATTGCTTCCCGCCCAATCCGGTCTACAGTTCCGGCCGAGAAGCCGATTCGATCTGATATCGTAGAGAAGGATGACTGCTATGAGATCTCCATGAGTGTTCCCGGCGTGAGCAAGGAGAACATTGAAGTTGAGTTAAAAGATGGTTATCTGAAAGTGACAGCCAAGACAGATGGAAGTGATGAGACAGAAGAGAAGAGCGAGAACGTTCGTTACATCAGAAGGGAGCGTTACAGCGGCACCGCTTCAAGAACCTTCCGTGTGAACGAGTATGTGACCCAGGAAGATATTTCCGCGAAACATGAGAACGGAATCCTTACCATCCGGGTAGCTAAGATCGACAAAGAAAAGAGAGAGGCTGAGAACAAAAAACTCATCTCGATTGAAGGATAAGAGATAAGGCGCAGGAGAGACTGCGGAACTGTTTCGATCAAACAAGGACTGTATGCCGCAAGGCCTGCAGTCCATTTTTTTAAAGACAGGAGGAACCGCATATGACTAAGAAGAAAGATTTTTATGAGGTTCTGGGCTTGAAAAAGGGAGCTTCGGAGGGGGAGATCAAAAAGGCCTACCGGAAGCTCGCCAAGAAATACCATCCGGATGTGGCCGGGAACAGTGCCGATGCGGAAGAGCGATTCAAGGAAATCTCCGAGGCATATGATGTATTAAGTGATGGGGAAAAAAGAAAACTTTATGATCAGTTTGGGCATGCCGCTTTTGATCCTGCGGGGAATCCTTATGAGAATGCAGGAGACTGGGGCGGAGCCTTCCGGAATGACGGAAGTTTCAATAATGGCGGCTGGACTTTCCGGCGCTGGTCTTCGGGAGATGGCAGCGGCGGATTCCATTCCGACAGTGGAGGAAGTTTCTTTGGGGATGGCGGTTCATTCCATTTTGGAGGCGGCGGCCTGGATGATTTCATCCATCAGATGTTTGGTAATAAGACCGGAGGCGGCAGTCACGCCGGTTTTACCGGCACGGGAGATTATGGAAAAACGGGAGGTTTTGGCGGGACAGGAGGTTCCGGCAGTTTTCGTCGGAGAGGATCCGCTGACAGCAGGCAGACCGGCCTTGATCTGACATCCTCTATCACGATCGATCTTGCGGAGGCAGTTTATGGCTGTGAGAAGACCCTGCGTTTCCAGGATGAGGAGGGGAAGACCCAGAATATTTCTGTGAAAATTCCGGCCGGGATCGACGAGGGACAGAAGATCCGTCTGAAGGGAAAAGGCCGGAAGAATCCGACAGGGGGCCGGGCAGGCGACCTGTATATCGAAGTTCACGTTAAAGCCATGGAGGGCTTCCGACGGGAAGGAAATGATATCTATACTACCGCTCGGATCCCATTTACCACTGCCGTGCTGGGCGGCGAGGTGATCATCCCTCTGCTTAAGGGGAAGATTTCCTGTAAGATCAAACCGGGGACCCAGTCGGGGACCAAGATCCGGATCCGGGGCAAGGGAATTCCCAACAGAGGAAAGTCCGGCGCCGGCGACCTCTATGCGGTGGTGGAGATTGAAGTTCCAAGAAATATCAGCCCGGAAGCGGAGAAGAAGATCAGGGAGTTAGACCAGCTTCTGAAGAAATAAACAAAACGGACACGACCGGTTTGCCTTTTCCTGCTTTTGTGTTTATAATGATTGAAAACTCAGAATGAATGCATAAGTGGAAAGAAGGGAAAAGATCATTTATGAAATATTGTGTCCACTGCGGAACCAAGCTGGTTCCGAGAGAATTAAAGAACGAGGGGATCATTCCTTATTGTGAGACGTGTCAGGAGTTTCGTTTTCCCATTTTTTCCGTGGCGGTGAGCGTGGAGGTTCAGAGCCCGGACCGGAAGAAGATCCTGCTGATCAAGCAGTACGGAAAAGACCGGTATATCCTGGTGGCAGGTTATATCAACAAAGGAGAAAATGCGGAGCACACGGTGGCCCGGGAAGTCAAGGAAGAGATCGGGCTGGATGTGGAAGACATTTGCTTCCAGAAAAGTGAGTATTTTGCCCCGTCCAACACCCTGATGCTGAACTTCTCCTGTGTGGCAAAGTCGGAGGATTTATCCGGCAGGGCCAGGGATGAGGTGGATTACTGCAGGTGGTTCAGCAGGGAGGAAGCCTCCCGGAATATTTATCCGGGGAGCCTGGCGGAGAGATTTCTCAACCGGTTCCTGAGAATGACAGAATAGGAAACAAGAGGAGACAGAGCACCGTCCTCTGTCTCCAATAAAAATCGCCGTCTCGTGAGTGTAAGAAACTTCACGGGACGGCGATTTCTTATATAAATATAGTTTTGCCTTTATTTTACAATACGGCGGATGCTGGCAATGGAACGATAGCGGGCATTATTCCTGATGCAGATATCGTTCTGCGGATTGCTGGCATGGATGATCTTGTTGTTGCCCATGTAGATGGCAACATGGCCGTAGTAGCAGATCAGGTCGCCGGGTTTCGCTTTGCTTAAGCTGGAAACGCGGGTTCCTGCATGCCTCTGGGAACTGGAAGTACGGGGGATCCTCTTTCCGAAATGCTGGAAGATCCGCATGGTGTAACCGGAACAGTCGGTGCCGTGGGTCAGGCTGGTACCGCCGTATACATAGGGGTTACCCAGAAACTTCTTCGCGTACTCAACAACCTGTTCTCCCTTGGAGAGAACCTCAGCTGCTGTGCCGTTTTCCACATCGATAAACCTTCCGATCGCATAACCGGTAACCTTGCCGGACTTTACTCTCACCCACTTCTTGTTTACGGTAAGAACTTTTAAGCGGTCGCCTTTGAACAGGATCTTCAAAGGTTTTACTGACCGGCTCTTGCAGGGGCGGATCGCCATCTTGCTTACATTCACGGTTCCACGGTAAACCACCTTAGACTTTGTGGCAGCCTGAACAGCCGTCCCCTTCGGTGCGGGCATGGTAGCAACGATTCCCAGCCCAAAGACTGCGAGAGCCAGGCCGAGACCAATCCTTTTTATTCGATTCGACATAATTTCTTTTCCTCCAATTTTAAGCAGTTTTCGTTATTGTCATTATAAACTCGAAATGTGTCCGAAATGTGACTTTTTTAAATTTTATTAATAAAACTGTAATATTGGAATGTCAATTATTAAAAAAATCCTAAGAAAAATCGAATAAAAATGTGCAGGTTGCATAATAAATTTGTACTTTTTGTCACAATTCAAGAAATAAAAAACGTAATTTATTCAAATAACGTACTTATTCATAAACCGTTATATAACTTCTTGGATTTAAGAAAGCATCTTCATTCAGCTGGTAGATGATCCTTTCCCGGTCAAAGTCATCCGGGATATCTCCCCGGAACAGGTTATCCCTGAAGGGGGTAGCCCGGTAGAAGATGGTATCCGGTCTGGTTTTGCCATTGTCTCCGAGTACATAGCGGATCCGCTCCACGTCGTTGTCAAACCAGCGCTCCAGGATCGGTATGATCTGCTCCCGGAACATCCGGGCCAGCGACCGGAAAGCGTCTCTTTCCGGCGAGGAGAGATAGAAGCCTTCTCCCAGCTGATAGTCCGGGCCAAGAAAATAGGAGATCCTCATGTTGATGGTGGTCATCAACCGTTCCAGGGAGATGCCTTCCACCCGCATGGAGTGGAGCACTCTCGGGTCGGGGTTTACCGGCCGGATGTAGAAATCATGGTTGATCGCTCCCAGAATGGTGTCCTCGCTGACCTGCGCATCGCAGGTGGCCACGATGTAGAGGTTGGCCGGAAGGCGAAAGGGCTCATGGGAGTACTTCAGAGTGATTACGGTCTCGCTGCTCGCACCCTCCCGGCGGTTTTCCCGCAAAAGCACGGTGGTATCCCCGAACAGGTGCATCCAGCTGACATCCACGTCCTCCATCAGGACGACATAGCGGCCGGCACCACAGTGGTTTGCGAATTCCTTGAAAATCCCGTTCTGGCCCCTGGCATCTTCGATAAAGCTCTCATAGCCTTTTCCGTCGATGTCCGGGTAGGACAGGTGCATGATCCGGTTTTCTTCCACATATTCCTTAAAGTGTTCCAGGATATCAGGCACGGCTTCGATGCTCAGGGTGCCCCGGTCCTTTCCTTCAATGATACCGACTGCTGTCATCAGGGCTTCATGGAATTTGGCGGTTTTCATGGGGCCTTTGATCAGCAGGTTTTTGGGATAGAGCCTGGAGCTCTGGTCGCTCCTGTCCGCATGGCTGGAGGCGGGGAGAGAAACCATTTTCTTAACCGGAATATCGTCCTCATCTTCCGGGATTTCCCGTTTGCGGGAGACGAAGCTGACATCTTCCGGATCTTCCCCGCCGGCCTGGCCGACGGTGGCGGTTCCGGCTGAAGCTTCCGAACCTTCTGATCCCTGAGACCCGGCATCGGTCCCATAGCTTTGCAGGGCCTTGGTAATATAGTCGGTGGAGGGGTTGGAGGCCCCTTCCTTGTAGACAATGTTCAGGTCCTTTGCCTCTGCTCCCTGCCGGTAGACCAGCTTGGAACCCAGGGCTTCCGCAAGCGGATCCACGGGATCTGTTCCATCCGGAGCGGGATAATAGTTCTGGCAAAGGTCCGTGTACCAGGAGGCAAAGATCTCCAGGGAGACTGCCAGCAGGCCCACGATGTCTTCTTCCTTCATGGTCTTGTAATCATCATATTTGTAGACTGCGGAAGCCTTGATCTTCTGGTCTGTGGAGACCAGGTCAAGGGAGTCTGCGGGGAGGTTCTCCACCACGAAGGGAGCGGCGGTCATCAGGGAGAGTTTATCGCACTTATCCCGGATGTCTGCCATGACCTCCTCGTTATCGATCACGGGCAGGTTGAGGGAGGTCTCCAGGTGGAGGGCGTCCCCTTCCGCCAGGGTACAGATGCC
The DNA here is from genome assembly GCA_946629665.1 of uncultured Lachnospiraceae bacterium. Taxonomy (GTDB): domain Bacteria; phylum Bacillota; class Clostridia; order Lachnospirales; family Lachnospiraceae; genus Anaerobutyricum. The sequence goes on from CAMOYC010000008.1 coordinate 9,188, forward strand.
CACGGAGGCACCGATTCCCTCAAAGCGGTCTATGATCAGCTGGTCACAGAGTACCGGAGCGATCGTCTCGGTTTCCTCGATGAACCAGCCTGCTTTTCTTGCGTAGATAAAGTTGGGATATTCCTGGATCAGGGCTTCGGCGATCAGATGGAAGGTTTCGGCGCCATCCGCGCCGTTTGCCCGCAGTTCTGCCGCCTTGTCGGATGTGTCCTGACTGCTCAGGATCTTGCCGCCCTGCCGGGTCAGGAAAGCTGCGAGACGGACAAAACCGTTGGCTCCTTCCAGTTCCACGTAGGACTCGTCCACCAGGTGGGCGTACTCATGCTCCAGGAAGTCCTGAAGGGAGGCGATGGTCATATAGCCGAAGATGCTGTAGATGTAGGCATTGTAGTCCATCTCTTCCGGCTCGGGCCGCTCCCTGTCCCCGTCAAATTCGCCGGGGAAGGATACCCGGTAATACTTGTAGATGTCCCTGAGATAATTGAAACGATGGCCCCGTTCATCTGCGTTGCAGTAGAGGCTGATCGTGTTGGCGTTGACATCCTGCCCGAAGATCTTCTGGGCCCTGGTCTGCAGTTCGTACTGCATCAGCAGGATATCGTCGGTGTTGATGCCCGGATAACGGTAATACTTCTCGTAGAGCAGGATGGAAGCGGCGATCCAGACTGCGTGTTCCTGGGAATAGCGGATCTGCATGCTGCGCTCCACGTCACCGGCGAAGGCATAGTAGCTTTCCTCCAGTTCCGGGAAGACCTGGCCAATCCCCTCGGAGAGTTCCGGATGCAGTTTCAGTTCCAGGATACCTTCCTCCAGGTTCTTCCCCCAGCAGAAGAGGTACCACCAGTATTCCTGCCCGGAAAAGTCCGTGTCCGGCTTGAAGTCGTTGGCTTCACCCAGCAGCTGCCCCATGGCGTTCATACGGTCGATGACTTCTTCCTCCGTCAGGTTGTTGCTGAAACCCAGCTGCAGCACATTGGCCGCGTGGTTGAAGGAGGAGTAGATCTCCTTCAGGAGATTCAGGTCCGTCTCGCCGATCTGGCCGGATTTCAGGATATTCGCCCACTGCTCTGCGGTGTAGCGGCTCTTGGACTGATAATCCGCCTCGTATTCAAAATCCCTTTGTTTTTGTTTATTTGTAATCATATGCTTAATCCTTTACAAAACGATCATTTATTGATTTTCAGGTAGATCAGCTCGATCCGGTTGGCATCCATTTTCTTCACGGAGTAGAGATAATCACCTTCCATGACGGTCTCCCCTTCCTCCGGAAAATGGTCCAGCAGCTCGATCATGTGGCCGCCGATGGAATCATAGTCTTCGGATTCGATCTCCGTACCCAGGAAATCATTGATATCATCCAGTTTCGTGGATCCGTCGATCTCGAATTCATTTTCTCCCAGAGGGCGGATGGGCTGTTCTTCTTCGTCAAACTCATCCTTGATGTCTCCCACGATCTCCTCCAGAAGGTCTTCCAGGGTCACCAGGCCGGCGGTAGACCCGTATTCGTCCAGGACGATGGCGAAGGTGATGGAGTTGGCCCGCATCTCATCCATGAGGGTGGATGTCTTCTGGAATTCGTAGGTGAAAAATGGCTTCCTTAGGATGCTCCGCAGGTCAAAGTCCTGCAGGAAGTCCCTGCCGTGGTCCCCGCCGATGGACCTGCCCATATGGCTTTCCCGGTAGAAGAACAGGTCCTTCAGATTCAGGATGCCGATCACCTTATCCTTGGATTCCTCGTATACCGGAAGCCGGGAGTACTGATGCTCCATGAAGAGTTCCACCAGCTCATCGTAGCTCATGTCTACGGAAGCGAATTCCATATCGATCCGGGGGATCATAATGTCCTTGGCCACGGAATCCCCGAAGTCCACCACATTGTGGATCATGTCCTTTTCTTCCGGCTCGATAACGCCTTCTTCCTGGCTGACATTGACCATGGTCCTAAGTTCCATCTCCGTCATGGCGGTGGTGGGGTTCATGTCGATCCCCAGGAGCCGGCAGAAGAAAGAACTGAAGGTATTCACGATGTAGATGACCGGTGTAAGGATGATCGTCAGATAATAAATGATATTGGTGTAGAGAAGTGCCATTTTTTCATTCTGTACCGTCGCCGCAGTCTTGGGGGTGATCTCCCCGAAGACAAGGACCAGCAGGGTCAGCAGGCCGGTAGCCACCCCGATAAAGGTGCTGGAATTCTTCCCGGCTCCAAACCCGGCAGCCAGGTGGATGGCCAAAGTCGTGGTCAGAGAGGAGGCACTCAGATTCACAATGTTGTTGCCGATCAGGATGGCGGAGAGCATCTTGCCGGGTTTCTCCCGCATGGCCAGCAGCCGTGATGCTCTGGCATTCCCCTGGTCCGCCAGCCCCCGCAGCCGGACCTTGCTGACTGTGGTCAGGGCTGTCTCCGCGGAAGAAAAAAAGGCGGAAAGCAGCAACAAAATGATCAGAATAATGATTTGTCGTATAGAACTTGCGTCCAATGTAGTAATCTCCTTATAAATAAGCGTTTCATCAACGATATAATTATATTTTATCTATAATGGCTTGTCAATTACAGCTGAATCCGCAAGGTTGAGTTTTCCGGGGATATCTTTTATAATGAATTCCAAAGGAGAATTAAAGATGAAACAATATCTGTTATTTGATCTGGACGGCACTTTGATCGACTCTATGGAAGGGATCACAAAGGCTGCCGCTTATGCCCTGAGCAAATTTGACATACATGTGGAAAATCGGAATACACTGCGCCCCTTTATCGGGCCGCCCCTGGCGGAATCCTTTATGAAATATTACGGATTTGACGAAGATCAGGCCCGGGAGGCGATCAGCTATTACCGGGAATATTACCGGCCGACGGGGATTTATGAGAACGAGCTTTACCCCAGGATGGACCGGCTGATCCGGGACCTGGACCATTCAGGTTTCACTCTGATCCTGGCGACCAACAAACCCACGGTTTTTGCGCAGGAGATCCTGAAACAGCATGATCTCCTGGATCATTTCGCCCTGGTGAGCGGCAGCGGCCTTGACGGCAGCCGCAGCCGGAAAGAAGACGTGATCCGCTACGCGATGGAGACCCTGGATTTTGCGCCGGAAGAAGCTCTCATGATTGGAGATAAAGAAAATGATGTGGAAGGCGCCAAGGCAGTCGGGATGGAATGTGCCGGCGTCCTCTACGGGTTCGGTTCGGCGGCGGAACTTACCGCTGCGGGAGCTGACTATATAGTATCCACGGTGGAGGAACTTTCTCGACTACTCTGGAGGATGGAAGAGATGAAGGGGGAGAAGAAGAAAATGATACGATTCGGCATGATCGGAACCAGCAAGATCGCCCAGCGCTTTTACGAAGCCAACCGTTACAGCGGGAACTTCGAGCTGGCCGCCATCTACTCAAGGTCCATGGACCGGGCGAAGGAATTCGGCGCCCGCAATGGTCCCGGACTGGAGTACTATGATGACCTGGATGAGTTTGCGGCAAGCGATTCCTTTGAAGCAGTCTACATCGCAAGCCCCAACAGCTGCCATCACGACCAGACGGTCAGGATGCTGCAGGCCGGCAAGCATGTACTCTGTGAGAAACCCCTGGCATCCAACCTGCGGGAAGCAGAGGAGATGTTCCGGATCGCTGAGGAGAAGGGCCTGATCCTGATGGAGGGCATGTGCTCCGTCTACACACCGGGATTTCTGGATATGAAAAAGAGGGTGAAAAGCCTGGGCAGGATCCGCCGGGCTACCCTGCAGTTCTGCCAGTATTCCTCCCGCTATGACAACTTCAAACGGGGCATCATCGAGAATGCTTTTAATCCGGAACTGTCCAACGGGGCATTGATGGATATCGGTGTCTACCCGATCGCCTGCATGATCCGCCTGTTCGGCCCCCCTGACCGTATCAAGGCCAGCGGCCTTTTCCTGGATAACGGGGTGGACGGGGAAGGCAGCATCCTTTTTGAGTACCCTGACATGATCGGAGAGGCTCTCTATTCCAAGATCACCAACCAGGCGGTGGACAGCCAGATTCTGGGCGAAGAGGCCACCATGCTGATCCGCCAGATCTCCACCATCAAGGACCTGCGGATCTTCCGGGGAACGGTGAACCAGACCGTACATTACGACCAGGCAGATAATATATTAAAATACGAAACAGACCATTTTATTCGGGCAATCCGCACCGGCAAAGGCTGGAAGAAGGCCAGGAAGCTTTCCCTTGAGACCATGAAAGTCCTCGATGAAGCCCGGGCCCAGATCGGTATTGTCTTCCCTGCGGACAGGCAGGCGGAGGATGCGGAAGAGAAAGAGGCTGAAAAAGAACAGATAGAAGCACAGACAGAAGCCCGGACAGAAGAACAGTAGAAAGAAGGAGGAGCGCTATGGCCGCCCAGGAAGAATTCCTGAAGATGATACATGACCTGGAGGAGACTGCCGCCGCAAACGGCAATCAGCTGACCAGAGAGGAGATAGACGGGGCCTTCGAAGGAGACCGGCTGACAGAAGAAAACCTGGATTTTATCTACAAGTATTTTGTATCGAAAAAGATTAAGATCATCGGAGCGGAAGAGATCAATGTCCGCCCGGAAGATGAGATACCGGACCGGGAACTTTCTGAGGATGCTCCGGAAGAAAGCCGGGAGGCGGTAAGCATCTACCTGGAGGAAATGACCGGACTCTCCCCGGTCACCCGGGAGGAGGAAGAGGAACTGGCTGCCCTCATGCTGGAGGGAGACGAGGCCGCCAGAGACAGACTGATCGAGGCGATGCTTCCGGGAGCTGCTGCCATTGCCAGAGAGTTTGAAGGCCGGGGAATGCACTTCGGGGACCTGATCCAGGAAGGGAATATCGGGATCATCCTTGCCGCGGCTGATTACGATCCGGCCCGGGACGGACAGTTTTCGTCCTACGTGGGGACCCAGGTCCGGCAGCGGATCCGGGAAGCCCTGGCAGAATACAATGATACCTCCCGCTCGGCGGAAAAGCTGGCAAGGGGGATCAACCGACTGAACGCAATCTCCGGTACTTTTGCCAAAGAAAATGGCAGGGAAGCCACCCTGCAGGAACTGTCCTCCCTCATGGGAATGTCCGAGGATGAGGTCAGGACCCTGATGAAAGAATCCCTGAATGCGATCAATTATAATCCGGAATAACAGGAAGTGATCATATGAGATATGAGGAACAGATCATCGAGGAAGTCCGTGAACGAAATGATATCGTGGACGTGATTTCCTCCTATGTGACTCTGAAAAAGAGGGGAGGCTCCTACTTCGGCCTGTGCCCCTTTCACAACGAAAAATCCCCATCCTTCCACGTGGACCAGAACCGGCAGATGTACTACTGCTTCGGCTGTGGCCAGGGAGGGAATGTCTATACATTTTTGATGGAATACAACCGCATGACGTTTCCGGAAGCGCTGAAACAGCTGGCAGACCGGGCGGGGATCAAGCTGCCCGAGCAGGAGATGAGCCCGGAAAAGCGCCGGGAGGCAGATGCCCGGTCCGCCCTGCGGGAAATGAACAAGCAGGCCGCGATCTACTATAATTACCTGCTGAAAAGCAGCCGGGGGAGCAACGCCATGAACTATCTCAAAAGCCGGGGGCTGACGGATGAGACCATCAACCACTTCGGCCTGGGATATTCCGATATCTACCCGGACGACCTGTACCGCTATCTGCAGTCCAAGGGCTTTACGGACTATCAGATGAAGGATTCATCCCTGGTGGTGATCGACTCCGTGCGCGGGAACCGGGACCGTTTCTACAACCGGGTCATGTTTCCAATCATGGATCCCGGCCAGCGGGTGATCGGGTTCGGCGGCCGCGTGATGGGGGATGGCCAGCCTAAGTACCTGAATTCCAATGAGACCATTTTGTTCGACAAGGGCAGGAACCTCTACGGGCTGAATTATGCCAGAAGGTCCAGAAACCGGGCGATCATCCTCTGCGAAGGCTACATGGATGTGATCTCCCTCCACCAGGCGGGGTTTACCAACGCGGTTGCTCCTCTGGGGACGGCATTTACACCCGGGCAGGCGCTTTTGCTCAAGCGCTATACCGAGGAAGTGATCCTGTCATTCGACAGCGACGGAGCCGGAAAAAAGGCAGCGCTGCGCGCTCTGCCCATCCTGCGGGACAACGGGCTCAGAGCCAGCGTGCTCAGCATGACTCCCTACAAGGATCCGGATGAACTGATCAAGGCGGAGGGGGCAGAGGCTTATCAGAAACGGATCGAGGAAGCCCGGCCGGGCCGGATGTTTGAACTGGACTGCCTCTCTGAAAACTATGACCAGAAGAACCCGGACAGCCGGACGGAATTTATCCATGCGGCCGCAAAGAACCTGTCCCGGATCGAGGACTCCATTGAGAGAGATAACTATGTGACAGCTGCCGCCAACCGGTTTATGATCAACCGGAAAGAGCTGGAGAAACTGGTGGAACGCTACGGCATGTCCTACCAGCTGGAACAGGCGGGAGACCGCTACAAGAAGGAGCCGGAGACCAGGGAGCGCCGGGAAGAAAAGAAGAAAATGTCCAAAAACCAGCCCCAGCGGATCCTGCTGACCTGGCTCACAGACTATCCGGAACTATATCCTGTTGTAAGCAAAGTGGTAGGGCCGGATGATTTTCTGACTCCCTTATATCACTCTGTGGCGATCATGCTTTTTGACCAGCTGGAACAGGGAGAAGAACTGAAACCCGCCAGGATCATAGACCGGTTCACGGATGCGGAGGACCAGAAGGAGGTTGCCTCCCTCTTCCATGCCAAGCTGGATTTCGGAATATCCGAGGAGGACAGGGACAAGGCCCTCACCGACGTGGTCCGCAAGGTGAAACTGGCCAGCATCGAGGAGCAGATGGTCCATACTTCGGATATCGTGGAGTGGCAAAAACTGATCCGGCAAAAGAAAGAGATACAGGAACTGGAACTGAAACGATAGAAAGAAAGGGAAATCTATGGATCTGTCAAAACGTTTGCAAACGGTAGCCGATGCCGTGACACCCGGAAACCGGCTCGCAGACATCGGGACCGATCACGCCTATGTGCCGATCGCCCTGGTAGGGGCGGGAACCTGTCCCCACGCGATCGCCTCGGATGTGAATCGGGGGCCTTTGGAGCGGGCAGCGGCCCACATTAAAAAAGCCGGTCTCTCAGACCGTATTGAGACCCGTCTGGGCAGCGGCTTAGACCCGATCAGCCCGGAAGAGATTGACACCGCCATTTTTGCCGGCATGGGAGGCGACCTGATGAGCAAGCTGCTGGCTGCCCATCCGGAATTCCTCCAGGCAGGGACCGAGCTGGTCCTTCAGCCCCAGTCAGAGTGGGAGAAGGTGCGCCGGCTGCTCCATGAGCAGGCCTACCGAATCGACCGGGAATGGTTCCTCAAGGAAGACGACAAATACTATCTGGTAATCCGGGCCCTTCCCGGGAAAGAGATCTTTGTAGGTGATACGGACCTGGAAAGCTATTACTGCTACGGCAGATACCTGGTAGAAAACAAAGATCCCGTCTATCGGTCTTATCTGGCCGGGAAAAAGGCCAAGGACAAGGGGATCCTCCTGAAGCTCCACATGATGATCGGAGATATGTCGGGCTGGAAGAGGAGAAAAGAAAGGGCGGACGCCCTGAAGAAAGAGATTCAGGTTATCGAAAAACTGCTTAAAACAATGGAAGAATAAACCATGGATAATAAAGACCTATTGAATATGACACGGTGGAATGCTCTCTGTGTGGTCTTTCTGATCCTCATTCTGGCCTTTGCCGGGAGAGAAGCCTACGTGAGCCATGACCTGGCCCTGGACAGGCAGGAAGTGATCATGACCTCCGGAGACAGTACCGTGCTGCAACCCAATCATGAGAGGAATCTGATCTGGAGATCCGACGATCCATCCTGCGTCTCGGTCCGGGCCGGAAAGATCCGGGCCAAAAAGACCGGGGAAGCCCTGGTTAAGGCCAGCTATCTTTGGAAAACGGTTGAGATACCTGTCAAGGTGGAAGAACCGGCCCTGTCGGAGGAGACGATCAGGCTGAGACTCGGAGAGCAGCATCTTCTGAAACTGCTTGGCACAGAAAGGAACCCAATCTGGAAGGTGGAAGGGGATGCGGTTTCCGTCGATGACGGTTCTGTCACGGCCGTCTCCTATGGGGTATCCCAGGTGAGCGCCAGTTTAGACGGCCATCCTTATACCTGCCAGGTGCAGGTCCTGACTCCCCGGCTCAGATGCGGGGCGGAGGACATTTCCCTGGTGGGAGACTCCCGAAAGGTGGTCCATGTGGAAAAGGATGACCTTGTCACCCTGCGGCTTGCCAATCTGCCTCAGGACAGTAACGGGGAATATTCTTTCCCGGATAATGAGATCTATGAGGTGGAATCCGTCTCGGAAGACCGGGCCAGACTGCGAATTAAAAATGCCGGGAAAGCATCTTTTCACATAAAGATCGATGATGCCGAAAAGGAGATCGTTGTTGCCTCGAAAGGGGACCAGAACCTGAAGATCCTCGGCAGCAACATGGGTCTGGGAGACCGGCAGGAACTTACCATAAAAAATATCCTTCCTACCTATAAGGTGAAATGGGAAGGAGTGGACTCTTCGGAAGGGCAGACTGCCTTTCTGGAAAGAGATGAGACCGGCCAGGTGAAAATCAAGGCAACGGTGGATACAGGCGTCGAGAAGATCCGCCTGAAGAAGACGATCGAGGTCAGGGACGTCCGGCTGAACATCCACGAATGGGAGGGCTCTGTCGGAGAGACTTTCGATCTATATGCAGAAGGAACGGACAGCAGGGATTATGAGTATGATGAGAAAATGCTCTTTTATAAGGATGATCATTTTATTGCACTGAGATCCGGAGAAACGGACCTGCTCCTCCGGGACGGGGATACCACCTGCAGATGCCAGGTGAAAGTGGCTGGAGAAAGCAGTGGAGCCGGTGACGATGTGATCGCCTACGCGGTCCGGTTCCTGGGGAATCCTTATGTGTACGGCGGGTCCAGCCTTACCGACGGGACGGACTGCTCCGGATTCACCATGAGGATCTTTGAGCAATTCGGAGTTGCTTTACCCCATTCCTCCGCCGGCCAGAGATCTTACGGAACAGCAGTCTCAGACCTTTCCATGGCCAGAGCGGGAGACCTGATCTGCTATAACGGTCATGTGGCGATCTACATGGGGGACGGGCGCATCGTCCACGCCAGCAATCCCAGGAATGATATCATGATATCCGATGCGAATTACGCTCATATTATTACGATCAGAAGATTAGTGGAATAATTGGTGATGAATTAAGGACAATGAATGAACTGTGAATGATCAATGGATAAAAATTGATTTAAGAAAGGTTAAGAGCCGGACGATAAGCCGGGTTATGTCGTGAATGATCATCTGTCTCGACCTGCTGTTACCAGCAGGCTCCAGCGACCTACCTGGAAACGGCCCGGGCCGGGCCCTTGTTCCCTGTTCGGTCTTGCTTCGGGTGAGGTTTACATGGCATCCCCTGTTACCAGGAGATCGGTGAGCTCTTACCTCGCCTTTCCACCCTTACTGCGCGGGGCGCAGCGGTTTATTTCTGTTGCACTGTCTTTGGAGTCGCCTCCACCGGACGTTATCCGGCACCCTGCCCTGCGAAGCCCGGACTTTCCTCTCCGACGGCCTTTCGGCACCTGGCGGAGCGATCATTTATCCGACTCTTAAAATCCACGTAATTTTAGCAGAGTTGTCAGGCAAAGTCAAGGGAAGGCCAAGGTAAGAAGTTCGTAAGGACTTTTGTCATATAATTATGGTAAAATATATAAGATATGATAATAAATGACTTGAATTTTGTTGCTTTTTCAAAAAAGCAGTAAAAATCTGCATTGGACAGAGGTATTATTATGGAGAAAAACACCAGTATTTTAGTGGTTGATGATGATAAAGAAATCGCGGATCTCGTGGAGATCTACCTTGTGAATGACGGATATCAGGTGCTGAAAGCATCGGACGGGGAGGAGTGTCTTACGATGCTCGCAGAGCACCCGGAAGTCCGCATGCTGATCCTGGACATCATGATGCCCGGGATCGATGGCCTTGAGGTTTGCCGCACGATCCGCAAGACCAGCAACATTCCGATCCTGATCCTGTCTGCCAAGGCGGAAGATATGGACAAGATCGTCGGGTTCGGCACCGGAGCTGACGATTATCTGACCAAGCCTTTCCATCCGCTGGAGCTGCTTGCCAGGGTGAAGTCCCAGATGAAGCGCTACACGGTGATCCAGACGGCGGACATGGAAGAGAATCAGGCCGGCGATGAGATCGTGATCCAGGATCTGGTGATCAACAAGGCGGCCCATGTGGTAAAGAAGAAGGGCAAGGAGATCGCCCTGACGCCGATCGAATTCGGCATCCTTTACCTGCTTGCTTCCAATCCGGACCGGGTATTCTCTACGGATGAGATCTTTGAGAGGGTCTGGAATGAGAAGGTGTACGAAGTGAACAATACCGTCATGGTGCACATCCGGCGACTGCGGGAGAAGATCGAGGATAATTCCCGAAGCCCGAAGATCCTGAAGACAGTATGGGGGGTCGGTTACAAAATTGAAGGTTAGAAGATTCAGAAGCTTCCGTTATAAGATGGTCCGGTATATGTTTTTAAGCATACTGGCGACTTTTATAACGGAAGGTCTTATTTTTGCGGGTGTTTACCTGTATGAAACCCAGGTTGTTGCGGGAGAATACCGCCGAATATGGAATGCCAGCGGGCAGGGGAATCTGTCTTTGTGGAAGACCTTTACCATGACCCGGTCAGCTGCGCTCGATCTGTTCGTGATCGTTCTGTTTACATTGCTGTTGATGGTGATGTATTTTATTTTGATTTCCCATAATTTCGTGATGTATGTCCGGGAGATCATCGCCGGGATCGAGAAGATGAAGTCCGGCAGTCTGACGGAAGAGATCCCTGTAAAGGGAGAGGATGAATTCTCCGAGATCGCGGGATCCATCAATGAGATGCGGAAAAACCTGTATGAATTACTGGAGAACCAGAAGGAAGTCGAGCGGACCAAGGATGAGCTGATCACCAATGTGGCCCATGACCTCCGGACGCCTCTGACCTCCATTCTGGGATATCTGGACCTGCTGAACCAGGGCGATTTTCTTACCCCGGAGCAGAAGCAGAAGTACCTGGATATCGTGTCAGCGAAAGCCAGACAGCTCGAGACGCTGGTCAAGGCTCTTTTTGATTATACAAGATATGACAAGGATAAGGTGAAGATTCGGAAAGAGATTCTTGACCTTAATCTTTTTGTGCCCCAGCTGGTCGATGAATTCTACCCGAGCTTCATGGAAAACCAGCTCACCTGCAAGACCGATTTCTGCGAGGGAGCTCTCAATGTCGAAGGAAACGGAGAGCTGCTGGCCAGGGCGGTGGGCAACCTGATGTCCAACGCGGTCAAATACGGATCGGACGGCAAGGTCGTGGAAGTGAAGACCGGAAGAGAGGGCAAGTGTGCGGTCATCTCCATCATAAATTACGGAAGAGTGATACCTGCCGAGAAGCTGGATAAGATATTTGATAAGTTCTACAGGGTGGAGAATTCCCGGTCTCTCCAGACCGGAGGAACCGGACTGGGTCTGGCGATCACCAAGAACATCGTAAACCTCCACGGAGGCAAGATATGGGCATCCAGCGATGAGACGGGAACCTGCTTCCAGATAGAACTGCCTGTTGCAGGAAGTCAGATCGACATCAGTGAGGAAGCTTAAAAGCTGCATGAAAGATGAGAGGATCCTTGCATGATCAATGATTTGTTTCGAACCTACAAAAAGATAATCATATTGTTTGTGCTCCTGATCAGCGCGATCACTTTCTGGTTTTACGGCTGCCACCGGCAGTCCCGGCCGGAAAAACAGCCTGTCACCTTCCAGGAGTCCGAGCCTGAGAACACAACGGGAAAGTGCTATGATTTCGAGACCGGGGAAGTGTACGGCCGGGTGATCTTCGGCACGTACGGTTGTCTGTTCCGGGGCCGGACCATGCCTGTTACCATGACCATCCAGTGCAAGGAAGAAAGCTTTGACGGCATCATGAGGATCTCCCTGCCCGGACAGCGGGGAGAGGGGATCAGCTATCAGGCCGCAATAAACTGCAGGAAGGGAACTCCTCAGACAATTGAGCTGATGGTGCCGGATCTGGCGGAGCCGTCCTGCTTCTTTTTTGCGATCCTTGATTCCTTTGGCAATGAGCAGATTTCCAGGACGATCCTGTCGGACTGGGCCAGGAAAGCGGGAGAAAACGAAGAAGAGACCCAATATGACGATCTCGTGATCGGGGTCCTTTCCAGCAGTTACGGCAAACTTTCTTACATGGACGGTTACACCCTCCCCTACACAGATGGCAACGTTGGTATCAAGATGCTCCGCATGAACGAGAAGAGCTTTCCGGACAAACTGGAAGGCCTTGCTGCGGTCTCGGCGATCCTGATCGACGATTTCAATACAGACAGGCTCAGTAAAGCCCAGCTGAAAGCCTTACGGGAATTCGTGACAGCCCGGGGAGGCTATCTGATCGTCGGAGCCGGCAAGAGGGGGGCAAGCACCCTGGAAGGCCTGAAGAAAATGCTTGGCGTCAGCGCAGGCCAGTGCCAGGAAGAAAGGGCCAGCTTTGATGTCGGCAACACAGGGTCGGAGACGATCAGCCTTAATCTGAGCAGCCTGATCTTTAAGAACGAGCCGGAATGGTCGCTGCATGATCCGGTCATGTACTCCAACTGCGTCAGCAGACCGATTGGCAGGGGACATGTCAAAATACTGCGGTTCAGCCTGGCAGACGAGTCATTCAGACAGTGGAACAACCGCAAGAAGATCGTAAAAGCATTGATCTCGCCCTGTCTTAATGAGTTTGATCAGGTTGCCGACCGGGAGCTGCAGGAATGGACGGTGGAGAATACCCTGTATTCTTATCTGCAATCCGGCCTGCCCAACGTATTTTATTATTCTGTCTTTTTTATGGTCTATCTGGGCCTTATTGTGCTCGGTGCATATTATCTTTTGAGAAAATATACGATCAGGGAATATATCTGGATCGTGATCCCGGTCCTTTCCCTTGCCTTTACCATTGTGGTGGCGGTCCATTCTTTCGGACTTGTCCGGGGAGCAGTGAATTCTCTGTCCGCTTTCCGCCTGATCGATGACCAGGAAAACCAGGACCGGATCTACCTGCTCTACCAGAATGAGGACGGCGAGAAGAAGAGTGTGGGCCTCCTGAGTTCCGTGAAGACCGTGGAACCCATCGATTACGACTACCGTACGGAGACCAGCGAGTCTGAGACTTACAGTCTGTCCGGCGAGACCATGACCCTCAATCATACCCGATACGGGTATGAGCTGGAATTTGCCAAAGCGATCCCGGGCGAATCCTGGGTGCTTCGGCTGCTGAGGGATGATGACCAGAGGAATTCCATGGTATTTAAGACTGATCTCAAGGCCACCGACGCCTCTTTTTCAGGAAGAGTCGTCAACGTCAGTGACCAGGATATGGATAAGGTGATACTCGTTCGGGGTAACCAGTATCTGATCCTGGGAGAGATGAAAGCCGGCAGTGAGAGGATCGTCAGCGGAAAAGATGTGAAGGGGTTCAATACATATGAACTCGATTCCCTGGAACTTACAGATTCGCAGGACCCCATGGTGATCTCCAATATCATGGAACTGGTCCGGCAGAAATATATGACCGGAACGGAGGGCCGGGACCAGCTTCTGGTCATCGGAGTGAACGACAGCGAAGAATACACGCTCTTTTCCGACCAGAACATGCTTCGGAACTGTCTGTCCATGTATGTGAACCACGTGGACTTCAGTAAGGCAGGATACACCTATCTTTCCAATATCAATCTGAATTCCCTGGTCAATCCGGAAGAACTGCCGTCCCTGCCGGATGACACTCTGGATAAGCCGGAGACACGGGCAGTCTACCAGTTTGATTCCAGTAAGATCGTCTGGAGCATGACCCGGGGAAGAGACGGTTTCCAGGGGAAGATCTACGCCTATAATTACCAGACAAAACAGGATGAGCCGATCATGAATACGGTCAGCTCGACCATGAACTGTGAAAGTCTGGAACCTTATATATCAGAAATGAATCAGATGGTCCTTTCATACCAGTTGGATGACGACGAGACCGAAAGTTCTGCGCCGATCCTCTCTCTGGTACTGAAAAACATGAATAATACGAATTGACCAAAAGGGAGGCTGTATGCTTGAATTTCAGGATGTAACTCTATCGAGAGACAATATAACATATATCGAGAAGCTCTCCCTGCAGATTCCGGATGGCTCCGTTTATGGTATTTTCGGCATGGACCATGAAGCCCGCAGCGTGCTGGTCAGATCTGCCGCAGGTACTTTCCGGCCGGATTCCGGCCGGATCCTGGCGGACGAGGAGGATGTCTACGCGCCGGACAGCGAAAGCTACCGCTTCATTGGTTTTATGGGACAGAAACCCTCTTATTATGACAAATTGAAAGTCGAGGAGTTTTATGACCTGATCCTGACCATGTACCAGGTGGCAGGCCGCAACCGGCGGGTCCGTATGGAGGAAGTTCTGGAGCTGGTAGGTCTGACCGAATTCAGGGATGCTTATATCGAGCAGCTCGCCCACGACCAGCTTCCCTTTATGAGCCTGGGCACCGCAGTATTGCATGAGCCGGCCTGGCTTATCCTGGATGAGCCTTTCGAGATGATCAACGGAGAAGCCAGAGACCGTATGGTCAATATACTCGCTTATCTTTGCGAATCAGGCATATCCATCCTGATCAATTCCCAGATGTATCCGGAACTGTACGGATTCCTTACTGATCTGGCGGTGATTGAGGATGGCCGCAACATGATCCACGGCTCCATCGAGGATGTTTTTGAGGAGATCACCAACAAGAGTCCGGTCAGCATGCATGTCCTTGATAAGATGGAGAATGCGCTGGCAATCCTGAAACTGAACCCTCTCGTGGAACGGGTTACCGTTGTGGACCGGGATGTCCTTTTCCGCTTCACCGGCGATGAGAGAGAAGAGGCTCAGCTCCTGACCCAGCTGGTGGCATCCGGAGCCCTGATCCAGAATTATAACAGAGACCGGATGAACCTGGACGATATACTGAGAGGTTAGGCCAACTGCTTCCAAGAGGTATAAAAAATGAGAAATCCATTACTATTAACTGAATTACTGCGGGAAGGCAGGAATATCCGGCTGGCCCTGATGGTCATTTTTTATGATGCGATCATCGCCTTTGTGTCCATCGCCTTCCTGTTTATTAATGCGGAATCCCTTTCCGGCGGTTATTATTACAGTCCGGCTACCTACCGGACCCAGTTTTTTATGCTGAGTCTGATCCAGCTGCTTTTCGTGATCCTGATAACCCCCTTCAATGTCTGGTCCTATTTTTCCTCGGACAAGGAGAATAATATACCGGATCATTTTGTCGTGATCCCCGGCTTTGCCAAAAACTATGTGCTTTCCAAAATGTATCTGATCATGTTTGTGAACGTGCTGCTCTGGATTTCCGGGGTGCCGATCCTGACTTTGTTCAGCGTCTACAGTGGTGTCAGCTGGCGGGATATCATCCGGCTTGGCCTGATGATGATTCTTTTTTCCTTCTGGGCCGGAGCGGTGGCAATCTTTTCTTTTAGCGTCAGTTCCTCCGGAATCAGAGCTTTCGCCCTGCATTTTATCATTGTGGCCTGTTTTTGCTTTGGGACCTTCATGGTCACAGAGACCCTCCGGGCGCTGGCGGTCGCCGGCCAGAACAGTCAGATTCCGGCCGGGCAGCTCTCATTTCTTTTCCTGATGATCCTGGCTTTTAATCCCGTCACTTCCGGTATGGGTTACTATGTAAATATTACCGGCGATAACGGGATTGCCAACGCGCTCTGCAATCATCTGGGAATCAACAATTCCAGCACTCTGTTTATTTTTTCATTTTATAAGGTGGCTGCACTGGCCTTGATCCTGGCCGGGATCATCCTGCTGACGGTCGCCGTGAGACGAAATGATATCCACGGCAGACAGCAAAAAAACCCGGATTACAGCCTGATCCCGGAATGAAATCCGGAATAAAATGTATAACTTACCCTTGAGATTGCATTTTCTATATGCTATAATTGGGAAGTTTCAAATGATTATGAATGATTATTAACCATAGAACGGAGGACACCATGGGTTTGGTTTATAATAGTACCAGAAATGCATCCGAGACAGTGCAGGCTTCAGAAGCGATCCTGAAAGGCCTTGCAAATGAAGGCGGATTGTTTGTGCCATCCGAGATCCCGGCTCTTGACCGGTCTTTTTCCGAGCTGGCCCAGATGAGCTACCAGGAGATCGCCTACGAAGTGATGAAGCTGTATCTGACCGACTTTACAGAGGAAGAGTTAAAGCATTGTATCCGCAGTGCCTATGACTCCAAGTTTGATACGGAAAGTATCGCCTCCCTAGTTAAGAAAAAAGATGCTTATTTTCTTGAACTGTTCCATGGTGCGACGATCGCATTTAAGGATATGGCCTTATCCATTCTCCCTTACCTGATGACGACCAGTGCGAAGAAGAACCATGTCCGGAATGAGATCGTGATCCTCACGGCAACATCCGGAGATACCGGCAAGGCAGCTTTGGCGGGCTTTGCGGATGTGCCGGGAACCAGGATCATCGTCTTTTATCCGAAACATGGCGTGAGTCCGATCCAGGAGAGGCAGATGGTAACCCAGCGGGGAGAGAATACCTACGTGATCGGTATCGAAGGCAACTTTGATGATGCCCAGACCGGCGTGAAGAAAATGTTCCAGGACCCTGTCCTGGCTGAAGAGATGAACGCCGCCGGATATCAGTTCTCCTCTGCGAATTCGATCAATATCGGACGGCTTGTACCCCAGGTTGTCTATTATGTATACTCTTATGCGGCTCTCCTGGCCAGGGGGGAGATCCGGGAAGGTGAGGAGATCAATGTTGTGGTTCCCACCGGTAATTTCGGGAATATCCTGGCTGCTTACTACGCGAAGCTGATGGGCACGCCGATCGCGAAGCTCATCTGTGCTTCCAATGAGAATAAGGTACTGTTCGACTTCTTCTCCACAGGATGCTATGACAGAAACCGTGAGTTCATCCTCACATCGTCTCCTTCCATGGACATCCTGATCTCCAGTAACCTGGAGCGTCTGATCTACCAGACTGCGGGAAGAGATGCCGATAAGAATAAAGAACTGATGCGGTCCCTGAATGAGACGGGACGTTACACCGTGACCGATGAGATGCGCCGGCAGATGGATGCATTTTACGGGAATTATGCCAGTGAGCAGGAAACCGCACAGGCCATCAAAGCCATGTATGAAGCGGAAGGCTACATCATGGATACCCACACTGCGGTGGCGGACAGTGTGTACAGAAAGTACAAAGAGGAGACGAAGGATGGGAGGAAGACGGTGATTGCCTCCACCGCCAGCCCCTACAAGTTTACAAGAAGCGTGATGAATGCCATCGATCCGTCCTATGACAACAGGAGCGATTTCGAGCTGATCGATGAACTGAACAAACTGTCAGGAGTTAAGATCCCTCAGGCGATCGAGGACATCCGCAGCGCACCGGTTCTTCATGATACGGTCTGTGAGACGGAAGATATGTGCAAAGAAGTGAAACGCATCTTATCGATCGGATGACAGGAGGTAAAAAATGGACGAAAAAAGATTAGAGTACTCAAACATTATGGAAGCACTCATGAAGCAGGCCCAGAAAAACAGGAATGTTCTCGAGTACAAGGAGATCAACGATGCCTTTGAGAATATTACCCTGACTGCGGATGACTTTGAGTGGATCCTCGATTTCTTTGAAAAGCATAATGTAGATGTACTTAATACCAGTGAGAATGCAGATGACAGTGATGAGTTTCTCGATGACGATGAGGAAGTGGAGATCATTCCGGAAGAGGATATCTTAGAGGGAGTAAGTCTTGAAGACCCTGTTCGTATGTATCTGAAGGAGATCGGCAATATTCCCCTGCTCACAGTAGATGAGGAAGTATTCCTTGCCCAGCGGATCGAGAAGAACGATGAGCAGGCCAGAGCCCAGCTGATCGAAGCCAACCTTCGTCTCGTTGTCAGCATTGCAAAGAAGTATGTCGGCAGAGGCATGTCTTTCCTTGACCTGATCCAGGAAGGAAACATGGGCCTGATGAAAGCTGTCGAAAAGTTTGATTATAAAAAGGGCAACAAGTTCTCTACCTACTCCACCTGGTGGATCCGCCAGGCGATCACAAGAGGTATTGCGGATACTGCCAAGACGATCCGCGTTCCGGTACATATGGTCGAGACCATCAACAAGACGTTACGTACCTCAAGAATGCTGCTCCAGGAACTTGGCAGGGAACCTACCAATGAAGAGATCGCACAGAAGATGAACATGCCGGTTGCCAAGATCGACGAGATCCTGAAAACTTCCAGAGATCCCGTATCCCTGGATTCTCCGATCGGAGAGGAAGAAGACAGCCAGCTGGGAGATTTCATCAAGGACGAGAACTCCCTGTCTCCGATGGATTCCGCTTCCTTCTCCATGCTGAAGGAGGAGCTGAACCAGGCTATGTCCTCCCTGACTGACAGGGAACAGAAAGTAATCCGTCTCCGTTTTGGCATGGACGACGGCAAGACACGGACTCTCGAGGAAGTCGGCAAGGAATTTGATGTTACCAGAGAGCGTATCCGTCAGATCGAAGCCAAGGCATTGAGAAAGTTAAGACATCCGAGCAGAAGCAGGAAATTAAAAGATTTTCTTCTTGACTGATTCGGTGCAGGATTCATAGTTTAACAGATGAATTACCAAAAAGGGAATGCTAATGATTTAGGATTCCCTTTTCTGATACAGGAGTGATCATTTTGGCACAGAGCAAACCTTTTAAAGAAGTATTCCCTTCTTTTCAGATACCGGAAGATCTTGATTTCGCCATGTCCCACACAGAGGTGGACAAGGTGGTGCTTAAAGAGCATACGGACGAGCTCGTCATCTACACCCGGAGCAAATATCTGCTGAGCAAGGGCAAAGTGAATAAGATTGCCTATGAGATCAAGCGGCAGCTGTTTGACAAGACCAGGATCTTTGTGCGGATCGAGGACAGCTATAACCTGCCTTCCTCCTACACCTTGGAGCAGGTCCTTAAGGAGTACTGGAACAGTATCCTGGAGGAGACCGGCCGGGTTGGCCACCTGGAGCAGAGACTGGTCGGGAGGGCATCCTGGGCGGCCTTTGACAGCGTTTTGTTCATCACTCTGGAAGATACTTTCCTTTCCCGCAACAAGGAAAAATGGGTGATAAAGTTTTTTACGGATTTGATGAAGCGTCGTTTCCAAATGACCATCGATGTCCGGATCCGCTACCAGCCCCTGGAAGATGACCGGCTGCAGCAGTCCATGATCCACCGGCTGGGCCTTGAAGTGGAACAGGTTATGGAACAGATCCAGGAGTCTTCGGCGGATTCCCGTGAGGGAAAAGACGGGAAACAGAACGGAAAAGAAGAAAAGAATACCGAAGGCCGCCGGGGCGGCTACCGGGGCAATTACTATGAGGAGCGGGCAAGGCAGAAGGCTTTCCGCCGGACACGTCCTTCCCGGGATCCGGACGTGATCTACGGCCGGGACTGCAGCGGTGAGCTGGTTCCCCTTCTCGAAGTGACTGACGAGATTGGCCAGATCGTTGTCCGCGGCCAGATCCGTGCTCTCGACCTGCGGGAGATCAAGCGGGAGAGGACGATCGTCAGCTTTCAGATCACGGACTTTACCGACAGCATCATCGGCAAGATTTTCATTGCCAACGACAAGCTTCCGGACCTTCTTGAAGAGTTCCGGGAGGGTAAATTCTACAAAGTGAAGGGGGCTCCCCGCATGGATGATTTCGAGGGAGAGCTCACCCTGTCCTCCATCACCGGAATCAAGCCAATCTCTGATTTCCGGCCCAAAAGGATGGATAAGAGTCTGGACAAGCGGGTGGAACTCCACCTGCATACGGTCATGAGTGACTTAGATAGCGTGGTCGATATCAAAAAAGTGATAAACCGGGCCAGGGACTGGGGCCATAAGGCCATTGCCATCACAGATCACGGCGTCCTGCAGGCCTTCCCCATCGCCAACCACTGTATCAAACCGGATGATCCCTTTAAGATTATCTACGGGGTGGAAGGATATTTTGTCAATGATCTGAAGAAACTGGTCAGGAATGCCAGAGGCCAGAACCTCAGCGATGACTGCGTGGTATTTGACCTGGAGACCACAGGTTTCAGCGCGCAGAATGACGAGATCATCGAGATTGGGGCGGTAAAGGTCTCAGGCGGTAAAGTCATAGACAACTACAGTGTTTTCGTCAACCCGGGCAGACCGATCCCCTACCACATCACGGAGCTGACCAGTATCGATGATGAGATGGTGAAAGATGCAAAGACGATTGAAGAGATCCTGCCGGAATTTCTGGAGTTTTGCCAGGGATGCACTCTCGCTGCCCACAATGCGGACTTTGACGTGGGCTTTATTGAGGCGAAAGCAGCCCGGATGGGGATCCCGGTTGATTTTACCGTCCTTGATACGGTCCAGATGGCAAGATTGCTGCTCACATCTCTGAGCAAGTTCAAGCTCAACACGGTGTGCAAGCATCTCGGGATCCACCAGGAACACCACCACCGGGCGGTAGATGACGCCCGGGTAACCGCGGAAGTGTACCTGCGCTTCGTGCAGATGCTGGCAGAAAAAAATGTATATACTTTAGAAGAATTAAATGAAATGGGGCAGATTTCCCCGGACCTGATCCGGAAAGCACCCACCTACCATGGGATCATTTTGATCCGGAACGAAACCGGCAGGGTGAACCTGAACCGGCTGGTGTCAGCTTCCCATCTGGATTATTTCAACCGCAGGCCCCGCATGCCCATGAGCCTGATCCGGAAATACCGGGAGGGCCTGATCCTGGGCTCTGCCTGTGAGGCAGGAGAGCTGTTTTCTTCTCTGGTGAGGGGAAAGAGTGAGCAGGAGCTGATGGAGATTGCGGAGTTCTATGATTACCTGGAGATCCAGCCCATCGGGAACAACCGGTTTATGATCGAAAGCGACCGCTTTGATGCCCGGGATGAGGAGGACCTGCGCAATTATAACCGCCGGATCGTCGAGCTGGGAGAAAAGTGCGGCAAGCCGGTGGTAGCGACCTGTGATGTGCATTTTCTTGATCCGGAGGATGAACTTTACCGCCGGATCCTGATGGCAGGCAAGGGCTTTGCTGACGCAGACCATCAGGCGCCCCTCTACCTCCGTACCACGGAGGAGATGTTGGACGAATTCGCCTACTTGGGGGAAAAGAAGGCCCGGGAGGTCGTGATCGAGAACACCAACAAGGTCGCAGACATGATCGAGAAGATCTCTCCGGTACACCCGGACAAATGTCCTCCGGTCATCCCGAAGTCTGACGAAACCCTGACTAAGATCTGCTATGATAAGGCCCACGAGATCTACGGAGAAGACCTGCCGGAGATCGTGGAGGAGAGATTGCAGAGGGAGCTGAATTCCATCATCTCCAACGGTTTTGCGGTCATGTACATTATCGCCCAGAAGCTGGTGTGGGATTCCGTGGACCACGGTTACCTGGTGGGCTCGCGGGGATCCGTCGGTTCCTCCTTTGTGGCAACCATGTCCGGCATCACCGAGGTAAATCCTCTGTCTGCCCATTACATCTGTCCCAAATGTCATTTTGTGGACTTTGATTCCGAGTATGTGAAGCCCTACACTATGAAGGGCATGTCCGGATGCGATATGCCGGACCGGGACTGCCCCAGGTGCGGCAACCCGCTGATCAAGGAAGGACACGATATCCCCTTCGAGACTTTCCTTGGATTCAAGGGCAACAAGGAGCCGGATATCGACCTGAACTTCTCCGGTGAATACCAGGCCAAAGCCCACCGCTATGTGGAGGTGATCTTCGGCGAGGGGAAGGCGTTCCGGGCAGGAACGATCGGAACCCTGGCGGAGAAGACCGCCTTCGGATATGTGTATAAATATTATGAAGAAAGAAATATCAGAAAACGCCGATGCGAGATGGAGCGGATCGCGGAAGGCTGCACCGGTGTGAAGAGGACCACCGGTCAGCATCCGGGAGGGATCATCGTCGTGCCCCATGAGCACGATATCTATGAGTTCACTGCCATCCAGCATCCGGCCAACGATATGCATACGGATATCGTCACCACCCATTTTGAGTACCATTCCATCGACCACAACCTGCTGAAGCTGGATATCCTCGGCCATGACGATCCTACCATGATCAGACGGCTGGAGGACATCACCGGTCTCAAGGCTACGGATGTGCCCCTGGATGACAAGGATGTCATGGCCCTTTTCAAGGGGACCGAGATCCTGGGGATCAAGCCGGAGGACATCGGAGGGGTCGAGATGGGGTCTCTCGGGGTCCCGGAATTCGGTACGGAGTTTGTCATGCAGATGCTGAAGGATGCCAAGCCCCAGTGTTTCTCGGACCTGGTGCGTATCTCCGGCCTGTCCCACGGTACGGATGTGTGGCTGGGCAATGCCCAGACCCTGATCGAGGAGGGAAAGGCGGAGATCTCCACCGCCATCTGCTGTCGTGATGATATCATGACCTACCTGATCAACATGGGGCTCGAGCAGGAAAAATCCTTCACTATCATGGAAGCTGTCCGCAAGGGCAAAGGCCTGAAACCGGAATGGGAAGAGGATATGCTGGCCCACGGCGTGCCAGACTGGTATATCTGGTCCTGCAAAAAGATCAAGTACATGTTCCCAAAGGCCCATGCTGCGGCCTACGTTATGATGGGATGGCGGGTTGCCTGGTTCAAGGTCCATCATCCCCTGGCCTACTATGCTGCATTTTTTGCGATCCGGGCCTCCGCATTTTCTTATGAGACCATGTGCCAGGGGCCGGAGAGGCTGGCCAGAGAACTGGAGGAGCTGCAGAAGCTTCCCAAGGACCAGCAGACCAAGAAAGACCAGGATACCATCCGGGACGGCAGACTGGCCCAGGAGATGTATGCAAGAGGATTCGAATTCCTGCCCATTGACATCTACAAGGCGAAAGCCCGGGAATGCCTGATCATCGACGGCAAGATCATGCCGCCCCTGTCCTCGGTAGAAGGCCTCGGCGACAAGGCCTGTGAGCAGGTGGAGGAAGCCGCTGCCCAGGGGCCCTTCTCCTCTCTGACCAATTTCAGGGACCGGACCAGGGTCAGCAAGACCATCGTGGAGAAAATGGTAGAACTGGGAATCCTGAAAGACCTGCCTGAGACAGACCAGCTGACTTTTGATGACTATCTGTCCCATTTTCATAATTAGCTTGCATTCTATATGGGAAATGGATTATAATAAAACAGATTATTCCAAATGATGACAGGTGGAGGAGATCCTTTTATGAGTGACAGAGAAGATGGACGCCAGGGTGATCCCATTCAGAATTCAGAGGGAAGAACAGGAGATTCTTCAAATTCCCAGGGCGTTATCATAATGCCAAACATAAATAATAATAAGGCAGGAAAGCCGAGACCGCCGGCATCTGATTCCTCTAAAAGGAAGAGATCGACTTCTGCTTCGTCCGGAAAAAGGACGTCTGCTTCGGCTTCACGGGGAAAGAGAAGACCTTCATCGGCCGGCAGCACGGGAAGGAAAAGGTCATCATCCAGACCTTCATCGGCCTCCCCGGGCAAGAAAAGACCGCCATCGGATTCAGCCGGAAAGAAAGGTCAGACTTCGGCCGCGATCGACAGAAAGACTTCGACATCCGCCACGGCAGAGAGAAGACCGCCTTTAAGCGATGAGGAGAGGAAGAAAGCTTTTGC